>NZ_VTRV01000271.1 GCF_008274655.1 Cognatilysobacter lacus | reverse complement strand
GGCCCTCGCTGCGCGCCGCCACCTGCCCGCCGTGCATGGCCACGAGCGATCGCACCAGTGACAGCCCGATGCCCAGCCCGCCTTCGGCGCGGTCGGGCGAGCGCTCGGCCTGCACGAACAGTTCGAACGCGCGGTCGACCAGCTCGGGCGACATGCCGATGCCGGTGTCGACGACAGCCAGGTCGACGTGTCTATCGTCGCCCGCCACCGACAGCGTGATCGAGCCGCCGTCCGGCGTGTACTTGGCGGCGTTTACCAGCAGGTTGGCCACGACCTGCGTCAGCCGCTTGCGGTCGCCGCGCACGTGCAGCTCCGTCAGCGGCAGTTCGATGTGCAACGCGTGGTGGCGCGCTTCGATCAGCGTGCGTGCCTGCTCGACGGCGTCGTGCACCACCTCGCCGATGGCGAGGATCTCGCGATCCAGCGCGAACGTGCCGCGGGTGACGCGGGCGACGTCGAGCAGATCGTCGATGAGGCCCGTCATGTGTTCGGCCTGCCGCCCGATGATCTCGATGGCATGCATGCCTCGCGGGTCCGGATGCGGGAGCATCCCGAGGATCTGCGCCGCACTTCTGATAGGTGCCAGCGGGTTGCGCAGCTCGTGCGCCAGCATCGCCAGGAACTCGTCCTTGTGCCGCGACGTGGCGCGCAGCTCTTCCTCGGCGCGGTGGCGCTCGGTGATATCGCGCAGGATCGCGACCGCGCCGATCACGGCTTGTCCGTCGTCGCGCAACGCGCCGAAGTTCGCGTCGAGGTAGCGGGCGTCGTCGCCGCGCGCCACCTCCAGGCCGATCATGCAGAACGAGCCCGACAACGCGGCACCGAGCGCCGACTCGGCCGCATCGGTGTTGCGGAACAGCGACGCGAACGGAACGCGCCGTACCTGCTCGAAGTTCAGGCCGAACAGCAACTCCGCGCCGCGGTTCCATGAAGCCGGAAAGCCGTCCGGATCGAGCGACACGATGGCGTCGTGCGCATGGCGCAGCACGCTGGCGAGGTAGCGGTCGGATGCGACCAGCCGGCGGTATTCGCCGCCATCGGGCAGCGCTGCGGCGGGCATGCGCAGCTTCATCCGGTCGAGCGTCGTGCGCAGCCGGCCCTGCTGGGTCGCGATCGCGATCTCCGCGTGCACGCGCG
>NZ_VTRV01000270.1 GCF_008274655.1 Cognatilysobacter lacus | reverse complement strand
CGCAGCCGGACGGGTTCCCAGCCGCGCAGGCGATGCACCCGTCCGCACCGCCGACGTGGATACGCGGCGCGGTTCGCGACGTGCTGGAGCAGGCACCGGGGTACCAGGCGCTCGCGCACACCGACCGGAAAGCGCTGGCTCACGCGATGGTGCGTGTATCGACGCTGGCTGCGCGCCTGATCGAGGAAGAAGGCGACGCGCATGCCGCCATCGAGCCTTCGCAGCGATCGGCGCCGCTGGCCCGCGCGCAGTCGCAGCCGGAATTCGGCGCTGCGGCCGACCGCATCGCATCGACGACACAGAACGTGCTCAACGCGGTGTCGTTTCCACGTTTCGTGACCGACCTCATCAACGGCGTGTTCCGCGCGATGCTCGATTCCAACCAGGCGCAGATGCAGCAGTACGTGAACCTGCTCAACGCGGTGTCGGCATCGGCTGAGGGCTTCGAGGGCGGGCAGTTCGGCCTCATGCGCGTGCGCCAGTGGCTCGCGGACCATTTTCCGGAATCGATCGAATACGACGCGCCGGAAATCGAACCGGGTGAAACGCCTGATCCGGAGGAGATCGCGAACATCCGGCTGCGCCTGCGCAGCGGTGCTTCGATGCCGCCGCCCGAGGTGATCAGGGCGACGCTCGGAATGGCGCCGGAAGATCCGCTGGAGGCGAGCGGGCCCGAACAACTGGTGCCCATCGCACGTCGGCAACTGGCCCGGCAGCGCCAGCAGATGCTCGCGACGATGGTGATGATGGGCATGCAGCGCATCGTCGTCGACAGCGGCAAGATCAATGCGGCCATGCGCTTCCACATCGACACGCGTAGCGCCGCGAACCAGGACCAGGCCAGCCAGACCAGCGTGCAGAACCGCATCAAGGCCGGCGGCAGTTTCGGCGCCGGCCCCTGGGGTGCCAGCGCCGAGATCGAGAACACGATTGGTTACGTGTCCACCCAGCGCACGCAGTCGACCGAGGAAATGAATACCGACCTCGACCTCAACTCCTCGGTCGAACTCAACTTTCGCAGCGACTACCTGCCGCTCAACCAGCTGGCCAACCAGGCGCAGGCCGAGCGGATCCGCAACAGCACGCTCAATCCGGCGGCGGCCGTCGTGGAGGACCCGGCGGCTGCGCGCGCCGCGCGTCAGGCAGCGCAGCGTGCCGCGGAAGAGGCTCGGCGCGCGTCTACATCGATCACGATGCCGAC
>NZ_VTRV01000027.1 GCF_008274655.1 Cognatilysobacter lacus | reverse complement strand
AGGTAATCGGCGGCCAGCTCGAAGCGCATCTCGTGCATGCCGCCGATGTAGTCGACATATTGCTTAGTGATGTCGGCAACCGGGTCAGTCCACGTCGCCCTGTCCGGCGAAGGCCTCGATTTCGTGTCCGACCGCGGCAGCGTGCGACACCTGCTGTTCGACGTGCCGGCCACGCAGGCGGTCGACGCCGTGACGCGCGTGTACGGCGCCGCGCCCGAGCGCGGCCGCAACGAAGAATGCGGCGCCGGGCCGCTGGACATGGCGATGTGGCCGAGCGGCCTGACGGTGGTGATGCAGAACGATCGCTTCGTCGGCTGGAGCGCATCCGCTCCGCGCGACGGCACGCGCAAGAGTGCACTCGCGACGATGGCGGGCGTCGGCGTCGGCAGCACGCGCCACGAATTGGAATCGGCCTACACGGCGAAGACGCAGGCAACCACACTCGGCCAGGAGTTCGCGGCTGGTGGGCTGTTCGGCGTGCTCGATGGCAAGGCGCCCACCGCGCACATCACCGCGATGTGGGCGGGCACGAGTTGCAATTTCCGTTAGCGCGCGCCGAGCAGCAATCGAAAATGCACCGTGTCCCGCGTATTCGCGAGGCGCGGCTGCAGCGGAAAATGGAACGCGCCGCGATCGGCTCACCGATGAGCTTCAACGATCAGTCGTGCCAACGCCGGAAGACGAAGCGCTGACCCATCAAAGCATCACGCAACCCTCGAGATAGAACACGCAGCTGCCCTCGAGTTCTACGCGGTCGCCGGCCGGGCGGCAGACGATCTCGCCGCCGCGTCGCGACGCCTGCCACGCGCGGAACTCGTGCTTGCCCAGGCGCGCCGCCCAGAACGGCGCAAGGCCGCAGTGCGCGCCGCCGGTCACCGGGTCCTCCGGCACGCCCTTGCGCGGTGCGAAGTAGCGACTGGTGAAGTCGTAAGGTGCGTCGCCCACGGCGGTGATGACCACGCCGCTGCGGTCGAGCGCCATGAAGGCGGCGATGTCGGGCGCCAGTTCGCGCACGCGCTGCGCGCTGTCGAGCAGCACGACATAGTTGAAGGGATCGGCGTGCACTTCGACCGGCTCGACGCCCAGCGCCTGCACCAGGCCCACGGGTATCTCGACCTGCACCGCATGGCGCGCAGGAAAATCCATTCGATAGCCCGCCGCGGTGCGTGCCACCTTCAACGCGCCGCTCGCCGTGTGGAAGGTGACCGCGTCGCGCCCGCGTTCGAGCCGTTCCATCACCACGGCCGCGCTCGCCAGCGTCGCGTGCCCGCACAGCGGCACCTCGACGGCCGGCGTGAACCAGCGCAGGCGGTAGACATCGCCGTGCCGCACGAGGAACGCGGTTTCCGACAGGTTGTTCTCGGCGGCGATCGCCTGCATCAGCGTGTCGTCGAGGAAGTCGTCCAGCAGCATCACTGCCGCGGGGTTTCCCGACAGGCGCCGAGTGGTGAAGGCGTCGAGCTGGTAGAGGGGGATTTGCATCAGGCGGATTCGCGAGTGCGACGGCGGATGATCGCACTGCACCGGACGGCACACAGCTGTGACCACGTCGCCGCCCGGTGGGGTAGCAGATGACCATCCCGGAATCCCGAAATGGAAGCCGACCCCGTTCCTCGCAGGTCGCGTCAGCCTCGGGCTACGCGCCGGGCTGCCGGCACTGCGCGAGTTGCGCCGTGATTTGCCGCGCCTGTTCGGTCACCTTCTCGACGGCCGCGTCGGCGCGGTCGAACACCGGCACCCAGCAGGAGTCGGGCGAACGTTCGTTGCAGGAATGCCCCGACGTCGGCACGGCCTGGGCGGCGCGGGCATTGGCGACGAGCGTGTCGATCGCTGGCATCCGCGCGTTGTAGCAGGCACGCGCCGACTCGTTCTGCTCGACGGTGGGTCGGATCTTCTCGAGCTCGGCGTTGAGCAGGACGGTCGTGGCGCCGTACGTGGCCACGCCGATCTTGTACTGGGCGATGCGTTCGAGTACGACGGGCGACGGTTCTGCACGCGCAGCCGCGCGCGGCGTGGCGGATTGCGCGGTAGCGATGCCAAGGGTGAGCGCAACGGTGACGCACGCGACGCGCGCGGCGGTGCGGACGCGGGTGCGCGAAGTCGAGAAGGCCATGGGCGAAGAGGGCATCCTGGGTTGAGGTGCGGCGTGATGCCGCGGCGGTCTGCCCGCATTCTCGCGCGCCGGAACGGGCGGCGGATAGATGCAGTTGCGGGAATGGAACCTGACCCTGGTTGTGCTGGTTGTGGCGGACGTCCGCAGAACGCGTCAGCCCCGTCGCCACACCAGGCAGCGGTTGTTCGCCGGCATGGCGACATCATCGACCGCATGCAGGCCAGCCTGCGCGGCCAGCGCCTGGACCGCTTCGACATCGCGTATCCCGGAACGCGGATCGCGCGCCTTCAGCCAGGCGTCGAAGTCGCGGTTGCTGGTGCTCGTGTAGTTCCCGTTCGCATTGAACGGGCCGTACACGGCGAGCACGCCGGCAGCGCCAAGCACCCGCCCGACCCCGGCGAAGAATGCTTCCACCTCGGGCCATCCCACGATGTGCAGGATGTTGGCGCTGAACACCGCGTCGTAGGGGCCCTTCGGCCACGGCCCGCAGACGTCGAGCGCGATCGGCGCGGGTGTGTTCGGCAGGCCGGCGTCATCCAGCCACTGACGGATTCCCGGCAACCGCGGCGCCAGATCGGTGCACTGCCACGACAACGCGGGCATCGCCGTAGCGAAGTGCACGGCGTGCTGCCCCGTACCGCTGCCCACCTCGAGCACGCTGCCGCGGTCGGCGAAATGCCTGCGCAGCACTGCGAGGATGGGATCACGGTTGCGCTCGCATGCAGGCGCGACGGGTTTGGTATGCATACCGCCAGCATGCCGTAGCGGGCGTCGTGCGGCGTTGACGCCTGTCAGTTGTCAGAGGAATTGGCGCGTGACCCACGGCCGCCTGTTACCGTGCGCGGGGGCACCTCGCCCCATCAATCAGGGAAGACCATGAATTTGTTCGGCACCGCTTGCCAGCGCTCGCTCCTCGTCAGTGTGCGCTCCCTCGGCCTGGCCGCCGCCGCGTTGCTGTGCCTCGCGAGCTGCAAGTCGGGTGGGCCCGTGACCGGACCGTATGCCTACGTGCGCTTCATCGACAACCGGGGCGAGCCCGGTGCGGCGACCACTGTCGTTCCATCGCTGATCTACGCCTGGCTCTCCCACCCGTCGGCCACGAGCGAGTGCGACCGCACGCAGTTGGTTCCCAACGGCGGGGCGTGGCAACCGGTCGCGGCCGGTCGCGAATTCGGCGCGAAGTCCGATTGGCAGGCCGTGGGATCCGCGACGGGTTCGTGCAGCGTCCCGTTCGCCGGCCGCCTGAAGGAAGGGCAGCGCGTGACCTACCGCTTCGAGGTAGTGGCCACGGGCGTGAGAGACGTGCAGTGCCGGGTGGTGGCGAGCGATGAATCCGGCGCGGAGCTGGCACGCGGTAGCGCCGAGTTCCACGACAAGCCATCGACCTGCAAGTTCATGACCTGGTAGTCCTCGGCAGCGCCGTGCATCGGGTGCATCAAGGCTCGTTCACCCATCGCCCGTAACGCATGTCGTCCGTATCGAGCGAACCGTCCGGATTGATGTCGAACGACATGACGCCCGGCGGATACAGCGCGGGCTTGCCGGGCTTCGGCACTTCGGGGAGCGGCAGGCCCAGCGCGCGGGTGCGAGGGTCGAACAGCAGGCCGCTCGTATCCCGCGCTTCGTTGACGACCTTGACGCTGAATACGCGATACGCGCCCATCGTCACCGGCGCGAGCGAATCGACGACGGCGTGGAAACGCGTCTGGCCGAAGCACATGCGCGGCTTGGCGAGTGCGTCCATGTCGGGCGTCTCGCCGGGACGCCCGTTTACTTTCAGGCGGCGGCGGACGAGCGCGAGCAGCGCCGCGTCGGCCTTCGTTCGATAGACGCGGCGGCCGAGGTCGGTGAGGTCGTAGCTGACGCTGCCGAAGCTGTCGTCGCCCGAGATCGTGCGTGCCAGGAAGCCCTGTTCGTAGAGTGCCTGGCACTTGTCGCATGTCCCTCTTACGGCGGCGGAATCGAGGGGGAACGGGCCGGCCGCGATGCACAGCGGTTCGTTGGCGACGAAGCCTTCGTCGACGATCGACCGGATGGCGGCTTCCTGCGCGCTGGGCACCGAGCGCGTGCATGCGGCCACGCCGCCCAGCAGCACGACGTATAGCGCGGCGCGGACCATCGAACGCGCGAGTCGTGGGTGGAGTTCATGGGTGTGCATCGGGGCCTCCGAACTGCGTATGGGTCAGCACCGGCGCGGGTTCCTCGTGCCTGCTGGCGACGCCGCCATCGCCGAGTTCGCCGGAGGCATTCGCGCCCCAGCCAAACAGTTTTCCGTCGGCGGTCAGCGCGATTCCGCCGCCGTAGGTGGCGACTACGGACACCCACTGGTGCGCGCCATCGATCAGTGCGGGCGCCTTCGGCTCGCCGTGGCGGATGCCGAGTTCGTGGTCGTTATTGCGACCCCAGCCCCAGAGTGAACCGTCGGCTGCGATGCCGAGCGAGAAGCCCGGCGCGACCGCGACGGCAGCCCAGCGTTTGTCCGACAGCGGTTGCAGCCGCGTCGCCTGCGGCGCACCGGGCGGGCGACGGTATTCGGCATCGCCGGTGCCGAGTTCGCCAAAGGTGTTCATCCCGTAGCCGTGCAGGCGCCCCGTGGAATCGAGTGCGAGAACCTGGCTTGCGTTCTCGCGACAGTAGACGTGCTCGAGCCGCGCGGACGCATCGATGTGTTGCAGCTCACTACGTTCGCCTTGCAGCGCGCTACCGTCGTCGGCGCCGTAGGGGCTGAGCGCGTCGCTGCGCCACAGCCCCCCATCCTCGTCGACAGCGTGGAGATAGACGCCGCGCAGGCAGACGTCGACGAAACGCGTGCCACGCATCAGCGGGCGAGGCTGGACCGCGATGGTCTCGGCGCCGGTGCGGCGTTCGAACGCGGACGCGACGTCGCGATCGAACCAGTACCAGAGGCTGCCGTCGCGCGCGACGCCGGCGACGATGCCCGAGGACTCACCCAACCGACGCCATGCCCGGTCGGGGAAAAGCGCGAACGGCGCTGTCGGCGCGCCCGGGCTGGCCCAGATGGACTTCAAGTCCGCGCGCCACAGCCGTCCGCTCGCGTCCAGCGCGTGCACGCTGTCGTGGCCGGCAATCACCGTGCGGTACCCCGCTCCGTCCATCAGTTGACGCGGACGATCCGAGCGGCTCAGTTTGCGCGCGACGTTTGGATCACCGCCGTCGCCCCAGCCATACACGCGTCCCTCGCGATCAAGCGCGACGACATACGCCGCCCCCGCCGAGACGACCCCATCGAGCACCGTGACATCGGGCTTCGCGGGTGTGCCCGCCACGTGCGAATGATGCGTCGCCACCATCAACGTCACCGCGACCCCCGCGGCAACGGCTACCCCCCATCCCCATCGCATATGCGTCCTGCCGTCGCGTGTTCCCCGCGGTGATGCTACAGCGCGTGCGACTCCGTTCTTGCTAACTGCGAGGGCTGAGCTTCGTGCATCCACTCAGCGGCGATCAGCCGGCCTGGTTACGGCCTCGCGCTTCCGCCTCTCCGAATGGAACCTGACCCATCTGTCCGGTTTCCATCACCCCTTCACGGCCGCCGGCACATATAGAAGCTCCGCATACCAGTGAGCTTTCCATGGAACCGACCGTTCGCAGTTTCGGCGTCGCCCTTGCGACCGGTGCAGTGCTGCTGCTCAGCGGTTGCGTCACGCCCGGTGGCTATGGCGCCGACGGTGGTTACGGGGAACCCGCGGGCTATCCGTCGCAGCAATATCCGTCGCAGTACGGCGCGCCGACCGAAGGCGTGGTGCAGGGCGTCGATCCGCGCTCGGGTCGATTGGCCGTGGTCGCGCAGGACCCGCGCACCGGACGCGACGTGCCGATGGAGTTGCGCTTCGACGCGCGCACGCGGCTGACCTACCAGGGCCGCGCGGCCGACGTGGGTGGGCTCGAGCGCGGCGACGTCATCCGCTTCGATGCGGTGCCGTCCGGCAACGAGCTCTATGTGCGCGACATCGAAGTGGTGCGCAACGTGCGCGAGGGCGGTTACAGCAGCGGAAACGGCAACGCCGGCGGTGCGTACGGCGGCAACGCCTACGGCCCCGGCGCGGACCTTCGTGGCGCCGTGACGTTCGTCGATACGCGCACGCGCACGATCCGTCTCGATGGCGGCGGGTACGGCGGCGCCGTGCAGGTGGTGTACGACGCGCGGACCAGCGTGGAATACCAGGGCCGCGCGTATCGCCCCGAGGATCTGGAGCGCGGTGACCAGGTGCGCGTGCAGGCACGCCAGGTCGGTGCCAACCAGTGGCTGGCCGAGCGCATCATCGTGGAGCGCTCGGTGCGGTAGTCGACACTGCGGTCGACCCGGATGCGGGTTGCTATCCGCTAGCCACGGCAACGTTGAGCCTTCGAGCCCGGCGGGTGAGGCACAAAGTCTCGTCCGTCGGGCTTTTCGCTTCAGCGGTGACGCTTTTTTCGCCACCGTTGAGGTTCCAGAGCTCATGCGTGGCGCTATTTTCGCCATCCATGAGGCTTTGAGTGCCATGCGTGAGGCGTTGGGTCTCGACGGTCACCCTGCAAACGTCATCGATGAGGCGTCGAGCGTGGCGCGTGCGGCTTTTTTGCCCCGACGTTGAAGCTCGAAGCGTCATCGACGAGGGAATGAGCCTCGCGCGTCCAGTCGGCAGCGGGTAGCCAACCTGGTCAAGGCCCGTGCTTCGGCCTCGATAAGTGACACTTGATCCCACTTGACCGGAAGTCGACGCTTCAGCGCGAGGCGAAATGGGAGCTCACCACTTTTCCCGGCGTATCAACTACGTCCGTTCCCTTTCGGCCCGTGTGTCTTGTCGTACTCGTGCTTGTTCAACATCGCTTCGATGTCCGCGGTGTCCTGCTTGAACGAGCCGACGAGATTCATCGCCAGGCCACTCCGGCGGCGCTCGTGGATGATGTTGGCGGGGATCCGCCCTTCGCTGTCTTTCTTCTGCGTATCCGCTCCATTCTTCAGGAGCCACGCAACCAACGGCTTATCGCAGTTCCTGACCGCCTGGTGCAGAGCCGTCCCGTAGCGCTTGGGCTCGCCGATGGTTGCGTTGATGTCCTCACCCGCGGCAAGGAACATGTCGCCCAGCTCCTCCCAGCCCGGTAGATCGCTGCGCAATGCACGGATGCGCGACCAGCCCTGCCACGGTTCCGCGCTGTCGTGGGTCCTCACCTTCAAGCCTGACTCGAGCAAGGCTCGAACGGTTCCTATCCGGTCCTTGGCGCGCCCGTCCTTGGCGGTCATAAGCGCGAAGCACGTCTTGCCATCGCTGTTGGCCGCCTCGATATCGGCGCCGTGCTGCACCAGCAAGCGCACCATGGCTCCCGAATGGGCGAGAGGGATGACTGCAGGCAGGTACGCGAACCCGCCTTCCTTCGACGACCAGAGCTCGCTCGCCAGAATGCGCGTGACGAGCTCCACGTCGTTGCGCTCCACGGCCTTCAGCAGGATGGTCGTGTGCGCCCTGCCCCACACGTTCGGGTCACCCTTCTCGAGAAGGGGAGGCCAGGGCGCGGGCGCGGATTCGCGACGCTTCGGAACTTCGTTGTCACTTGTGGTCATTGGTTTTCGTGCCTCTGTGAACCTGTTACTGCTTCCACTTCGAGAAGTCCAACCCGACCCCTGCTTCGGCGCCTCGGCGGTTTGCGTCGCCAGCGGACCACGCCGCCGAAGCCTTGGGTGCGGCGTGAGGCGAAATGGAACCTGACCCCTTTTTCCCGGACCACACTGCCGAAGCCTTGGGTGCGGCGTGAGGCGAAATGGAACCTGACCCCCTTTTCCCGGAACGTGAACGCGGCGGACATCTCACACCGATCTCGCCCACTTGATCAGTTTCTGCGCAGCAAAGAACTCTTCGTCATAGCGCGTCGCGTACTCCTTGGCACAAGCGCGCGCATGGTCAACGTCCGCGAGGTCGTCCCACCAGTGGCTCGCCTTCCAACCCGCGGCCCACAGGGCACTTGCATGGGTGCATCCGTGATAGACGTCTTCCGCGACACTCAGTGGCACATCAATTCCACGGGCTTTGTAAGTTCGCGTCCGATAAATGTTCTCGCTCAACGACGCGAGCTCGACGAGCGCATTGGCGCCGCCGTTCCCGTTGATGCTACTCACATGCCAGTAACTGGGCAGCACGCGATATCGAAACTCGTTGTATTGCACGACCACGTACGCCGGATGCGGTACACGATCACCGCGCACGAACACGATCGACCTCGCATCGTGGTCGCGGAATATCCCTAGGTACTCCTGCGTGGGAGGAGGATATTCGTCGTCCGCCGCGAACGGATGTCCGTCACCGAACCAAAGGTATCGGAACGACGCGCCTAGCGCTTCGCATATTCCACGCACTTGCTCGAGAGTCGGCTCTGCCGCTCCGAACATGAAACTTTCGATCGACGCTAGCGAAAGGCCAGGAATCGTTTCGCACAGATGGGCGACAGTACGCTCGGGTCGGCGATCCTTAGAACTCGCCATATCGATGATTTCCTTCAGCCGGCCAGCGAGCTTTCGATTCGCTGCCCACGGCAGACGTCTTCGGGCGCCGTCGCGCGCAGCTTTCCGGTCGCCGACCACGCGGGTGAAAAGCGCCGAGAAAACTGAAACCAACGAAGCTACTAAGTCCACGACTGTTCTCTTAGGCGATCGCCGCCCGATAATGGGTCAGAAAGTACGGAGCAACTCAAACCGACATCTGACGCGCCAGACGGAAGTTGCAGCCGACCGACTCAGGTATGCGGCTTTTCGGGTGCCATCGGCATGAACAAAAAGCACTCGACCTTGCGCTCACTGTTAACCGACTTTGTCTAGCGAGCGAGCCCGAAACACATGTTGCGGCAGCGGCGACAACAATGTCTGCGCTTGGATACTGAAGTCTCCCTCCTCGTCCGGCGCGACGCTGATTCTCTTAGCGTCGCCCATCTCTAAGACCGGAAGTCGCCTGCTTAGGAGATCAGCGAGGGCAACATCTTCCACAGCGCAGATGACCTGCTGACCATCGCGAACAAGCTGAGCAGCTACTTCCGCAAGGTGCACGGTCCGGAAGTCATCCACATGCTGAACCGGGTCGTCGAGCATGATGGTCTTCCATTTGCTCCAAGCAAGCGAAAGCTTTACTGAAAGTAGAAACGCAAGGCCGGTTGCACGTCGCTGTCCGCTCGAAAATATGAACTGAGGATTCAGATTCTCCCCAACTTGGAGCCGCAAGAACTTTCGCACATCTCCGCGAATCGAGTATTCGATGTCTCGCCAGTGTGGATGCGGTTTTAGCCGGCGATATAGCTCAGACATGAGCGGGAGTACGCGCTCAAGCCTTTGATCAAGTGTCTCTCCAGCGGCGCGGCGTGCAGCGTCATGGAGAGACTGGGCGAGCGCGACCGCCCGACGAGCCGTGCCGGCGCGCTCTTGTGCGCGCGTCAAACGCTCGTCAACGACAGCAGCTTCCTTCTTTGCGCGCTCAAATTCGTCGCTAACGCGCATTGTTTCAAGGATGCGCATGTCGCGCTCAATCGCCTCAGCCACCGATGCAAGATCCCGGTCGGCATACAGATTCGCTACCGCAAAATCGACTTGCGACGACGATAAGCGATCGAATTCATCAACTTGCGCGACGGCTGCCGCATGCTCATTTGAACGCGCATTGAAAACAAGCTGCGCGGCATCTCTAGCGACTGTCACCATGCGACGCTCTTCTTCGAGTGTCGCGATCTCGGCGGCACGAGCATCCAATTGCCGAGCAAGTTGCGCCAGCTCCTCGATCTTTCGCCCAAATTCCTCGGGAGTGTGTGCCGACTTGCAAACAGGACACGCCCCATCGGTCAGCCCAATCGTGCCTGCCAAAGCTGCAAGAGTCGCGATGTCTCGGGCTTGATTATTGAGACCTACGGAACCATGGCCGCTTAGGTCCTGCGAAATTGCTTGCAAGCGGTGGTCTGCATCTTTCAAAGCCGCCTGAGCAGACTCGACCGCACCTGCCATATCCGGAAGTGCGTGCCGCAATTCATCTATCTGATCCCGCTTCGCAGCAAGTTGCCTTTGTTGGTCTACGGCAGCTCGCAGTTCGGCAAGTCGCCGCCTCGCAACGGAGATTAGGGCATCTGCGCTTTCTTCAGACCCGGTCAGATCCCTTAGACGAGAGACTGCGTCGCCAACGACTACTTCCGATGCGATTCTTGCTTCCACGTCATCAAGGCGTCGCTTGGCGGCACCCAACTCTGACGTCAACTGCGACACGTCTGCATTCGCTTGCGCCAACCGAGACTTGGCTGTGTTGGTCAGGCGCTGACCTTTTTCTATCCAAGTTTCAGCGTTAGTAGCCCCGAGTGCATCCCTCAGCAGGACATATCTATCGGTTTCCTTCAGGTCGAGGCTCAAGCTCGCGATCTGCTCGTCCCTAATAATGGACGCCGCACATAGCCTCACCAAGTTGTCGACAGGCGCAACCTCCACGTCACACAGCGCAGAGGACAGACGGTCCAAAACTGCTGCGTCCGGAGTTTCAAACGGTGTACGGCGGATCGAGTGCTCACCCTCCGAGCCAACAAAGCCGACTTCTACATACCGGTCACCCGGGGCTTTTCCACGCCCACGCCACCAGACGTAATCGGCAACGGACTCTCCGGCAGCCTTCGCGTCGTCGTACTTACTGAGAGTTCCGGTCAACGCAAACTCGACCGCATCGAAGATGGTGCTCTTTCCCACACCATTTCGGCCATCAACGATGTTGAAACCCGGGCAAAAGTCGACGCGAATTGCTTTTCGGTATCCGCGGAACCCGGCCACCTCAACATAAGCGAGCTTCACGGCTGCTCCTCGTCGATGATCTGCATCAGCAAGCCATCGTCTGCGCCCGACAAGAATGCGTTGACGAGGTTGGCTGGCAGCTCAGTAGTCCGTAGCCTTATTTCTTCTGGCATGTTGACGGCACCGAGACGCGGTGCTGTTTGTAGCGACAACAGGGATAACAGCGCGGCATGGACATCTTCTCGATCCGCGACACCCGCCCGAGCGATCTTTCGGGTGCCTGACAAGTCCTCCTCAATTCCGGACAAGGCCACTAGCTGATTACTAGTCGCACTGCTGGTGGCCAATAGCACCATGTACGTATTCCATGCCTTGGCTCCAGCTGAGCGGAGCAAGAAGGCATGGCGAGCCAGCAGAACCTGGGAGGTGCGAGAGTAGGACGCTAGTAGCTCATCGACGGTGTCATAGACCATGAGGAATCCCAACACCGAAGGATCCTCAAAAGTAAGCGCTGGAGGGGTCTCAACAGATGAGACACTAAATCCAGCCTCGTCTAAGACCATTTGTGCCCACTCGAACGCGGCGTTCATAGGTCAAATTCCTCCATAGCTTCGCCACGGGTCAGCCATCGCGGGTCTGCGCCTCGGGCTATTGATCCGTTCGCGGAGGGTCTAGCGATATTGCCAGCCAACTGGCATGCGTCTGCGCCTACCGCGATGACCACATCCGGCGCGGCAACCGGCGCCATTTCGCGTCGGTAACTTTCCCTCACCCGATGCAAAGCGGCATTGGGGCTTCGAATGACCCGCACCAGTCGTTCGTTCAGCCGCCAATACGCGCCGTCAAGGACCGCGCCCGCCAATCGCATTTCTATGAGCGTCATTCCCACCAATTGTTCGGCGAGTGGCGGCGACCCCATTTGACAAGGACTGCTCGGCAGACAGCCTTCGAGATCCCGCCGGATCTGCCACAACGTCTTGTTGTCGACGCCTGCCGGCAAGTCTTTCAGGTCTGCAGGAACGGCACGCGACTCCTCGACGACCGACGCTCCACTTTGGAGTACGCCGCGAATGAACGACCTTGAAAATTGCTCGCGCAGTCCCGCCAAAAAAGCGTCCCCGGATGCGCGGATGTGTAGATGCTGGCCGCTAAGACTCGCGATGCGATGCAGCTCTGGCGCCTTATGCTGAAAAGCCGCCTCGTCAGCAAGGTCGACCACGATGACTCTAGACGGGTTTACCGAGCCGAGCGCGCGCTCTAACACTTCGTTCAAGTAGTCCCAATCGGTTGCGTAGCCGACTATTAAGAGATCCTTGTTCGTCAGCCGACCCTGCAGCCATGTAGATGACCACGCGATCCGGTCGCTGACAGGTGGCACCGTAATTTGTCCTCGCGCCCAGACCATATTGGCGGGATCGATTACCCGGCATCCGTGGATTTTTAGCAGCGGTCCTGCTCGCTCGTCTTCCATAGCAAGTAGGTCTTCGTCCACACCGACGCTCAGTTGGCCGCGCAACTGCGAGCCAGCGTTTTCAATTAGCGCGTCTAGGTTTGTCGTGACTGCAGTTCGAATAGCGTTGACGAGTAGCAAGTCCGCAATCGCGAAGTGACCTTCATTGGGCTCACCGGCGAACGCGTGCCTATCGACGAGGCGATTGAGAAAGAACGTGGCTAGCTCGCCTCGTTCAAAGTAGTACTGCGCCTGATCGTCGATGTTGTCTGGGAACGGCGGGTTTTTTTGACCATAAAGCTGCGTGTAGCGACGCTTGGCATCTATCGCCAACTGGGCTGCGCTGGGTAGTGAGCTAGGCGGCGCCATCGACAAGCCCGCACCGGCAAGTAGCGTAAGACGGCCCGACACAGCCGAATCGAATGCGGCGCCTATCCCGTCGTCTAAAGAAACTTCCGTCATCGCTGCCCCCAGAAAAGCAAAGGACGGCGTGCGCCGTCCTTTGAATCAAACGCCGATCGGATTCGGCTTATCCGCATCCAACCTGTACTGCTTGATCGCCCGCGCCACATCCTTCCCTGTCATCTTCCCCTCCGCCGCCAGCGCGGCAATCGCCGCATGCGCGATGTGGAACCGATCGACCTCGAAGTGGCGACGCAGGTTCGCGCGCGTGTCACTGCGGCCGAAGCCGTCGGTGCCCAGCACGGTGTAGCGCATCGGCACGTACTCGCGCACCTGGTTGGCGAAGTTGCGCACGTAGTCGGTGGCGGCGATGGCGGGGCCGGGGCGGCCCTGCAGCAGTGACGTGATGTAGGGCACGCGCTGCGTGTCTTCGGGGTGCAGGCGGTTCCAGCGTTCGACGTCGACGCCGTCGCGGGCGAGTTCGGTGAAGCTCGGGCAGGACCAGATGTCGGCGGTGACGCCGAAATCCTTGTCGAGCAGTTCGGCCGCGGCGATCGCTTCGCGCAGGATGGTGCCCGAGCCCATCAGCTGCACGCGCAGTTCGCCCTTCTTGGGCTTGGCGCCGCCCTGCAGCAGGTACATGCCCTTGATGATGCCGTCGGCCGCGCCTTCCGGCATGTCCGGGTGGGCGTAGTTTTCGTTCATCAGGGTGATGTAGTAGTACTCGTCCTGCTGCTCGGTGAGCATGCGGTGCATGCCGTGCTGCAGGATCACCGCCACTTCGAAGCCGAAGGTGGGGTCGTAGCTGCGGCAGTTGGGCACCATGCTGGAGATCAGCTGGCTGTTGCCGTCCTCGTGCTGCAGGCCTTCGCCGTTGAGCGTGGTGCGGCCCGCGGTGGCGCCCAGCAGGAAGCCGCGCGCGCGCATGTCGGCGGCCTGCCATGCGCTGTCGCCGATGCGCTGGAAGCCGAACATCGAATAGAAGATGTAGAACGGCAGCATCTGCAGGTCGTTCGTGGAATAGCTGGTGGCCGAGGCCATCCAGCTGGAGAACGCGCCGCATTCGGTGATGCCTTCCTCCAGCACCTGGCCAGCCGCGTCCTCGCGGTAGTACATGAGCTGGTCGCGGTCGACCGGCTTGTACTTCTGGCCGTGCGGCGCGTAGATGCCGAGCTGGCGGAACATGCCTTCCATGCCGAAGGTGCGCGCTTCGTCGGCCACGATCGGCACGCAGCGCGGGCCCACCTGCTTGTCGCGCAGGATGATGTTGAGCGCCTGCACGAACGACATGGTGGTGCTGATCTCGCGCTCGCCGGTGGTCTTGAGCAGGCGGTCGAACGTTTCGATCTTCGGCGCGTCGAGCGACTGCGTGGCCTTGCGACGGCGCTGCGGCAGGAACCCGCCCAGCGCGCGGCGGCGCTCGAGCATGTATTCCACCTCCGGCGACTTTTCCCCGGGGTGGTAGAACGGCACCGCGCCGTCGGCGAGCTGCTTGTCGGTGATCGGCACCTGGTGGCGGTCGCGGTAGGCGCGCACCGATTCGTCGTCGAGCTTCTTGGTGTTGTGCGTGGGGTTGAGCGCTTCGCCCGCCGCGCCCATGCCGTAGCCCTTCACCGTCTTGGCGAGGATGACGGTGGGCATGCCGCTGGTCTTGGTGGCGAGGTCGTACGCCGCGTACACCTTGTGCGGGTCGTGGCCGCCGCGGTTGAGGCGCCAGATGTCGTCGTCGCTGAGCGAGGCGACCAGCTGCGCGGTTTCCGGGTACTTGCCGAAGAAGTTCTCGCGCGTGTACTTGCCGCCGAACGCCTTGCAGTTCTGGTATTCGCCGTCGACGGTTTCCATCATCAGTTGGCGCAGCTTGCCGCTGGTGTCGCGCGCGAGCAGCGGATCCCAGTAGCTGCCCCAGACCAGCTTGATGACGTTCCAGCCGGCACCACGGAACTGGCCTTCGAGTTCCTGGATGATCTTGCCGTTGCCGCGCACCGGGCCGTCGAGGCGCTGCAGGTTGCAGTTGACGACGAACACCAGGTTGTCGAGGCCTTCGCGGCCGGCCACCGAGATCGCGCCGAGCGATTCGGGCTCGTCCGTTTCACCGTCGCCGAGGAAGCACCAGACCTTGCGGTCGGACTTCGGCATCAGGCCGCGGCCTTCGAGGTACTTCCAGTTGCGCGCCTGGTAGATGGCGGCGATCGGGCCGAGGCCCATCGATACGGTGGGGAACTGCCAGTAATCGGGCATCAGCCACGGATGCGGGTACGAGCTGACGCCACGGCCGTCGACTTCCATGCGGAAGTTGTCGATCTGGTCCTCGGAGATGCGGCCTTCGAGGAAGCTGCGCGCGTACATGCCCGGCGAGCTGTGGCCCTGGAAGCCGATGAGGTCGCCGGGGTGGTCGGCGCTGGGCGCGCGCCAGAAATGGTTGAAGCCGACGTCATACAGCGTGGCCGACGAGGCGAACGACGCGATGTGGCCGCCGAGTTCGCCGGGCTTGCGGTTGGCGCGCACCACCATCGCCATGGCGTTCCAGCGCAGGATCGAGCGGATGCGCCATTCGATCGCGGCGTCACCGGGGCTCTTGGCCTCCAGGTGCGGCGGGATGGTGTTGATGTATTCGGTGGTGGGGCTGAAGGGCAGGTGCGCACCGGCGCGGCGCGTCATCTCGACCATGCCTTCGAGCAGCTGGTGGGCGCGCTCGGGGCCCTCGCGATCGATGACGGCGGAGATCGATTCGAGCCACTCGCGGCTCTCGCTCGGGTCCGGATCGTCGTTCAGCATGTCGGAGATGGCGTGGTTGAGATTGACGGTCATTCGTCCGCGGCCCCTTGGCCGGTGTGTCTTTCGAGGGAAGCCCCGATTCTAGCAAGCGTGATTCGCGCGGCCCTGCGGCTGAAATCGAATACGCGCACGCGCTCACGCAACGGCCGCTGGGTTTGCATCGGCGGCGTGGCGTCGACCGCGCGTCGGGCCATGACCCTCGGCCTGTTGACATCTACTACGGGATTAGTACTAATGGCGGCGTAGTCAAACCGAGACGGCCAATGCCCACCCCCAATCCCACCGAAGGCGAACTCGCGATCCTGCGCGTGCTGTGGTCGCGCAAGGGCGCGATGACCGTTCGCGAAGTCCACGCCGAGCTGTCGAAAGGCAAGGACACCGCCTACACCACGGTGCTGAAGATGCTCACGATCATGGCCGACAAGGGTCTGGTGCGCCGCGACGATTCCGAGCGCAGCCACACGTATATCGCGGTCGACGCCGAGCCAGTGGTGCAGGGCTCGCTGCTCAAGGACCTGATGCGACGCGCGTTCTCCGGCTCGGCGCTGACGCTGGTGCAGCGCGCGCTGGCTGACGACGTGGCGACGCCCGAGGAACTGGACCAGATGGCCAAGCTGATCGCGCAGGCCAAGGCGAAGCGGAAAGGCTGATGCCATCGCTCGCCGCCCTGCAGTTCGGTATCGCGCCTGCGCTGGCATCGGCGCTGCTGCATGCGCTGTGGCAGGACGCGCTGCTGGGTGTGATCGCGTGGGCGGTGCTCGCGGCGATGTCGCGGTCGAGCGCGTCGCTGCGGCATGCGGCGGGGATGGGCTTCCTGCTGGCGATGGTGATCGCGCCGGTGTCGAGCTTGCCGCATCTGTGGCACGTGCCGGCGACGGTGACCGACGGAGGCTTGCTGGCGGCGATGACCGCGCCGCGCGTGACCACGGCGGGGCGCGTGATCGAACATCGGTCGAGCCCCCTCGCGATCGTGCTGACGCTGCTCTGGCTGACCGGCGTCGCCGCGATGCTGCTGCGGCACCTCGGCGGCTGGCGGCTGGTGGTCGCGCTGGAGAAGCAGCCGTTCGAACGGCTGCCGCACGAGTGGCAGCGTCGCGCCGACAGCCTGTGCGCGGCGATGCGCATCGGTCGCGATGTCTCGGTGCGCCTGTCGAAGGATGTCGTCGGGCCGTTCACCGCGCGGCTTTTCCGGCCCGTGATCTGGCTGCCTCTTTCACTGATCACGCAGTTGCCGCGCGAGCAACTCGAGGCGCTGCTGGCACACGAACTCGCGCACGTCGCGCGCATGGACTGGCTGTGGAACGGGCTGCAGTGCGTCGTCGAATCGCTGCTGTTCTTCCATCCCGCGTCGTGGTGGCTCGGCCGGCGCATCCGGATCGAGCGCGAACACGCCTGTGACGATCTCGCGGTGACGGCGTGCGGGGACGCCATCGCCCTGGCCGAGGCACTCGCGCAACTCGAGCGCCAGCGGCAACCCGCTCCCCGACTCGTTCTCGCAGCCCATGGAGGCTCGCTCATGCAACGCATCACCCGATTGATCTCAGGCCCGCCCTCGCGCGGACGCTGGGGAACCCGCGCCGGCATCGCCGTCGTGCTCGTCACCGGCGCCGTGCTGGTGGCGCAGCTCGGCATCGCCGGCAATGCACGCCCCGGCGTGCGCATCCGCTCCACCACGGATGGCCCGCTGCGCCCCGGCGACATGCGCGAGATTTCCGCACATGGCATCGATGGCGACCGCTACTACCGCGCCGACGTCGACGCGAACGGCCACGTGACCGAAGTGTTCAAGCGCGACGGCAAGCCGCGACCGGTGGACGCCGGTGTGCGCCGCTGGGCTGCCGACATCGTGGCCGTGGGCGCGCCGCCGCCGATGCCTCCATTGCCGGCCATGCCGCCGCTGCCGCCCCCGCCGCCTCCGCCGCCGGAGATTTCCGACAGCGCCGAATTCCAGTCGCTGCTTCGCCTCGTTGCCGCTGACCCGCGTGTGATCGCGCGCGTCGGAACGCCGGTCGCGATGGCGTCGAAGGCGGTCCACGGCCGCATCGAGCTGGACGGTAACGGGTCGACGGCGGTCGCGGCCAACGGCGCCGCCGACATGCGCTTCGACGTCATCGGACCCAAGGGTCGCGCCACCGTGCATGTCGACGCCAATCTGAAGCAAGGCACCTGGTCGACGAACTCGATCGACCTGCAGGACCCGGCGCGATGAGTTTTTTTGCCCGTAAGTACTAAACCTTTCGTATTAAACACCTAGTAGACAACCCCAACACCACAACAGGACGTTATCCCGATGAACAACCGCAATAGCCTGACCCTCGCCGTGCTGTTCGCTGTCTCGCAGTCGCCCGCCTTCGCGCAGGAGCATCCGCCTGTGCCGGTGGACGCCGGCACGCAGCACGCTGTGGTCGCGGAACTCGCGCGGCAGCTGCAATCGAATTACGTGTTTCCCGATGTCGCGACGAAGATCGCCAAATCACTGCGGGCCAAGGACGCCAGCGGCGGGTATGCGGGAGCGACCGATGCAGAAACGTTCGCCAAGGCACTCGGCAACGACCTGCGTTCGGCGGGTCAGGACCTGCACTTCCAGGTCAACTACGAACCCGAATTCGGCCAGCACGCGCAGGACTCGCACGCGGTGCCGAGCCACGAGGAAGCCGAGCGCATGCGCAAGGACGTCGCGAACTACGGCTACGGAATCGAGACCGTCCGTCGCCTGCCCGGCAATGTGGGCTACATGGACGTGCGCGGTTTCCCGCCCGCCGAATTCGTCGGCGATGCGGTCACGTCGGCGATGAAGCTGTTGACCGGCACGGATGCGCTCATCCTCGACCTGCGTCGCAACGGCGGCGGCGAGCCCGACGGCGTCGCCCATTTGCTTAGTCATTTCTTCGCCGTGGGCGATCTTCGCCACTTGAACGACATCTACAACCGCCCCGACAACACCACGCGGCAGTACTGGACCAATCCAACCGTGACGGTGCGCTACGACAAGCCCATCTACGTGCTGACATCGAAGCGCACGTTCTCCGGTGGCGAAGAAGCGGCCTACGACCTGCAGACGCAGAAGCGCGCGACGCTGGTCGGCGAGGTCACGGGCGGCGGCGCGAACCCGGGCGAAGGCTATTCGCTGTCACACGGGTTCGTCGCGTTCATCCCGAACGGACGCTCGATCAATCCGATCACGCACATCAACTGGGAACACACGGGCGTGACACCGGACATCGCGGTGCCGGCCGCCGACGCGCAGAAGGTCGCGCATGCGGCGATCCTGAAGACGCTGCTCGCGGCGTCGAAGGATCCGGACGAGAAGGCGGAGCTGCAGGAGCTGATCACCCAGGTGGAGGCCGACAGGCTTCCGGCTCCGGTCTACGTACCGCGCCAGCGGTGAGGTGGCGCGCCGCAGCGATGGCGGCGCCGTGCGGAGGACGTCGCGACGGCCGGTGCCGTCGCGACGTAGATTCAGCGCGCTCGCGCGGCGCGGATCTGCGCGTCCACCGCGGCGATCGCGGTCATGTTGACGACGCGACGCGGCGTCGAGGCCGGCGTGAGGATGTGCGCCGGCTTGTCGAGCCCCATCAGGATCGGCCCGATCGCCACGCCGTCCGTCATCACCCGCACCATGTTGTAGACGATGTTCGCGGTGTCGAGGTTCGGCATCACGAACAGGTTGGCGCGGCCCTTGAGGCGCGAATTGGGGAACATGCGCAGGCGCAGGTCCTCGTCCCAAGCCGTGTCGGCCTGCATCTC
Source organism: Cognatilysobacter lacus (assembly GCF_008274655.1). Lineage (GTDB taxonomy): Bacteria > Pseudomonadota > Gammaproteobacteria > Xanthomonadales > Xanthomonadaceae > Cognatilysobacter > Cognatilysobacter lacus. Next base: position 5,613 of record NZ_VTRV01000027.1, on the reverse strand, counting down.
GCCTTCGACTTCCAGACGCGGCGCGCGCTCGAGCAGGATCTCCCGAACGCGGGCCATCTTGTGCGCCGACGCGTTGTCGTGGCTGCCGAAATTGCTGTGCGAGAGCAGCGCCACCTTCGGTTCGATGCCGAACAGCTTCATGCGGTAGGTGGCCTGCAGCGTTGCTTCGGCGATCTGCTCGGCGGACGGGTCGAGCTGCACGTGGGTATCGAGGAAGAACCACGCGCCGAGGTTGTTGATCACAGCAGTCATCGCCGCCGTGCCGCTCACGCCGCGATCGAAACTGAAGACGCTGCGCAGGTAGCCGAGCTTCTTGTGGAAGCGCCCCACCAGCCCGCAGATCAGCGCGTCCGCTTCGCCGCGCTCCACCATCAACGCCGCGATCAACGTCGAGCGCGAGCGCACGAGGTTCTTCGCTGCGGCCGGCGTCACGCCACGACGTTCCGTCAGCGCGTGGTACTGCTGCCAGTACGCATCGAAACGCGGATCGGAATGGATGTTGGTGAGCTCGAAGTCGACGCCCTCGCGCATGCGCAGGCCGAGGCGTTCGATGCGGTTGGCGATCACCGTTGGGCGGCCGATGAGGATCGGTCGCGCGAGGCCTTCGTCCACGACCGTCTGCACCGCGCGCAGCACGGTCTCTTCTTCGCCCTCGGCGTAGACGATGCGCTTGATGTCGTTGCGCGCGCGGTCGTACACGGGCTTCATCAGCAGGCCGGTGCGGTAGATGAATTGCCCGAGCCTCTCCTCGTAGGCGCGCATGTCGGTGATCGGGCGCGACGCGATGCCCGAGTCCATCGCCGCCTGCGCCACCGCCGGCGCCAGCAGCACCAGCAGCCGATGGTCGAACGGTCGCGGGATCAGGTATTCGGGGCCAAACTTCGGGATGTCGCCACCGTAGGCGCTGGCGAGGTCGCCCGCTTCCATCCGCGCGAGCTTGGCGATGGCGCGCACGCAGGCGAGCTTCATCGCCTCGTTGATCTCGGTGGCGCCGACGTCGAGCGCGCCACGGAAGATGTAGGGGAAGCAGAGCGCGTTGTTGACCTGGTTCGGATAGTCCGAGCGGCCGGTGGCGATGATGCAGTCGGGCCGCACCGCCTTGGCGTCCTCGGGCAGGATTTCCGGATACGGGTTGGCGAGCGCGAGGATGATCGGGCGCTCGGCCATCGTGGCCACCATCTCCGCCTTCAGGACGCCGCCGGCGGACAGGCCGAGGAAGATGTCGGCGCCGACGCAGATGTCGGCGAGCGTGCGCTTGTCGGTGTCACGCGCGTAGCGCGCCTTGTCGGGGTCGAGGTGCTCGCGGCCGGTGTAGAGCACGCCGTCGCGATCCACCGCGAGGATGTTCTCCTTCTTCATGCCCAGCGCAACCAGCATGTCGAGGCAGGCGATGCCCGCCGCGCCGGCGCCGGCGGTGGCGAGCTTCACGTCGCCGATCTTCTTGCCGACGACTTCGAGCGCGTTGTAGATGGCGGCGCCGACGATGATGGCGGTGCCGTGCTGGTCGTCGTGGAAGACCGGGATGTTCATGCGCTCGCGCAGCTTGCGCTCGACGATGAAGCACTCGGGCGCCTTGATGTCCTCGAGGTTGATGCCGCCGAAGGTGGGCTCGAGGCTGGCGATGATGTCGACCAGCTTGTCGGGATCGCGCTCGTCGATCTCGATGTCGAAGACGTCCACGCCCGCGAACTTCTGGAACAGCACGCCCTTGCCTTCCATCACCGGCTTGCCGGCCAGCGGGCCGATGTCGCCCAGGCCCAGCACGGCGGTGCCGTTGGAGATCACCGCCACCAGGTTGCCGCGCGCGGTGAGCTCGCTGGCGGCGTTGGGGTCGGCGACGATCGCCTCGCAGGCATAGGCCACGCCCGGTGAGTAGGCGAGCGCGAGGTCGCGTTGCGTGACCAGCGGCTTGGTCGGCGTGACCCGGATCTTTCCGGGCGGATCGGCCCGGTGGTACTCGAGGGCGGCCTGCTTGAGATCGTCAGCGGAACTCTGGGTCATCGGATCACGGCACCGGGCGGGCCTGCGATTCTACCGGGGCGCCCGCCGATGGCGTTCGCGGGCCGCCGCTTGCACAATCGGCGGGCATCTTCCGCGGGCGATCCATGAGCCTTTCCGATTCGCGTCCGCGCGCCGCCCACTGGGCGATCTTCATCCTCTTGGCCCTGCTGCTGCAGCTGCCGCTGATCGCCAACCCCGGCTACTTCAGCCATGACGAGCTGCAGTGGGGCGCGCGCGCGATCGATGGCGTTCGCGCGGACTGGTCGGGCGTCGGTGCCCTGCAATACCGCCCGCTGACCTTCGCGATATGGCTGGCGCTTTCGCGCGCATTGTTCGAATCGCCGATGCTGTTCCACCTGGCGATCGCAATGTTCGGCGCGCTCAACGCGACGCTGCTGGTGGCCGTCGTCCTTCGCGCCGGCGCGGCGCCGCGAGCCGCGCTCGCTGCCGGGGTCACGTTCGTGCTGAATCCGTACGCGATGTATGTCCACGGCTGGGTCGCCACGCTCGCGGACCTGACCTGGTGCCTGTGTGCACTGGGCATCGCGTGGATGACGCTCGGCTCCCGTCGCGGCGTGGCGCCCGTTGCCGCGGTGCTCACGGTGGCGGCGTTGCTTGCGAAGGAATCCGCGCTGTCGATTCCGGCGCTGGCGGTCGTCGGCTACCTGGCGGACACGGCGCGACGACGGCGCTGGCGCGGGGTGGTCATCGCCACGGGCTCGGTGTCGGCGGCGTACCTGCTGCTGCGCCACGCCGGGTTGTCGAGCGTCTCGGACGCCGACAGCTACGCGTGGCACCTGCGGAACATCCCTGCGCGGTTCCTGCAGTTCGAGCTCTATCCGCTTCTGCCGCGCGTGTTCGAAGTCCACAACACGCTGGTGGCACCGCGCCTTGTCGAGCTGCTGGTTGCGGGCGTGGTGCTCACCGCGCTCGTCGCGGTCCTGGCGAGCCGCCACTGGCGCTGGGCGGTGGCGTTCATCGCGGGGGGCCTGGCAGCGCTCGGCCCGGTGCTGGTGCTCGACAACCCGGCCACGCAGTACGGCTATGCGCTTGCAGCGTGGAACGCCGGCGTGTTCGCGCTCGCCTGGCCCCGCCTGCGGCGTTTGGACCGGGTGCCCGTGCTGCTCGCGGTCGCGCTGGTGAGCCTGCACGCGGGTTACGTGGCGCGAACGATGCTCCACGTCGGACGGGTGCAGGCGGTGTATTCACCCGCGGTCGCCGCCGCGGTATCGACGTCGACCGGTGTCGTCCGCGTGGCACCGCTATCGCCCGGCGATGCCTGGATGTTCCTGCGCCTCAGTCACCAGATCCCGCACTACCGCGGCGTGGTGTTGCTGGACCGGATCCAGGTGGTGCCAGCCGGCGCGCCGGCCGATTACATCGTCGCCGCCGACGGCAGCCTGCAACCCGCGCGGTGATCAGAAGTCGAGCAGGAACGCGCCTTCGTCGGCGATGCTGTCAAGTCGGATGCGATTGGCGAACAGCGAGAACGCGAGCATCCCCGCCAGGCCATTGATGCGCGTCAGCCACGGCGGCAGCCAGCGCGGCGGTAGCAGGATGCCGGCTTCGAACAGCGGCTCGAAACGCTGCACGTCCGCCAGCGTCATCTTTCCGGCGAACAGGTAGCGACACAGCGGCAGCTTGCGGCTGCGCAGCGCCCAGCGGAAGAATGTGTGCACGCCCACGAGCCCGCGCACGTAGACGGTGTCCTTGGTGAACGCATGGCCGCCGGTGGTGGGCACCCCGCGGAAGATGCGCTGCGCCGACGAGAAGCTTTCCTGCGGCGTCTGCCCGGCGTCGATGAAGAAGCGGAAAACCTCGATGAAGTCGGCGCCCTCGAGCGCCTTGGCGACCGCCTCGATGCGCAGCGAGATGCGCTTCATGCGGCCGATGTCGATGCTGCCGGTGATCTGCTCGGCAAACGTGGCCAGGCCTTCCTGCGTGGCGGTGCTGCGCGGCGACGACAGCGACAGGCTCGGCAACACCGGCTGCTCGCGGCCATTGAGCGCGGTGAGCGAGTGCACGAAGGCTTCGTGGTTGAGCAGCTGCGCGCGGTCGTACTGGCTGAAGTTCGCGCTCGCACGCAGGCGGATGCGCGTGGCGCCAGCCGCGGCTTTCGCGATCAGGTCGGGGTCGAGTTCGACCTCGATGACGCGCCGGTTGAAGAAGTCGTCGAGGTCGTTCTGCAGCTGCAATCGCAGCGCGGTCGCCGATATGGTCACGCTCTCCGACGGCGACAGCAGCCCGCTGTCGAGTTCATCGGCGATCGAGATGAAATGGCGCGCCGCTTCCCGCGCGGTCGGGCCGCTGCCAGGCAGGGCCTCGTTCGGCGCGCCGTAGAGATCCTTCGAATACGTGCACACATGCGGCGTGCCGAGCACTTCGCACATGCGTGCGGCGGTAGTCCAGCTGCGCGCGGAATCGATGATGTACTGGCCGAGCGGATGCTGCGGGTCGCATTCCAGGACGATCGCCTCCAGTTCGGCGATCGTCGCGTGGAAGTCGCTCTTCGGGTATTCGATGACCGGCGGCTTCGCGTTGCCGGCCGCGTAAGCCGTGAGGAACGTCGCTTCGCTGTCGGCCGGCCAACTCACCAGCGCCAGCACGCGGATGTCCCGCGCGACGCGCACCATGCGGGCGTCGAGGGCCGCGTGGTGCGCGATGTCGGGGGCCCGCGGCTTGGCGACGTCCACTCAGCGGCGCCCGGGCCGCGGCTCGGGGCGACGTCCGCCCGGCCGACTTCCGGGGCGAGATTCGGCCTGCTGTTGCTGCCGCGTGGCGAGGCGTTCCGCGGCACCGGCCACTTCCCCGGCCAGCTTGCGGTAGCTGGCGAGCCGCTGCGGTGCCAGTTCACCCGACTGGATCGCCGCACGCACGGCGCAGCCGGGTTCGGCTTCGTGGCCGCAATCGCGGAACTTGCACTGGGTGGTGAGCGCCTGGACATCGAGGAAAGTGTCGGCGACGGCTTCCTCGCCGGTGGGCTTGAGCTCGCGCATGCCCGGCGTGTCGATCAGGCAACCGCCACGCGGCAACGGCAACAGCGCGCGGTGCGTGGTGGTGTGGCGGCCGCGCGAATCGTTCTCGCGCACGCTCGCGGTCTTCATGCGCTCGTTGCCGAGCAGCGAATTGGTCAGCGTCGACTTGCCGGCGCCGGAACTGCCGACCAGCACCGCGGTGGTGCCGGGCCCCAGCCAACGGTCGAGCCGCGCCACGTCGGCGATGTCGCGCGCGTTGATGGTGACGATGTCGACGCCCTCCTCGACCACCGTCGCCAGGGCCTCGCGCGCCTGCTCCACCGTCGCGGCGCCCACCACGTCGGCCTTGGTCAGCACGATGACTGGCGTTGCGCCACCGCCGTGTACCAGCAGCAGGTAGCGCTCGATCCGGCGCGGATTGAAGTCGCCATCGAGGCCGGAGACGACGAACACGACATCGACGTTCGCGGCGATCAGCTGTTGCTTGTAGTGCTCGCCGGCCGCGGCGCGCTTGATCGCGCTGCGCCGGGGCAGCAGCGCCACCGCCTTCGCCGACTTGCCCTCGCCCCAGCAATTCGCGAGTGCGTGATGGAGGAGTTCGATGGCGACTGGGCCCAGATCGCGCGCGACCTGGTTG
>NZ_VTRV01000269.1 GCF_008274655.1 Cognatilysobacter lacus | reverse complement strand
GACGCGCCGGTCGGCACCTTGCCGCCCAGCCTGCGCTTCCATGCCGGCGGCGAGCACAGCATCCGCGGCTATGGCTGGCGCGAGGTCGGGCCGCGCGTGGGCGTGCAGGGCCAGCGCTTCGCGGTCGGCGCGCGCAATGTGATCACCGCAAGCGCGGAATTCGAGCACTACCTGAACGACCGCTACGGCTACGCGGTGTTCGTCGACACGGGCAGCGCGTTCAATGCGCGCCCCGACATGCACACCGGCGTCGGCGTCGGCCTGCGCTGGCGCTCACCGGTGGGCCCGGTGCGCATCGACATCGCGCGCGGGCTGAAGGACGCGGACTCGCCGTTCCAGATCTACCTCGGGCTCGGGGCGGAGCTGTGAGCCGGCTGCCCGACGCACACGGCGCGTCACCGGACGAGCCGACACCCGAACAGCGGGAAGCGCACATCGGCGAACTGCGCGACAAACGCCATGCGCGACGACGCCGGCTCGCGCTGCGCAGCGGCCTGGCCACGCTCGGCGTGCTGCTGCTGGTCGCCGCCTTCGCGTACTGGTTGCTGACCACCGTCGCCGGCCGCGACCTGCTGCTCGCGCAGATCAAGGCGCGCCTGCCCGCGACCGCATCGCTGACCTGGTCGAGCGCCGAAGGCCCGGCGTCCGGGCCGATGACGCTGCACGGCGTGCATTTCCGCTGGAACAAACTCGACTTCGTCGCACGCACCGTCGTGCTCGATCCGGCCCTGCGCCCGTTGCTCGGTCGCCGTTTGCGGCTGGACGCCATGCGCATCGAAGGCGCGACGCTCGACCTGCCGCCCAACGACAAGCCGTTCGAGCTGCCACGCTGGCCCGACTCGCTTCCGCAGATCACCGTGCCGCTCGCGCTGCAGGCCGACGACATCCGCGTCGACGGGCTGCGCGTCACCCGGCAATCGGCACCGCTGATCGACATCACGCGGTTGCGCGGCGGGCTGGATGTTTCAAGCGGTCGCCTGGCGATGTCGCATGTCGCGATCGACAGCGATCGCGGCAGGTTCGCGCTGCACGGCACGTACGCCCCGGCCGATGACTACCGCACCGACCTGCTCGCCACTGCACTGGTGCCCGTCAAGAATTCGCGCACGCCGCTGCGGCTGGGCTTCGTCGCCCGCGGCAGCCTGGAGGCGATGGACGTGGCGCTTGCCGGCGCGGCGCCCGGCCCCGTTCGGGTCACGCTCAC
>NZ_VTRV01000268.1 GCF_008274655.1 Cognatilysobacter lacus | reverse complement strand
GGGCCTTCGTCGCACTGAGGCCTAACAATTCGTCCAAGCCGACGCCGCTTCGCGGCGCGGCTTAACTCAGGTGTTAGGCCACACACTGCGGTCCCAAGCAACGTGCAACTTGTCGGCAAAGCTGGGTTCCCCGCGCCCTCGTAGTCCGGCTTCCGGCTACAGCTCCATGTCGCTGTGCCGCGGGCGTCGTCCCCGTCGCACTCGCGGGTTCCGCCGCGTCGCTCGCGGCTCCATCAGCGTCCAGACGTCGCGGCTCGCAGTCCCACCTTCGGCCACGTGCGCATCGCAGCATCCTTATCTCGAGCCGTCGTACTATCGCACCTGGCAGTTGGGCGTCGCTCGCGCAGTTCTCGAACTCGGGGCGTGGCCTAACAATTCGTCCAAGCCGACGCCGCTTCGCGGCGCGGCTTAACTCGGGTGTTAGCGCCCACGCCGGGCTGCTCTTCGGTCGTCGGGCTAATCGCTCCTCGAATCTCTAAGCTCGCGGCCACATCAGCTTGCAGGTTCACGGCTGCAAGCTCGCGCCGCTTCCGCCGCCTAGGCTCATCGTCGTGATCCGAACCGCGGCGCCAACTTGCCGGCCCCATCAGGTCTGGCGTCCTCACCATCCTTGCCTTTCGGCGCGCCTACGGCGCCCCGCTCCGTCTATCTCGCGGGTCCGGTTCTTCGTGCCAAACTCTATCCACGTGGAGCAGCGGGCCAGCATCCCGGCGCGTGGGCTCTAACAATTCGTCCAAGCCGACGCCGCTTCGCGGCGCGGCTTAACTCAGGTGTTAGGCCTCATGATCAAATTCACTGCTGCCGTGTTGGTCCTTACAAGCTCGCTCGCCCAAGCGGCTGGCCCGCCCGCTTGCGCCGTGCCTGGCAAGATGGAGCACTGGCGCGCCGACTACTGCTTGGCCAAGGTCGGAACGGATGACATCCTTGCTGCCCAGTCGTGCCTCGAAACGGAAGAAAAGGTGCTGTTCCGTAGCGCGTGTACGGCTAACCTGTACTACAAGCGCAAGATCTGCGTGCTCAACGCCGCAGCCGCTGGCACGAGCGTAGAGAAATGCGTGGCAGATCCGGCCGTGGTCGGCCCAACGGTCCGGAATGGCGGGGCATGAGGCCTAACAATTCGTCCAAGCCGACGCCGCTTCGCGGCGCGGCTTAACTCAGGTGTTAGGTGCGCCGGGAGACTTCGCAGGTGTCTGACAATTTCAACCCCGAGGCAGCAAAGCGCCATCACGAGTTG
>NZ_VTRV01000267.1 GCF_008274655.1 Cognatilysobacter lacus | reverse complement strand
AGCCCGCGCCCGCGCTGCTGCTGCTCCACCGGGGCGCGGACGGCGTCGTCGCATTCCACGAACTGGGCCCCCTCGCGTTCCACCTGCTTCATCGTCTCGGCGAAGGCGAGGCCGCGAGCGGCGAGTCCCAGCTGCGCGCACTGGCGGCGGACACCGGGGCTACCGACGTGGACGCGATCGTCGACGCCGGCGTCGCCCTGCTCGAAACGTATCGCTCCAGCGGGATCGTGCTGGGCACGCGCAAGGCCGCCTGAGCGGCGCCGGGCCGTCTGCTAGGCTGCGGGCCCGCCTCCCCGACCTCGCCCGTGCCCTCTCTCGCTACGCGCTTCCGCGGTTTCCTGCCCGTCGTCGTCGATGTCGAGACGGGCGGCTTCGACTGGAACCGGCATGCGTTGCTCGAGATCGCCGCCGTGCCGCTCGACCTGGACGCCGAGGGTCGCCTGGTGCGTTGCCCGACGACAAGCTCGCACGTGGTGCCGGCACCGGGAATGGAAATCGATCCGAAATCACTCGCGGTGACCGGCATCATCATCGACCACCCGTTCCGCGACGCAAAGAACGAGCGTCAGGCGCTGGACGTGGTGTTCGCGCCCGTGCGCGCGGCGATGAAGAAGCACGGCTGCCACCGGGCCATCCTGGTGGGCCACAACGCCCACTTCGACCTGAATTTCCTCAACGCGGCGGTCGCGCGCTCGAAGCATCCGCGCAATCCCTTCCACCCCTTCAGCGTGTTCGACACGGTATCGCTCGGCGGCATCGCGTTTGGCCAGACCGTGCTGAGCCGCGCGCTCCAGGCCGCGGGGATTCCGTGGGACGCCAACGAAGCGCATTCGGCCGTCTACGACGCCGAACGCACAGCCGACCTCTTCTGCCGCATCGTCAACGCGTGGCCGATGCTCGGCGGGCCCGGCCCCGCCGAAGACCCGGCGCAAGCCTGACGACGGCCGCGCCGGGGGAAAGCGCGGTCAGAGGGCGAGCGTGCCGGCCGCCATCGGCTTCGACGAAGGCGCCTGCGGGGCAACCTTCTGCATCGGTTCCATGGTGATCGCGACCGTCCAGCCCGCCGTCATGCCGGCGGTCAGCTCGCCCTTGGGCACGTCGACCCAATGCGAACGCGAGGCGCCGACGTAGCCGAGCGATTTGGGCTTCTGGCCCGGCGGGATGAGCCACAGCACGGGCGCCTTGGCACCGACGGGAACCGTGCCCGGCACCGGCACCAGCCACATGCCACCGGTGCGCGTATCAACCGTCGCCAGATACGCGATCTGCCCGTTATTGGCGACCAGCTGCGTGACCGGCAGTTCCTGCATGACGTTCGAGTTGACTGCGGTCGCCTTGCCGGCGGGCGTCGAGGCGGCGACCGACGGCGCGGGCGCGCCTGGCCGACCGTCCACG
>NZ_VTRV01000266.1 GCF_008274655.1 Cognatilysobacter lacus | reverse complement strand
CCCGGGCCGGGCTTCAAGTCCGTCGACGGCGCCGGGCGAAGCGCTGGCGGCCTCGACCTTCGTCCCGCCGGACGCGACCAATCCCTTCCACGTGCGTGCGGCCGGCCCGCTGGCGACCCGTCCGTGGCCGCGTTCGGCCGTGTCGGCCCCCGCGACCTTGACCGCGAGTTACGGCGCTACGGCCGACAGTGGCGGCTCGACGCCTTCGTTCTATCCGTTCGAGCCGCGGACGCGCGCGAACGATGACGCGCAGGCCGAAGCACCCTGATCCCCCGAGCCGGCCGGCGCCAGGCGCCTGCCCTCCAACGCCCATCGAGGTTGATTGAATGAACCGACCCCTCCCCGCGCTCGCCGTTGTCGCTGCAATCGCACTCGCGCTGCCGCCGGCGTGCACCGCGCAGGCGCCCTCGGCCGCCGCCTCGTTGCCGGTCCCTTCGACGGCGCCGCCGGCCGAGCAGATGGTGTCCGGGTTGCCGGACTTCACGCACCTCGTGCAGCAGGTCGGGCCGGCCGTCGTCAACGTCAGTGCCGAGATCCGCGGTGGCAGCCGTCAGGTCGCGAACGAGGAGGACGTCCCCGAGTTCTTCAAGCGATTCTTTGGCGACGATGCGCAGGTTCCCGGTGGCGCGCGCCAGCCGCAGCGCCCCGACAACAGCCTCAAGGGCATCTCGCTCGGCACGGGTTTCATGGTGTCGGACGACGGCTACATCCTGACCAACCACCACGTGGTCGACGGCGCCAGCTCGATCACCGTGCGGCTGTCGGACCGTCGCGAGTTCAAGGCCAGGCTGATCGGCAGCGACGAGCAGTCCGATGTCGCGCTGCTCAAGATCGAAGGGCACGGGCTGCCGGCGTTGCGCACCGCCACCGAGACGGCGAAGGCCGGGCAGTGGGTGGTGGCGATCGGCTCGCCGTTCGGGCTCGACCATTCCGTCACGGCGGGCATCGTCAGCGCGGTGGGGCGAGCGAATCCGTATTCCGAGCAGCAGTACGTGCCCTTCATCCAGACCGACGTCGCGATCAATCGCGGCAACTCCGGCGGCCCGCTGCTGAATACGAGGGGCGAGGTCGTCGGTATCAACTCGCAGATCTTCTCGAGTTCGGGCGGCTACCAGGGCGTGAGCTTCGCGATCCCGATCGACCTCGCGGTCTCGGTGATGCAGCAGCTCAAGACGACCGGGCACGTCGCGCGCGGCCAGCTCGGCGTGCAGGTTCAGGAACTCACCGCGACCGCGGCGCATGCGCTCGGGCTGCCGAACGCAAGCGGGGCGCTGGTCGCCGACGTGCTGCCCAACAGCGCAGCCGCACGCGCGGGCGTGCAGCGCGGCGACGTCATCCAGGCGGTTAATGGCCGTCCGGTCAACGATTCCGCCGATCTGCCGCCGCTCATCGGTGCGCTGCCGCCCAAGTCACGCGCGCAGGTCACCGTCATTCGCGACGGCAAGGCGGTGCAGCTGCCGGTCGTGCTGGACATGCTCACCGCAACCGCCGACCAGCCCGAGGCCGCCGCCAGCCGAACGCCGGCCGCTGCGCCGGAG
>NZ_VTRV01000265.1 GCF_008274655.1 Cognatilysobacter lacus | reverse complement strand
CTAACACCGATTAGCTCCCATTTCGGAGCCGGTAACGGGATGCTCGCTTGACGGAGCAAGCGGGTCAAGGTGGGGACAGCGATTACCGAGGCGAGTGCGGCCCGCGAGGCGTTACAGCGGAGAGTGCAGCGGTAACAGCGAAGCTCTTACGCGCTTGGCGAGGTGTTCCACAGTGCGGCCTAACACCTGAATTAAGCCGAGCCGCGAAGCGGCGTCGGCTTGAATGAATTGTTAGGCCTCATGGCTGGCAGACCGCAGCAATTGATTGGATGGTGCCATCCGGTGCGGAAAATTGCAGCCAACAGGACGACTGGCTGCTGTAGTACTCCATAAAGTTGCCGATGCGACGGGGAGCGATTACCGGCTGTCCGTAAAGCGAGACGGCGCGGTCAAATGGCATGCCAGGACAGACCCCAGACGGAGTACAAGCTCTTGGCCCCGTAGCAGCGACCTGCATAACGCGACGCTGTTTGAGCGGGCTCTGCTGCTCCAACCAGCCGATAACAACCGAGAGGTCAGCGTACTGCAGCTCAACTCCCTCGCCAGTGTCAGATTGCCGCGAGGGCTCACCGAGGCGAGCGATAACGGCCTGCTCAGTGTCACCGATAGCAACGCCACCTAAGCTCAGCTCCGCATCCCGAATTGGTGCGGTGGGAGTGGTGCTGCAACCAGCGATGCTTAGCAGAACGAGTGCGAGGATCCGCGTCATGAGGCCTAACACCTGAGTTAAGCCGCGCCGCGAAGCGGCGTCGGCTTGGACGAATTGTTAGGGCGCACCTTACAGGACCAATGGGTTGCCAGGCTTACGAAAAGCCCTGTTGCGATCGCTGGCCAGCCCAGCTCGCGACTGAAGGCGAATGTGACGGCGCCGGGAACGAGCCCGACGGCCGCCGCGCTTGCAAGTGAAGCCCTGCCGGAGCGCAGAAGAAGCGCGTAGGCCGGCGCGGCCAGCACGACAAGGACCGGCACGGCGAAGAGCAGGCCGACGAGGACGACAATGCCCGCCAGAACAAGCGTGGTAGCGAGATCCGGCTGCGGAGGAGCCGACCAAAACGCGACAGCCACCATACCGACATACGACAGCACCGCCCAGACCGCGAGCCAAAGCAGGCTGGCGAGGAGCACGTGCGCGAAACCGCGTAGCTGTTCCATGTGCGCCCTAACACCTGAGTTAAGCCGCGCCGCGAAGCGGCGTCGGCTTGGACGAATTGTTAGGCCCCGGGCGATGGTTGCGGTTTCGGATTTTCAGCGCGATCGCGGCTAGCGCGAGCAGCCCGGATGCCGCAGCCCAAAGCCCAGAGAGCCGCAGTGCGCGCCACGCAGCTTGGCAGAAGGGCTCGGTGGCGTTCGCAACGGCCGGACCACAGTGCCAAAAGCGAAGGGAGGCTGTGGAATAGGCCGCCAAGAGAAGATACGCGGCAATCAGGCCGGCAATTCCGGCGAGAGTCGCGAGATGCCATGTTCGGATGCGCGGAGCTTTCATTACGGGGCCTAACACCTGAGTTAAGCCGCGCCGCGAAGCGGCGTCGGCTTGGACGAATTGTTAGGCCCCGGCCCGGCGTGGA
>NZ_VTRV01000264.1 GCF_008274655.1 Cognatilysobacter lacus | reverse complement strand
TTCGACCAGGCCAGCAGTTCCGCCTCGGACGCCGCGGCGATCTCCTGGCCGGTGCGGATCTGCCCGTCACCGCCGAGCCCCGCGGCCTGCGCGATGGCGCGCGCTGTCTCCGGGTGGTCGCCGGTAACCAGCACCACGCGGATTCCGGCGGCGCGCGCGCGTCGTATCGCATCGGGCACATCGGCGCGCAGCGGGTCGGCGATGGCCAGCAGGCCGCACCAATCCAACCCTGCGGTCTCCAGCGTCTCCGGTGGCCCCGCGGCCGGGTCGATGAGTGCGTGCGCGACGCCCAGCACGCGAAAACCACGACCGGCGAGCGCTGCAACGCTGCGATCGAGCACGGCGCGGCGGTCGTCGTCCAGCCCGCACAGCATTGCAAGCGTTTCGGGCGCGCCCTTGCAGGACACCTGCAGTCCCGCCGTCGTCGCGATCGCCGAAGCCGTCGCGTGGAGGGCGGCGGAGAACGGGTAATACCGCAGCGGTGCGAGCCGCACATGGCGTTCGCCGGCAGCGTCGAGCACGGCGGTGTCCATCGGATCGACCGCATCGGACGGACATGCGTGCGCGGCCACGGCGAGTAGCGACTCGCGGGCTGCGCCGGCAGCCACGGCGTGGTGGAAACCGGCGTCGGGCACCAGCACCTGCTGCACGCGCATGCGGTTCTCGGTGAGGGTGCCGGTCTTGTCGGTGCAGAGCACGGTCATGCAGCCGAGCGTCTCGATCGCGTCGGGTCGCTGCACGAGCGCATTCACGCGTGCAAGCCGCCACGCCCCGAGCGTGAACAGCAGGCCGAAGACGACCGGGAATTCGCCGGGCACGGTGGCCATGGCGAAGGTAAGTGCGGCGAGCGTGGCCTCGCGCCATGCGGTGCCACGGACGAGTTCAAGCACCGTGAGCAGCACCGCAGCGGACAGGCTCAGCACCGCGAACACGCGCACCAGTCGGCGCACCTGGCGCCGCAACGGACTTTCCGCACGCGAGACGGTCGCAAGCGAATGCCCGATGCGTCCCAGCTCGGTGCGCGGCCCCGTGGCGATGACCTGCGCGATGCAACGCCCCTGCACTGCGAACGTGCCGGCTCGAAGAAGGTCACCGGTCGCCTTCGCGACGGGTGCCGATTCACCGGTGAGCAGCGATTCGTCGACCTCCATCGCCGAGCCTTCGAGTACCTGCGCGTCCGCCGCGATGCGATCGCCATCCCCGATCATCAGCAGGTCATCGACCACGACCTCCGCGGCGGGAATCATCACTGCCCGACCTTCGCGAACCACCCGCGCGCGCGGCGCCGTCAGGTCCCGCAGGGCGCCGAGAGCACGCGCCGAGCGCACGTTCTGATGGATGTTCAGCGCGATCACGAAGGCGACCGAAAGGGCCATTGCCGCGGCGTCCCGCCACTCGCCGACGATCGCGTACAGGGCCGCGACCGCTGCCAGCAAGAGCAGCATCGGTTCGCTCGACGCTGCCAGCACCGCGTGCCCCATGCCGCGGCCGGGATCGGCCTCGAGCTGGTTGGGGCCGTCGCGTGCCAGGCGCGCGCG
>NZ_VTRV01000263.1 GCF_008274655.1 Cognatilysobacter lacus | reverse complement strand
ACGATGCGGCCCGGCGTCCAGCCCGCGCGCCAGGACGCCCGCAGCTGTCGCCAGTCGGCGGCGACGCGGCGCTCCTGCGCTTCCAGCGCGGCCTCGGCCTGTTCGACCTTCTGGATCAGCTGCGAAAAGGAAGTGGCCATCAGGGCGGCGTCACCGGTACGCCGACATCGTCCGTCACCGGCTCGCCCGACGCGGTCTGCAATTCGCTGTCGACGACGGATTTGGCCGAACGTGCCGAGCCCGCGGCGGGGGTGAAGTCGGCGAGTTCGCCAAAGCCCAGCCGCGCGAACTGCCGCCGCGAGGCTTTCATGCGGGTGTGTTCGAAGTAGCGCGTCGCGCCCCAGGCGGCCAGCACGCAGGCGGCCAGGCTCAGCGCCGCGCAGGCAAGCATCGCCACCGTCCACGACAGGCCGGCCTGCACGCGAAGCAGCATCACGAGCGTCGCCATCAGCAGCAGCCAGGCGCTGGCACCGAACGCGACCGCCAGCCCGGTAAAGGCGACCGACCGACCGAACGCGCTGCGCGCCAGCGAGACGTCGGCGGCGATCAGGCCACGGAACGCCCTCGACGCATCCGATGCGGCACTCATGCTGGCACGCCCAGCCGCTATCACCTGGCGAAGGGCTTCTTCCATATCCGGAGCGGGCGGTGCGTCCGACCCGCCCACGGGCGCAGGCCCCGGATCAGCCTGATCCGGGGTTTTTACGCGTTCGCTCGCGCTCCGGGCGCCCGACACGGGGTTTAGCGGTTGCTGCTGCCGCGCGCCAGCTTGGCGATCAGCCAGCCCGACGCGAAGGCCACGCCGAAGCTCGCCAGCGGGCGCTCGCGGATCAGCTCGGCCGCGCTGTCGACCAGGTCACGGCCCTTGTCCATCAGTGCGTCGACCTGTTCGCGCGCCGCGCCGCCGGCGACCTCGGCCGCCGCGATGCCCGCGAGCGCGGTATCGGCAAGATCGGCCTTCAGGTTTGCCTTGCCCACGCGTAGCTCCTCGCCAGCCGCAACGGCCGCGTTCTTGAGTGCATCTCCGGTGTCGACCGCCGCCTGCTTCAGGCTGCTGCCGGCCTCACCGATGTTCGTGCGGAAGCTGCCCGTCGCGACTTCGGTCGATCCGTTATTCGTGGTTGCCATGAACATTCACTCCTTGGAATTCGTTGGGAATGCGCGGTTCAGCGCATGGGCAAGACGCCCTGCTGGCCACCGCGCATGACGCGCAGCGCCAAATCTGCCGGTTGCCGCGTGAAGCCAGCGCGGAAGGCGGCGATGTCATCGACGGCGCCGGTGGTCGCTGCGATCACCACGTCCCCGGCCTGCAGGCCATTCTGCGCCGCGCGCGAGCCCCGTGCGACGGATTCCACCAGCACGCCCGAAAGCCCGGAATTGCGCAGATTGGCAGGCAGCTCGGAAAAGGTCGCGCCGGCGAGGCGCGGGTCGAACTCGGCGCCGGCGATCGAGCGCGGCTGCTCCTTCAGGCCGATCTGCAGCGTGACCGGCTTGCCCTCGCGAAGCACGGCGAGCGTCACGCGGCTGCCGAGCGCCTGGAGGCCTTCGAAGTTGCGAAGCGCGTCCCGCCCACCGATCGGCTGACCGTTGGCGGCGGTGATCACGTCGCCCGCGCGCAACCCCGCCTGCGCCGCG
>NZ_VTRV01000262.1 GCF_008274655.1 Cognatilysobacter lacus | reverse complement strand
CCGCCCGCGGTGCTCGACGCGGCGATCGCCGCCGACCCCGCCGACCTGCGCGCCCGCCACCTGCTGGCAGTGCAATACCTGCTGGGCGGGCGCGAGGCGGACGGCTTCGAACAGCTCATCGAAATGCTCTCCCGCGACCGCCAGTACGGCGACGGCCTTGCCCGCCGCACCCTGATCGATGCGTTCCGCGTGGTGGAGGACGAGGATCTCGTCGGCCGCTATCGCCGTCGCATGTCGTCACTGTTGTTCTGACCGGGCCGCCCGGTACGCCCGGGCGCGACGCCATGCACGCCTCCCTTTTCCGCTGCGGCCTCAACCTCTGGCCGCCGTTCCTGGCGACCGGGATCCGGGTCACCCGTCTCGCGGCAGACTGGCGCCACGCACGCGTCGAGCTGCGCCTGCGCCCATGGAACCGCAACGCCGTCGGCACCCACTTCGGCGGCAGCCTGTTCGCAATGACCGATCCGTTCTGGATGCTGCTGGTCATGCGCGGCCTCGGCCGCGACTACATGGTGTGGGATCGCTCCGGCACGATCGACTTCCTGAAGCCCGGCCGTGGCGTGGTTCATGCCGAGTTCCGCCTCGACGACGCCGCCCTTGAGGCGATACGGGTCGGGACCGCCGACGGCGCCAGGCACCTGCACTGGTTCGAGACGGCCGTGGTGGACGCGGCGGGCGACACCGTGGCGCTGGTGCGCAAGCAGGTCTACGCGCGGCGAAAGCCGGGTCGCTGATCACGCTTCCACGCGATGGCGCCTGCCCGGCTGACGTGGCTGCCTATATGCTCCGCGGACATGGATGAGACGACGCCCCCGAACGAATCCGCCGCGACGATGCCGCAGGTCGAGGGTTATCGCCTGCTGCGCCGCCTCGGCCAGGGCGGCATGTCCACGGTCTACCTCGCCGAGCAGACTGCGCTCAGCCGCGAGGTGGCGATCAAGGTGATGGCGCCGCACGCGCTCGCCGACGAGATCAGCCGGCGTCGATTCGAAAACGAGGTGCGCACCATTGCCCGCCTCGAACATCCGAACATCGTGCGCATCCACGAGCTGGGTCGGACGAAGGACGGCATCCCGTATTACTCGATGCCCCACCTGCCCCGCGGCCATCTCGGCGATCGCGACTTCACGCGCGACGAGGCCGGTGCGGTAGCGATCGCGTGCGCGCTGCTCTCCGCGCTCGAATACGCGCAATCACGCGGCGTGGTCCATCGCGACGTCAAACCGGAAAACGTGCTGTTCGACGACGCGGGGCGCCCGCTGCTGGCCGACTTCGGAATCGCGCTGCGACGCGGCTACGGGCCGCGCGTCACGACCGCCGGCCTGGCGGTAGGCAGCACCGCGTACATGGCGCCCGAGCAGGCACGTGGCGAGGAAGTCGACGGCCGCGTCGACCTCTACAGCCTCGGCGTCGTACTCTGGGAAATGCTCGCGGGCCGGCTGCCGTACGAGGCAGGCGACGCGCTGTCGATGGCGCTGGCGCATGCGCAGCAACCGATTCCGCGCCTGCCGCCGCACCTGCGCCACTGGCAGCGCTTCATGCACCGGGCACTGGCGAAGTACCCGGATTCGCGTTTCCAGACGGCCGCCGAGATGCGCGACGCGATGCTGGCCGTGCGCCCGCCGCGCTGGCTTCCCGCATGGGAGC
>NZ_VTRV01000261.1 GCF_008274655.1 Cognatilysobacter lacus | reverse complement strand
CGCGAGTCGCGCAGCGGCCTCGACAAGCTGGTCGACGGGCACGACGCGATCGACCAGGCCCATCGCCTTCGCCGCCTTGCCGGTGACGCTGCGCCCCGTCAGCATCAGGTCGAACGCCGCGGGCGCACCGATCAGCCGCGGCAGGCGAACGCTGCCGCCCCAGCCCGGAAAGATGCCCAGCTTCACTTCGGGAAGGCCGATGCGCGTGGAAGCGTCGTCGCTCGCAACGCGATAGCCACAGGCCAGCGCGACCTCGGTGCCGCCGCCCATGCAGAAGCCGTGGATCGCCGCGACGCTGCGGAACGGCAGCTCCGCGATGCGCTGGAAAACGCGTTGGCCGCGCGCGATCGCGTCGCCGACCGTGCCGCGCTCGTCGAATGCCTGGAACTCCTTGATGTCCGCGCCGGCGATGAAGCCGCTGGCTTTCGCCGAGCGGATCACCAGGCCTTTCGGCGGTTCGAGGCGCAGTCGTTCGAGGATGCCGTCGAGCTCGATCAGCACGTCCTGCGAGAACGTGTTGACGGCGGTCTCCGCCTTGTCGAACGACAGCACGACGATGCCGTCGTCACGGGATTCGGCATGCCAGTTGAGCATCGGCAAGCCGTCGAAGCGGGAAGAGACGGGCATTTGCGGCCATCCGATTGCGTACGGAACATCCGGCTATCATCCGGAGGTTGTTTCCCGTGCGTCAATCGGCACCTTCGCCCGACCCCTGCGCCCCGGCCGCGGACGGTGAACTTTTCCGCGATGGCGTTGTCCCAATGCCCGACCATGTCGGGCTGACACAGGAGTGCCGGCCCGACATGGCCGAAGAGGAAGGGTCTGCAATGGAGACCGGCCAGCCGCGCGAGGCGCCGCTGGATCGGGAGCTGGTCGAGCGCGTGCAGCGCGGCGACAGCGCGGCGTTCGATGTCCTGGTGCGCAAGTACCAGCATCGGACGATCGGGCTGATCGGGCGCTACGTGCATGACTGGAGCGAATGCCAGGACGTCGCCCAGGAAGTCTTCATGCGTGCGTATCGCGCGCTGGGAAATTTCCGCGGCGATGCCCAGTTCTCCACGTGGCTGCACCGGATCGCCGTGAATACCGCCAAGAATCATCTCGTTGCGCAGAACCGCAGGCCGCCAACCGACGATATCGACGTCATGGACGCCGAGCAGTTCGATCCGTCCTTCCGCCTCCGCGACACCGACACGCCGGAGCACGAGCTCTTGCGGCAGGAGGTCGAGCGAACGGTGATGGAGGCCGTGAACCGCCTTCCGGTCGAATTGCGCGACGCGATCACCCTGCGCGAGGTGGAAGGCCTCAGCTACGACGAGATCGCCGAGCGCATGGGCTGCCCGATCGGGACGGTGCGCTCGCGCATCTTCCGGGCGCGCGAGGCGATCGACACGCTGCTCAGGCCCCTTCTCGATACCGATGGCAGCACGTCCGGCACACGGGAGCGACAGCGATGAATCCGACCGAAAACCGCGGCACCGACCAGGAGACGCTGAGCGCCTTGTTCGACGGCGAACTGCGCGCCGATGCGCGCCGCTTCGCGTTGCGCCGGCTCGAACACGACGCGGGCTGGAAGGACGACTGCGGCCGCTGGCAGCTGGTCGGCGACGTGTTGCGGCGTCAGGCGCCGATTGCGGCGCCGGGCGATCGTCGCCGCCGCCCTGCGCCA
>NZ_VTRV01000260.1 GCF_008274655.1 Cognatilysobacter lacus | reverse complement strand
TTCCGGGCGCCGGTCTTGGCGACCATGCCCTTCGCCGGATCGAACGGCGACACGGCGTGGTAGCCGATCTGGTCGCCTTCGGCGAGTTCGTAGCCCTTGCCCTTGGTCGTGATGATGTGCAGCAGCTGCGGGCCCTTCAGCCCCTTCAGCGTCTTCATGGTGGCGACGAGCGCTGCCATGTCGTGGCCGTCGATCGGGCCGGTGTAATGGAAGCCGAGTTCCTCGAACAGGGTGGACGGCACGAACATGCCTTTCCAGTGCTCTTCCCAGCGACGCACGAATTTCGCCGCGCCCTTGTTCTTGTCACCGAGCAGCTTCTTGCCGCCTTCGCGTAGCGCGTTGAGCGCGCGGCTGCCGCTGAGCCGACCCAGCATCTTGGTCAGCGCGCCGACGTTCTCGCTGATCGACATCTGGTTGTCGTTGAGCACCACCAGCAAGTTCGGCTCGGGATCCATGCCGCCAGCGTGGTTCATCGCCTCGAACGCCATGCCCGCGGTCATCGCGCCGTCGCCGATGACGGCGACCACCTTGCGGTCGTCGCCCCGCGCCTGCAGCGCGATCGCCATGCCGAGCGCGGCGGAGATCGACGTCGAGCTGTGGCCCACGCCGAAGGTGTCGTATTCCGATTCGTCGCGCTTGGGGAAGGGCGCGAGGCCATCCTTCTGCTTGACCGTCTGGATGGTGTCGCGGCGCCCGGTCAGGATCTTGTGCGGATACGTCTGGTGGCCAACGTCCCACACCAGCCGGTCATTCGGTGTGTCGAACAGCCAGTGCAGCGCGACGGTCAGTTCGATGACGCCCAGGCCCGCGCCGAAGTGCCCGCCCACCAGCGCCACCTGCTCGATCAGGTAGGCCCGCAGCTCGTCCGCGACCGCCTGCAACTCGCTCTCGTCGAACGCGCGCAGGTCGGCCGGGGTATCGATGCGGGACAGGCGCGGGTAGAGCTGCGGATCAATCATGGGGCCAGCCGGTAAAGCGAACCCCGCATTGTCCCGCCCGCAGGTATCCAGCGGCAAGGCGGGCTGTTTAGCGCGCGCTGGGCGTAGTGACGGTCAGCGGCCGCGTAGCCGCCCGAAAAGACCGCCGGACTTGGAAGCGTCGGGTTCGGGGTCGGGCTCGCGGTAGGGTTCGGCGAACCCGGTCGCAAGCGACGCGTTGACGAAGTCCGCAACGTCGACTTCCGGGACGTGGCTGGCTTCCGCGATTTCACCGACGGTAGCCGGGCCTTTCATCATCGCGGTGGCGATGCGGAAGTGCTTGGGGAACTCGCGTTCGGTCTGGGGCCACTTGGTGAGTTTGAAGCGCTCGTCCGGCCCGTACCCGGCCACCAGCCGCCCTTCGCCGGCGAGCAGCGCGCCGAACCAGATCAGGCGGGCGAGGGCCTGCGGCGCGCCGAGCGCGGCGGTCTGCGCAGTCCAGACATCAGCCGAAACGGCTTCGAAATCGGCGAGCGCTGCGTTGCGCTTGAACAGGGGCGCGGTCGCCTTGAGCGTCGACGGGCCGAAATACTGGCGCTGGTCGGCGTCGATCAGGACGGAAGCCGCGCCGTCGGAGAAGCGCACGCGGCCGCGGACACGCCCCGACGCGAGCCATTCGGCAAGCGTCTGCGGCTCTGCCGAGCGCGTCGGTGCAGGCGCGACCACCGCAGGGGCGACGGCAGCGGGAGCGGCGGCGGCC
>NZ_VTRV01000026.1 GCF_008274655.1 Cognatilysobacter lacus | reverse complement strand
GGCGGCGCCGCGCCCTTGCTCGCGCGCCTCGAAGACGCGCGATGGCACCCGTCGCTGGTGCTCGACGGCCTGGCACGCTGGGCGAGCGCATGACGTCGATCACGCGTCGCCATCACGTCGCGGCCTGCGCGCTGGCTAGAATCCGCGGATGCTGATGCGTGCGCTGCTGGTCCTGCTGCTCGTGCTCAACGTGGGCGTCGCCGCGTGGTGGGCGCTGCATGCGGATGTCGCGCCGACTTCGACGCCCGGGCTTTCCGCGGACGTTCCGGCGCTGCAGCTGGTTACCGCCGAGCGCGCAGCCCCCGTCGCTGCGCCGCGCGACCTGCGCTGCTACCGCTTCGGCCCGTTCAGCAGTCCCGCTGCGTTCGATGTCGCGCGTCGTGCCATCGCCTCGCAGGTCGAATGGACGGCGACCGCCGAGCAGCCGGTCGGCGTCCCGCGCGCCTGGCGCGTGGTCCTGCCACAGCCGGATCGCGCGACTGCCACCGCGACCGCGGCGCGAATCGGCGCCGCCGGATTCAGCGACTTCCTGGTGATGCCCGATGCCGGCGCGGATGCCAACGCCATCGCGCTCGGCCGATACCACAGCGAATCTGCGGCGCGCGAGCGTGCCGGTGCACTCGCAGCCGCGGGATTCGCCGCCAGTGCCGAGCCCGTCGGCGCGCATGTCGTGCAATGGCTCGATGTCGCCGCCAAGCCCGCCTTCTCGCCCGCCTCCGCCGCGCTCGGCCTGACCGGCGCGCCGCTCGACTGCGCCGGCGTGCGGCGCGACGGGCGCTACACTATTCCCGCGCCGGCTTAGCTCAGTTGGTAGAGCAACTGATTTGTAATCAGTAGGTCGTGGGTTCGATTCCCTCAGCCGGCACCAGCGGAATCAACCGTTTAGAGCGTTACCGGCAGTCCCGCCGACGTCGCTCCCTAAAATTCTCCCTAAATTTCCGGCGAGCTTGCCGCCGGTACGACCGGCACGTCGAAGTCGTAGAGCTGGAACGCGGCTTCGGTGGCGTGGCCGCTCGCATCGCGCTTGTCGGCTTTCGTGCCAGGCGTGTCGGTGACGCCGCGGCGCTTCAATCCGTGCAGGCTGAAACGCTCAGCAGGCGTAATGACGCCGGCCTCGAGCGCGGCCGCGATCATGCGCTGCCACGCGGTGTCGAATCCCGACTTCGTGAGGCGATCGCCGCGGCGCGACACGAACAGGTAGCGGTCTTCGGGGCGCAGCGGGAACGGCCGCCGCGCGGCTTCGAACGCCGCACGACGAATCGCCGCCGCTTCATCCCACACGGCACGCAGGCGCGGATCCCAGCGCGCGACGTTGTCGAGGCTGCCCTTCGTGCGTCGACAGTAGATGCCGTCCGCCTGCTCGCTGGCGTCGGTCAATAGCAGCGCTTCCTTGCCGCGCAGCCGGCAGCGGTAGGTCAGCTCCATCACGGGCGCGAGATATGCCGGCAGGCTTCCGGTCGCGCCGGGCGGCAGCGCGCCGCGCTCGCGCGCGAAGGCAAGAATCCGTGAGAACGCGGGGCGCCCGGGCAGCACGCGCCGCTGACGCTCTTTCGCTTCCTCGACGCCGCGCGCGGGATTCGTCGTGCACAAGCCGAAGCGGATGCCCCACGCGAACAGGCGGCGCAGGAAGCGCAATACGTGGTTCGCTTTCGATGGTGTCGCGGGGCGCGCGTCACCGGCGCCCGGGCGGCTCTCCGGCTTGCCCTTCGCCATGTCCTCCACGAGCCGCTGAATCAGCGGTACCGTCATGCGCGCGATCTGCAGCTCGCCGAACGTGAGGCCGAGCTTGGTTGGATAGGCCGCGAGAATGGCGGCGCACGCGCGGTAGTCCTGCTGCGTGCGCTCCGCCAGCTCCGCGAACTTCGTGCTCTTGAAGAACTCGCCCGCGAGGTAATTCAGCGTGCCGCGTGCCGCGCTGCCGGCGCGGGTCTCCGCGATCGCGTGGAGGTCCGATAGCCGCGCGGGGTGCTCGGCCAACCTGACCGGCATGCCGTTTATCGGAAAATTTCGCTCGCCATCTCAGCGCAGCCGTAGAACGTCACTTTTTGACATATGAGAATCAATGAGTTAGGCGAGCAGCGACCGTATGCCCGTCTGCGCCCCTGAATTGTGTCAACTTACGGCCTATTCCCGCGATCAATAGCTCGGCTACGCTGCGTCAAGCGCACGTCCGAACTGAACCCATTCCGACGGCAAGTGCTTGAAAGGGCTGGAAAGTGTTATTCCGGCACCATCTTCACGGTTGGGCACCGGATCCGTGTTGTAGGGTGCTTCTGCCAAGTCAAGTCTTGACAACCGCTGCCGACAACCTCTTCACAAGCACCGGTTGATGGACTAAAATGGGCGGCTGGATTGCGTGTACGTAAGTCTGGTTTGTATTAATTCCTAGGGTGGGTGACCGACATGAACGCTAAACAACGATTGCAGGCCATGCAGGCCACGCTTCGTGAGCGTGGCGTCGTCGACGTGAAGTTCTTCTTCAATAAGCAGCCGCACGCTTCTCTGACCAATGTCGCGAACGACGTTGCTGACGTGGTCGAGGCTATGCTCGAGAAGCGCTATAAGCCGTATGCTGGCGTTGGCGATTCTGTGCAAGGCGCTATTTGATTTTGAATAACTGATCATTTCTGACAACAAAAGGGCACCCCTCGGGGTGTCCTTTTCTTTGTGGGGTCTTATGCGATTTACGCTCGACGACTTGCTGTTCACCCTGGAGATCGCTGCTGAGTACTCAGCGACGTACGACCAGTACGTTCTCCAGGCCAACGGTCGGCCGAGAACCACAGATGACCTCGTGTGGGTCGCGACCCAGATCGCCGGCAAGAAGATCAACCTCTACCAGCTCGACCTCGATGTAAGTGCGCGCAACGTGGAGGCTGTCTGCTTCGCGAATCAGGACGGCTCATTTGATATCGGCATCCTCTCCGGCCTAACGGCTGAAGAGGAGCGCTTTGTCGTCTGCAAGGAAATCTTCCACGCGCTGCTCGACCGGGAGGAGTGCCGAAACATCAATCTCTTCGAGCACGTCGCTTCGACACTGGACGCGCAGGACGACTTGGCGGTTCCGACCCGGGCGGCGGCTGCCGAGGAGCTTGCGGTGATCGGCGCGCTGGAATTCATCTTCCCGTACTCCGCGCGCGAAGCCATCATGGCGGCCGCTGATGGCCGCATCGATGCAGAGCAGCTGGCCGAGCAGTATTCCATCCCGCGGCGACTGATCGACACGGTGTTCAACGACGACAGCATTGCGTTCTTCCGGCAGGTCATGCCGATGCTGGAACGTACGGGCGTCTAAATCTGCGAGACGGCGCTGGCGACAATGGCGCCATGCATCCACATCCCGAGCTCGTCTACAAGCGCACCGATAAGGCGATGACCTGCCAGTTTCGGGAGCAGCTCATCGCCGTCGCGGTTCGCTTAGATGACGGCTGGTGGGAGTTGCAGTCGATGGAGCAGGACGAGCCGACGTTACACGCCACATGGCAGGACGCCGTGCTCGAGCTGCGCCCCTGGGCGCGCCAATATGCGTGGTCGCAGACGACGCTGCACTAAGCCTCAGGCCTCCCTAAAACGCGGGGGTGTCGCCTTGCTACGTCAGACACTTACGCAGTCGCGCTCCCTAAATTGCAGGGCCTTCAAAGCCACGCCCTGCTAGGATCGTGTGCCTGATTTGTAATCAGTAGGTCGTGGGTTCGATTCCCTCAGCCGGCACCATCGAAGTCAACGACTCGCGGCGCGCGCGCGCATCGTATTTCCGGGTGCGTCGACGACGCGTGCCGCGATTGACGACCAGCGACGTAGCTCCACGACGGTCAACCTTGCGCGGCCGCCGGTCGTGCGGTCGCATTCCGACATGCGCCTCGCCTCGCGCAAGGCGGACGGTCCCGCGCGCCAGCGCGACCTCGCCTGCAGCAGCGGAACACGATATTCGTGGCGGCGCCCGGACGCAGCCGCTGCACCAAAGCGTTTGCTGCAGTCACCTGAATGCGCGGCGGACCGTCGTTACGTCGGGGCGCGACGTCGTACTCATCATGCGGCGCAACGCGAGCACCGTGCTGGCCAGGTAGATGAAGCTCGCGGGCACCCACATCAGCAGCCCGGCGATCTGCTGGTCGCCCACGCCCGCCGTCGCGGCGTAGTGCGCGTAGAGCGGGCGCGGCGCCAGGGTGATCAACGCCGCCATCAGGCCGCCCTGCAATCCGACGAGGCTGACCAGCACGATGGCCGCCGCGGGTGACAGGCGGCGATCACCGCTGGTGGCAACCGTGCGCCAGAAGAATCCGGATGTCACCAGGAATACCAGGTGCTCCGCCGTATGCACGGCGCGATGCTCGAGCGCCGCCTCGTACAGCGCAGGCGCATGCCACGCCCACAGCCCGACGGTGAACGCGAGCGCGGCGAGCCAAGGCGCGGCGCGACTGGTGCCGCCGCGTCGTCCGCCCGGCAGTGCGCCGGTGATGCGTCCGATGCCGCGGCGCCCGGTCATCGGCAGTGCGAACATCGCCACGTGATGCATGTTGGACATCGCGAACAGCGGCGCCGCCACCAGCATCAACAGGAGGTGTTGCGCCATGTGCCAGGCGAAGCTGT
The DNA here is from genome assembly GCF_008274655.1 of Cognatilysobacter lacus. Taxonomy (GTDB): domain Bacteria; phylum Pseudomonadota; class Gammaproteobacteria; order Xanthomonadales; family Xanthomonadaceae; genus Cognatilysobacter; species Cognatilysobacter lacus. Next base: position 20,357 of record NZ_VTRV01000026.1, on the reverse strand, counting down.
CGTCGGCGCGCGCGTCGAGCGGCGAGAACAGCGCGATCACCAGCGTCGCCTGCGCAAGCGCATAGGCGAGCGCGCGGCGCGGCGGCGCAATGCGCGAGCGCGCCGCGGCGCCCATGCGCGCGAGGCCGATGCACTGCAGGAGAAGGGAAACCAGCATCGCCGGGGCGATGTACGGATCGACCGACCACCCGCCACCGCCGACGTCCGCGCCATGCGCGGAGGCGACGCCGACCGCGAGCGCGGGCAGCGCCGCGCTCAGTGCACGGGCGGCAACCCGGGGCATCCGGCAAGCAACAGGCTGGCGAGCAGATCGAACACCACGGCTGAGCCGATGATCGCGTTGCCGACCACCGCACACAGCGCGATGAAGCGCGTGCGCCCTTCGCCCTGGCTCGGCGAATCTTTGGCTTTCTCGCCGCGCAGGCGTTGCCAGCTGCGCCACGCCAGCACGCTGCCGACGACCGTCGCCGCCAGCGCCATCAGGTTTACAGCCAACAGCGCCACGTGCGGCGCGCCGCCGGCAGTGCAACTCGTGCTTGCGATGCCGTAACTGAGCGACACCTGCGTCGTGAACGCCAGCGGCGCGAGTGCGATGGCCGCGAGCAGCGTCCACGGCGACACGCCCTCGCGCGAGGGTGCGGGATGTTCCACTGCCGACGTGATGCGGTCGAGTGTGCTCATGCGAGCCTCGGGCTCAGGTAGATGGTGGCGAACACGAACAGCCACACGGCGTCGACGAAGTGCCAGTACAGCGTCGTCAGCGCGCGGTACTGGCTGTGCTCCGTTCGCAGCCGGCCCCCGAAGCTCCACGCCAGCATCATCAGCAGGCCGAGCAGCCCGACGGCGACGTGCGCGAGGTGCGTGCCCGTCAGCAGGAAATAGATCGAGCTGTAGCTGTCGGTGTCGAACGCGAAGGGCTGTTCCTTCCACTCGCGCAGTTCGAGCAGCATGAAGGCCGCGCCCATCAGGACCGCAAGCACCACGCCCAGACGCGCGGCCCCGGTGCGGCCACGGTTGCCCACGCGCTTGGCCCATTCGAGCACGATGCTCGAGCCGACCAGCAGCACTGTGGCCGGGAGGGCCAGCCGCAGCGATCGCGGGCCGTCGTGCAGCCAGCGCACGTTCTGGCTCGCCAGGTAGCCGTACGAAAAGATCAGGTAAGCGAACAGGATGCCTTCGGTGCCGATGACGCACATCAGGCCCCACCACGCGGTGCCGGTGCGACCCTGGCCCTGTACGGGGAGCGTGTCGTCGAGGGTGCGGACTTCACTCATAGATGCGTACCCGTTCCTCGTCGCGCACGGTCGCGTGCGGGCTGAACCATGCGACCAGCACTGCTGCCGCGGCCAGCCCCGCCAGCGCGTCCAGCCAACGCCAGCTGCACAGCAGGCCGACGAACAGCGCGAACAACGCGACGGACAGCAGCGCGGGCAGCAGCGTCGGCCCCGGCATCTTCAGGATCACGTCCGGTTGCGCGTCAAGCGGCGTGACGCCCAGCGTCTCCTTGCCGTCGTCGAGTGCGAATCCCGTGGTCAGCAGGCTGCGATCGCCCTCCGGATCCTCGTCGATGCGCGCTTCCCATAGAGGATGCCGGGAGGCCACGAGCGGCAGGACGGCGAAGTTGTAGACCGGCGGCGGCGACGCGGTCGACCACTCGAGCGTGGGCGCGTCCCACGGATTCGGCCCGGCAATGCGACCGCGCAGCGCGCCGTGCACGACGCCGATGAGGAACATCAGCACGCCGGCCGCGAACAGGAAGGCGCCGATGCTGACGACGAGATTGGCGGCGCCGAAGCCCAGGCCGTGCGAATACGTCCATACGCGTCGCGGCATCCCTGCAAGCCCAAGCCAGTGCATCGGCAGGAACGCGAGGTTGAAGCCGATGAACATCACGCCGAAGGTCCAACGTCCGAGCCGCTCGTCCATCATCCGGCCGGTGAACTTGGGGAACCAGTGGTAGATCGCGCCGATCACCGGGAACACGTTGATGCCCAGCAGCACGTAATGCAGGTGCGCGACGATGAAGTACGTATCGGTGAGCTGCCAGTCCAGCGCCAGGCTTGCCGTCATCACGCCGGACACGCCGCCGATCACGAACAGCAGCACGAAGCCGACGAAGAACAGGAACGGCGTCGTAAGCCGCGCGCGGCCGGTGTAGATCGTCGCGATCCAGGCGAACACGCCGATCGCGCTGGGAATCGCGATGACGAAGCTGGCCGCGGAAAAGAAACTCAGCGCGAGCGGCGGCACGCCGGTGGCGAACATGTGGTGCAGCCACACGCCGAAGCCGATCACCATTGTTGCCACCGTCGACATCGCCACCGGCGTGTAACCCACCAGCGGTCGCCGGCAATGCACGGGCAGCGCGTCGGACACCAGGCCCATGGCCGGCAGCACGAGCGCGTAGACCCACGGGTGGCCGAACATCCAGAACAGGTGCTGCCACAGCAGCGGCTGCCCGCCGCCGCCGATGTCGAAGAAATGCGTGCCGTGGTGGCGGTCGAGCCACAGCATCAGGCACGCCAGGCTCACCGCTGGCACCGCGAGCAGGTTGGCGACCGACGCGGTGATCGTGCCCCACACCAGGATCGGCAACCGGTTCACCGACATGCCGGGCGCGCGCATGCGCAGCAACGTGACCACGAAGTTCGCCGAGCCGACGGTGGTGGACAGGCCGAGGAAGATCAGGCCGAGCGCGTAGACGTCGAGGTTCGGTCCCGGCGAATACGGCTTGAGGCTCTGCGGCACGTAACTGAACCAGCCATCGTTCGGCGCGGCGCCGATGAAGAAGCTCATGTACAGGAACAGGCCGGCCGCGAGGAACAGCCAGTAGCTCAGTGCGTTGAGCCGCGGAAACGCCATGTCGCGGCTGCCGAGCAGCAGCGGCCACAGATAGTTCGAGAACCCCGACAGCACCGGCAGCGCGTACAGGAAGATCATGGTGACGCCGTGCATCGAGAACAGCTGGCTGTACTGCTCGGGATTGAGCACGCGCGCTTCCGGCGAGGCCAGCTGGATGCGCATCACCAACGCCTCGACGCCCCCGAGCAGCAGGAACACGAACGCGGTGACGATGTAACGCAGGCCGATGGCCTTGTGATCGACCGTGGCGAACCACGCGCGCAGGCCTTCTCCTTCGCCCCACAACGCCTCCAGCCGCGTCGCGAGCTCGGGCGGGCTGGCCGATGCCGGCTCGCGGGGATCGACCGCAGTCACCGGTACAGCACTCATCGCAGGGTCCCCAGGTAGTCGACGACGGCGGCGCGATCCACGTCGGCCAATGGCACCTCGGGCATCTGCGCGCCCGGCTTCACCTGTTGCGTGTGCGCGACCCACGTCATGCGTGCGGTCGGCGTGTTCGGCAGCATGCCGGCCGCGAGCGTCAGCCGTCCGGCGACGTGCGTGAGGTCGGGGCCGACGATGCCGCCGGCGCCCGTACCACGCACGGTGTGGCACGCCGCGCAGGCCTGCCCGAAAACCTGCGCGCCGCGATTGATCGACGGCAACGCCGGCTGCCGCTCAAGCGCCAGCCACGTGTCGAACTGCGCCTTCGGCAGGGCACGCACGCGGATACCCATCTTCCCGTGTTCCACCCCGCAGTATTCCGCGCACTGGCCGACGTAGACGCCGGCGCGATCGGCCTGGAACCACGAGTTGTTCCACTGGCCCGGCACCAGGTCCATTTTCGGTCCCAGCTTCGGCACCCAGAAATCATGGATGACGTCGGCCGAGGTCATGCGCAGGCGCACCGGCTGGCCGACCGGAACAACGAGTTCGTTCGCGGTGGTGACGATGTCCGATGCGCGATCGCCGTGGTAGCGGAGTTCCCACCACCACTGGTGGCCGATCACCTCGACGTCGACCGCCGGCGCGGCGGGTGGCGTGGCCACGGCACGCGTCGCGAGCAGCGACCACACCGTCATCGCCAGCAGCACCGGCACCGAAAGCCCGACGCCCCAGTAGATCCACGGCATGCCGTTGCGACCTGGCGTCACCGCGTCGCCGTCGTTGCGTTGCTCGCGGATGCCACGCCGCACCGACACGATGAGCAGGACGGCGATGATCGCGACCACCGCAGTGCAGATCGCCGTGAAGCCCTGCGCCAGCGCCTGGATCGGCATCTGCGCGGGCCCGGCGGCGCCGTGCATGTAGTCCATCGGCGTCGATTCGCGCGCGCACCCGGCGCACGCAAGCATCAGCAGGGCGACCGGGCCGGGTCGGCGCCTCATTGGTCGGCGCTCGCCTCGCCGCCCCGGCTCGGTGCCTTCGACGTGCCGTTCTCCGACGTCTCGCCGCGGTAGTCGCCGTGCATGGCCGCGACCGCCTGCTGCGGCGGGATGCCGCCACCCAGCGAATGCACGTAGGCGGTCATTTCCCATATCAGTTCCGGCGACAACGCGCGGCCCCAGGCGGGCATCCCCTTGGGGCGCCCCGCTGCGATGGAGTCGTAGATCTGCGCCGGCGCGCCGCCGTAGCGCCAGCCGAGGTCGGTAAGGTCGGGCCCCATCGCGCCCTTCGCTTCCATGCCGTGGCAGTAGGCGCAGTTCATCTGGCGGAACAGGCGCTTGCCGTCGGCGACCACCGCGGGGCCTTCGCCCAGCGGGTTCTCCATGCCGAGCAACGAGCCATCCGCGCGCCCGCCCGCGACGTCACCCAGCGGAATCCCGACCGGCGCAGGCGGGGACGCCATTGGCATCGGCACGGGTCCGACAGCGCCGCCCGCGAGGGGCGCGTTGCGCGTCGACGTGATCCAGCCTGCCGCGGCGGCGCCGATGGCCGCGGACGCGAGCATGCCGAGCACCGCGGCTCCGGTCTTCATGGCTGCGCTGCCTTCGGCGTCGAGACGTCCGCACCGTCGATGGAAAATACGTAGAGCGTCGACCCGCGAGGCGGATAGCCTTCGCGATCGGACTGCACGCCGGCCGCGCCGCCGACACCGCTGGCGATCGCGATGTACTGGCGGCCGTCGGGCCCGAGATAGCTCATGGGCTGGCCCACGATCCCGGACGACAGCTTCTGCTGCCACAGCACCTTGCCGTTGCGTGCATCGACGGCGCGGAACCAGCCATCCGTCGTGCCGTAGAAGACGATGTCGCCCGCAGTGGCCAGCGCGCCGGACATCACCATGAATTTCTCCGGGATCGACCACACGCGCTTGCCGGCCACCGGATCCCAGGCGATGAACGCGCCCCAGTCGCCGTCCTTGCCGTCGGCCGAGTAGCGCTTCATCTCCATGCCGTCGTACGGCGTGCCCGCGATGTAGCTGACCTTGTGGTCGGTCAGGTCCATGCAGATGTTGAAGATGCCCACGTACATCAGCCCCGTGCGCGGCGAGAACGCCGGCGGCTGCCAGTCCTTCTGGCCGATATCGGGCGGGCACACGCGCTCGAGCTTCTGCTCGGGCTTGGGCTGCATTTTCGGGTCGACGATCGGGCGACCGGTGCGGTAGTCGAACCCGGTCGACCAGTTCTGGTAGGCGAACGTGTCGGCCTTCAGTACTTCGCCGGTCTCGCGGTCGAGCACGTAGGCGTACGTGTTGCGATCGAAGTGCACGAGTGTCTTGCGCATGCGCCCGCCGATGGGCAGGTCGAGCAGCACCATCTCGTTGACGCCGTCGTAGTCCCACTGGTCATGCGGCGTGAACTGGTAGGCCCACACGGCTTCGCCGGTATCGGCATCGCGCGCGAACACGGCGGACGACCACAGGTTCTCGCCGGGGCGCTGCGCGGGGACGCGCGGCCCCGGGTTCGACGTGCCGTAGTAGATGAGGTTGGTCGACGGGTCATAGGAAATGAACCCCCACACCGCGCCCGCGCCCTGCATCGCCATGCCGGCCGGCCAGGTGTGCACGCCCAGGTCCTTTCCGCGGTATTGCGGGTAGAAGGGCTTGAAGCGCGGACCGATTTTGACGAGTTCGTCGGTGCCCACCGAATACGCGCGCCACAGCTCCTTGCCGGTCTGCAGGTCGAGCGCCGCGACCCAGCCGGACACGCCGAGTTCGCCGCCGGAATTGCCGACGAACACCTTGCCGTTGGCGACGAACGCCGGCATCGTCATCGTGACGCCCTTGGCCACGTCGGCCATGCGCGTGCGCCAGAGTTCCTTGCCGGTCTTCGCGTCGACTGCGACCACGTGCGCGTCGAGCAGGTTGTAGACGATCTTGCCGTCCGCGTAGGACCAGCCGCGCAGTACCGGGTCGCAGCAGGCTTTGCCGATCGCCATCGGCGACGTCTTCGGGTCGAACGACCACTTCACGTGCGCGCCGGGCTGGCTCAGGTCGAGCGCGTACGCCTTGTCCGGGAACGGCGACACCGTGTACATCGTGTCGCCCGCCACCAGCGGGGCACCTTCGTGGCCGTACAGCGCGCCGTCGGAAAAGCTCCACGCGACTTTCAGTCGGCCGACATTGCTGGCGTTGATCTGCGCGAGTGGGCTGTAGTGCGTGCCGGCGAGGTCGCGGCCCGGCAAATGCCATTCACCCGGAGGCGTCGAGTCGGGAGAGGCCGCGTGACCCCGGTCGGTGGCCGGCGCCGCGGATGCGCGCGTCGCTGCTGGGGTCCGCACTGCGGAAGCGGTCTGCGCGTTACGGTCGCAGCCATCGAGGCCCACCACGCTTGCCATAACCATGACGGCCGCAAGGCGCGCCCCCCGCCACCCGACCGCCCTGGACATCATGCAAAAGGCCCCTCACGCATGAACTACGAGGGAACGTAGGGGCCTTTGCGTGGTCGGAGTGTGAGCGATTCAGATTGAGCGGCTGTAACGCGGGCGCGTATCGCATGCGTTGTCTTTGCCGGACGCGCGCAGACGAAAGCGCATTTGTCGCGCTCGAAAACCACTACGGAACAGCGCTCGGGTTGGGCAATTGATGGCCCTTGTCCGCCACGTTCGGGTGGCGACGTCTTGATCATCCGCGCGCAACCGCATGGCAACGGCGTTCGCGCCCACCGGGAGGCGCGGCAAGGGAGCCGTCCCGGCCCATCGCCGTCCGTGGAGCAACGCGGCCGCTCGTCATTTTCCGCACCAAAGCCGTCCGGCCCGCCTCGAAGATCGCCCCACTTTCCGAGGAGACCGCCATGAACGCTTTCGCACCCGCCCGCCGCCGCACGCTTTCGCTGCTCGCCGTTGCCTGTCTCGCCGCCGCCGGCCACGCTTCGGCCACCGAACATTTCCAGGACCTGACGATCGACGTCGTTGGCAAGGGCCGCCCGGTTCTCATGATCCCAGGGCTCAACAGCGGTGCGGACACGTGGCGCGACACCTGCGCCGCACTGCAGAAGGATCATGTGCAGTGCCACATCGTGAACCTGCCTGGTTTCGCGGGTGTTGCGGCCTCGGCGACCGGGCAGGCCGCGTTCCTCGATGCGATGCGTGACCGCCTGCTCGCGTACGCGAAGGCGCGCCACCTCAGGCACCCGGTCGTGATCGGCCACAGCCTTGGCGGCGACCTCGCGCTGGAAATGGCGATCGCGGCCCCCGACGCGGTGGGCCCGCTGGTGATCGTCGACTCGCTGCCGTTCTTCCCCGCCGCGGGCAATCCGGCGGCGACCGTGGAGAGCACGCGCCCGATGGCCGATGGCATGCGCACGCAGATGCGCGCATCCGACGAGGCGACCTACCTCAAGGGTGCGGAAGCGTCGGTCGCGAACATGGCGCACGATCCGGCACGCGTCGAAACGCTGAAGCAATGGGGCCACAGCAGCGACCGCAACACGACGTCGGAGGCCATGTACGAACTGATGACCACCGACCTTCGCCCGCAACTTGCCGGCATCAAGTCGCCGACGCTGGTGCTCGGCAGCTGGGCGGCCTACAAGCCGTACGGCTCGACCAAGGAATCGACCGCGAACATCTTTCGGAGCCAGTACGCCGGCCTGGATGGGGTGCGTATCGAGATGAGCGAGGCCGGCTACCATTTCCTGATGTGGGACGACCCGACCTGGCTGCAGACGAACATCCGCGACTTCCTCGCTTCGCATCCGCAGGCGAAGTGAGCTGATGGAACGCTCGAGCGCCCGTCGTTTCTGGATCGCAAACGCCCTTGTCTGGACGCTGTATGTCGGCGTTTCGATCGGGCTGGGCGGGGCGTTCGGCGGCGCGTCGTCGGGCCTCGTCCTGATCAGCGCGGCGCTCGGCTTCTTCCTGTGGATCGGCAGCGGCGTGCTGCGCATGCTGGCGATCCGCCGGGGCTGGTTCGGGCTCGGCGGCCGCGCGCTCACGCTGCGCCTGGTCGCCGGCATCGCCATCGTCGGGGCGATCACGCAGGCGGGCATCGCCGCGATCCTGGTGCCGGCGCTACGCCTGCGCTGGGTCGCGCTGCCCGGCGGTGGCACGCCCTACGGCTGGGGTCCGGTAACCGGCTACTGGATCAATACCTGCGTGGTCCTGGGCGTATGGACCGCCGCGTGGGTGGGGCGTCGCGCCCTTCGGCGCGCGCGCGACAGCGAGATCATCGCGCTTCGCGCCGAGTCCGAACGCGGCAGGCTGGAACTCGAGGCGCTGCGCGCGCGCCTGAACCCGCACTTCGTCTTCAATGCACTCAACAACGTGCGCGCGCTGATCCTGGAGGACCCCGATCGCGCGCGCGAACTGGTGACGCGACTATCCGCCACCCTGCGCCATGCGCTCGAGCACAGCCAGCGCGAATGGACCACGCTGCGCGAAGAGCTGGCTGTCGTCGACGACTACCTCGCCGTCGAAGCAGTGCATTACGAGCAGCGCCTGCGCACGCACATGGACGTGGACCCCGCCGTGCTCGACGCACGCCTGCCACCGATGGCGCTGCAGCTGCTGGTTGAGAATGCGATCAAGCACGGCATCGCCCGCACCGCGGGTGGCGGGTTGCTATCGGTGCGGGCCGGACGCGCGGGCGACGCGTTGACGATCGACGTGGTGAACCCCGGCCGGCTCGACGCGTCGACGTCCGGCACCGGCGTCGGCCTTGCGTTCCTGCGCAACCGCTTGCGCGACTGCGGCGGCCGCTTCAGCCTGGAAGAGCGCGGCGACGGCGTGCACGCCCACCTGGAGATCCCGCGATGACGCCGTTACGAATCCTGATCGTCGACGACAGCCGCCTTGCGCGCCAGGAAATGCGCACGTTGCTTGGCGAAGTCGGCGGCGTCGAATGTGTCGGCGAAGCCGACGACGTTCCCGCGGCGCGCGAGGCCATCGGCCGGCTGTCGCCGGACGTGGTGTTGCTCGACATCCAGATGCCGTCCGGCACCGGGTTCGACGTGCTCGACGGCCTCGATCCCGCGCCGCAGGTGATATTCACCACTGCCTACGACCAGTACGCCGTTCGCGGCTTCGAGGCCAACGCGCTCGACTACCTGCTCAAACCGGTGCAGGGCGATCGCCTTGCCGCTGCGCTCGGCAAGGCGCGCGACCTGCGCGCGTCCTCGCGTCCCGATTCGCGCGGAACGCTGCGGGCCGACGACCAGGTCTTCCTGCGGGACGGTGATCGCTGCTGGTTCGTGCAGCTTGGCCACGTGAGTCGCATCGAGGTCGATGGCAACTACGCGACGGTGCATTTCCGCGACCAGCGCGCAATGCTCGGCCGCAGCCTGGCCACGCTCGAATCGCGGCTCGATCCTGCGCTGTTCTTCCGCGCGAACCGCAACACGCTGGTGAACCTGCGGCTGGTGCAGGGCATCGACCTATCGGTCGGCGACGGCTATACGCTCACCATGAAGGACGGCGCGGAAGTCGAAGTCTCGCGACGGCAGGCGCGGGAGCTGCGCGAGCGCCTGGCCCTTTAGCCACGCGCGGCGGCGGTCGCCGGACGTCGGGCACGTTCCCGCCGACACGAAGGAAAGCCCGCCCGCGTCGCGCTCACCTTCGCATCCTGCGCGCGAACGCCAGAGCCGGATGCTCATCACAGAACGCATCGCACCGCCGTCACGGGCTGGTCGTTTTCCCGGTACGGTCGTTGCACGGGTCCGAGGGGCTCCCTAAGGTCGACGCATGAACGTGAAGGTGCTTCGGAGAACCCCGGCTCCGCGTCCGGCCATCGCCGCAGAGGCGATGGCGTGGACGCTGCTCTACGTGCTCGGCATCTGGTACGCCGACGTGTTCGTGGTCGGGCCGTCACAGATCACGCTGTTCTGGCCGGCCGCCGGCATCGCGTTCGCCCTGGTCGTCAGCCGCGGCCTGGGCTGGGCGGCAATCACCTCGATCGCGGTGCTGATCAGCCACGCCACCTTCGCGCAGGTGCCCGTCGCCTTCGTTCCCTTTTCGGTGATGAGCAACCTGCTGGGATCCCTTGCCGGCGCCTATGTCGTGCGTGCCGGCCGGGTGCAGGGAGCCGACACCGCGATCGGCGCGTTCGTGATCACCGGCGGCGCGGTTGCGATGGCGGCGGTGTCCGCGGGCGTCGGCGCGGTCGGGTTGTATGTCGCCGACATGGTGCCGCCCTCGGCACTGCCCGGCGCGTACGCGAAGTGGGCGCTCGGCGACCTGCTGGGCATCGCCTGCATCGCGCCGACGTTGCTGCTGCTCACGCAGGGCCGCAGCGCGCATGCCGATGCACCGCCCACCGAGCACTACGCCCGCGGTGTCGAGAAAACCGCATGGGCTGCCGCGTTTGCCGCGGCCTATGGGTTCGTCTACTGGGTCGGCCTGCAGAACAGCGGTTACGCGCTGGGCATGGTCGCCGTTCCGCTCGCGCTGCTTCTGTGGAGTGCCCTTCGCTTCCAGCCGTTGTGGACCGCAGCGGGCGCCATGGTCTCGGTGTTCGTGATCGCCACGCTGCTCGGGCTCGGGTTGGCGGCGTTCCAGCCGCCGCAAAGCCTGCTCGACGTTCTCCTGCTCCTCGGATTCCTCAACCTGTTCGCGACCGTGCCGTTGCTTCTCGCCGGTTCGATCAACGACCAGCGCGTCGCGGCGCGGCGGGCCCTGCGGCAGATGGCCGAATCGGCGCTGCAGCAGCAAGCCGAACTCGAGCGCCTGGTGACCGAGCGCACGCAGCAGCTCGACGAAGCCAACCGCCAGCTCGAGCATGCGAGCCAGACCGATGCGCTCACCGGCCTGCGTAATCGTCGTTACGTCGCGCGCCAGCTTCCGCTTGACCTGGCCTTCTACGGGCGGGAGGCCGGCAACGCGCACACGCCGCCGCACGCGCTGTTCTTCGCGCTGGTCGACATCGACCATTTCAAGGCGATCAACGACACGCGCGGGCACAAGGCCGGCGACGAAGTCCTGCAACAATTTGCTGGCCTGCTGACGGGCTTGATCCGCTCCAGCGATTACGCGGTCCGTTGGGGCGGGGAAGAGTTCCTGCTGGTGCTACGCCCCATGCCCGCCGAACACGTCGCCACGCTCGGCGAGCGCATCTGCCGCACGATCGCCACGCATCCGTTCGTGCTCTCCGACGGCAGCGTCATCTCCATCAGCTGCTCGGTGGGCTTCGCCGAACAGGCATTCGAAGCAGGCGAGTCCGCGCTTTCGTGGGAGAACCTGGTCGAGTTGGCCGACGCCTCGCTTTACTGGGTCAAGCAGAACGGCCGCAACGGTTGGGCCGTACTGCGGCCGCAGGCCGGACATAACCTGGCCGGGTTGGCGCGCGATGCACGCCAGGGCGCGCAGGCGCTGATTGCGTCGGGAAGCGCGCGCGTGAACAGCCATCGCGACGACGTGGGTGCGCATCCCCGCGCGGACGCGTTGGTCTAGCGACGCAACCTTGGCGTGCTCAGCGCGATCACTACGTCGTCGACGGCGGGCGTCGCGCCCCGCAAACCAGACACCGATGCGATCCGCTGTCGTCACGTTCGACGCGTATCGCCCTGTGATCGGCGCAAACACGCGCCCCACTGCAAGATTCCCGCATCCGGCCGCCCGGTCGCGGATCGCCCCGACTAGAGACTCCTTGATGTATCTGCGCTCATTTTTCGGTGAAATTCACGAGCCTAGCCCGTGCGCGACCTGCTCCGATGAAAACGTTCTCGACTTCGAAGTGCGCATGGCGTTCCAGCCGATCCTCGATGCCGGCACGCGGGAGATCTATGCGTACGAGGCGCTGGTTCGCGGTGCCGATGGCGAAGGCGCCGGTGCCGTAATCGGGCGTGTGCGCGAAAACCAGATGTATCGCTTCGACCAGACGTGCCGGGTCAAGGCCATCGACACGGCTGCGCGCCTCGGCATGCAGCAGCGCCTGTCGATCAACTTCATCCCGAATGCCGTCTATAACCCGGCAACCTGCATTCGCCTCACGCTCGAGGCGGCGAAGCGGTGCGGCTTCGACAGCAGCAAGCTGATCTTCGAAGTCACCGAAACCGAGAAGATCCGCAATACGGCGCACGTGGTGAACATCATCCGCGACTACCAGCACCGCGGCTTCCTGACCGCCATCGACGACTTCGGCAGCGGTTACGCCGGGCTGTCGCTGCTTGCCGAGTTCCAGCCGGACGTGGTCAAGCTCGACATGGGGCTGATCCGCGGTATCGATCAGGACCGCGTGCGCCAGGCCATCACCGGCGGGATCCTGTCGACGTGCGCCGCGCTCGGCTGCCGCGTACTGGCTGAAGGCGTCGAGACCGCGGGTGAATACCATCAGCTTCGCAGCATGGGTGTCGGGCTGTTCCAGGGCTATCTGTTCGCGCGCCCCGAGATCGAATCGCTGCCGACCGTTCCGGCGTCGCTGTGGGACGCGATCGAATCCGCCGCCTGAGCGAGCCGCCGGCTTCACCCCAGGGACGTCAGCCGGTCTCGCACCGGCTCACCCGATCCAGCAGCGCTTGGGCGTCCGGAGGTTTGACGGCGCTCCTCGGCGCGCGATTTTTGAGCATGCGTGACTACCGTCGCGAGTCGCCCGCCGGCTGTAAGTCCGCGCAAGCGGGCCGCCCTGCGACCCATGTATCGTGTCTCCAGGCGTCGGCGTGTGCAGGGCGAGGGGACGCGCTCCGAGGCCGGCGCAGACGAACCCATGTCGAACGCGTACCGGATGCCTGCCGCGCGTAACGCTTCCAACGTGCGACGCAGCGCGGCAGCGGGCAGCGCCACCGACTTCACCCATCAGGTAACCAAGGGGCGGAAATGACACCGTTATTCGAAAACGGCCTGCGCTTGACCTGGCTCGTCGTGCTTGGCTTCTGGGTGTGGTCCGCACGGTCGGCCAAGGGCGTCGCGACGCAGGAGCCGTTGATCGCGCGCATGGCGTTCTACTGGCTGCCACTGCTCGCGGCGGCGCTGCTGCTGGGTCCCGGGCCGTGGTTCGGTCACTCGCTGTTGCGCGAGCAGTTCGTGCCGCACACGACGCTGGTTTACGCGGTGGGGCTCGCACTCGCGGTCGGCGGCGCCGTGCTGTGCATCTATTCGCGCGTGCTGCTCGGTCGCAACTGGAGCGCGACCGTCCAGCTCAAGCACGACCACGAGCTGATCCAGGGCGGCCCGTACCGGTTGATCCGCCATCCGATCTATACCGGTTTCCTGTTGCTGTTCCTCGGCAACGCCGTGATGGTCGGCGACTGGCGCGGCCTGCTCGCGGTCGCGATCGTCTTCGTCTCGTTCTGGCGAAAGCTGCGCCTGGAAGAGAAGTGGTTGGGACAGCACTTCGGCCCGGCCTACCAGACGTATCGCGATCACACCAAGGCGTTGATACCCGCCGTGTTCTGACGTGCGCGTGCGTCGTAACGCGGGATCGAAGTGCAATGCTCGTCGGCCGCGCGCTGCCGCTCCGACTTCAACGCGCGTGCACGGGCGTTCGTCTCTGCGTGCAGCTGATGCGTTTGTCGCTGCAGCTGTCCGCAGCGCAGCGTGACAGCAGCCGGGCAGCCCAGGTTGGTGGTCATCACCAATCGCTGCCGATGGCTCACGTCTGCCGTTCTGCGCCAGCTCGCGCGGTGCAGTAACGAATTCCGCTGGCACGCGTCACGGACGGGTGAAGCAACGTAGCTTGACGGATCCGTTCCCGAGGCGGCTAATGCTGGTTCGCCGCGACGACACGCAGGTCTAGCCATTCAAACGCATGAACAGCGCCGGTGGGGTGCAGCGGCATGGAAGATCACCAGGTGGTAGCCGGGCCCGATTCGGCCGACCGGACTGATCTAGTCGCCTTCATGCAGGGCGGTGGCCGAATGGGCGAACTCATGCGCGGTCGCGACTGGTCGCAAAGCGAGTTGGGGCCGGCCGAGCATTGGCCCGTGGCGCTCAAGTCCGCGATCAGCGGCGTGCTCAACTCCGGCACGGCGATGCACATCGCCTGGGGTGACCGGCTGCTGCAGTTTTATAACGACGCCTACGCACCCGTTCTGACCGCCGGCAAGCATCCGGCGGCGCTCGGCCGCAGCGTCGGCGAAAGCTTCGCCGAGATCTGGGACTTCATCGAGCCGCTGTTCGACCGGGTCCGTCTCAGCGGCAAGCCGGTGGCGATGGAAAACGCGCGCCTGATGATGTTGCGCGACCGCGTGTTGAGGGAGTCGTTCTTCAGCTTTTCGTATAGCCCCCTCAAGTCGCTGACGGGCGAGGTCTGCGGCGTGACCTCGGTATGCTGGGAGACCACGGCAGCGGTGATCACCGAGCGCCGCGAGCGGGGCCTGCACGAGCTCAACGAACGGCTGGCCGCGGCAACGGGAATCGCCGAGGTGCGTGAGGCCGTAGAGCGCCTCGTGGACGGCAATCGCGGCGACCTGCCGTTCGTGCTCTGGTACGAGCGCGACGAAGCGCAGAAGCTGTTCCGCCTGGTCCAGGCCTGCGGGTTGTCGCCACATGCGCCGCTGGTCCGCGAGCTGGTCTCGACGACGAGTCGCTCGAAGCTCGCGCGGGCGCTGGATGCACGAGTGCCGGCTGCACGCCAACTGCCCCTGCCAGCGCAGGTCAACGCGTCGTTGCTCGACGCGCCTGCCGACACGGTGGTCGACAGCATCGCCGTCGAGCCGCTGTGCTACGTCGACTACTCGACGCCGGACGCGTATCTGGTGTTTGCCCAGAGCGCCGGGCGCCCCTTCAACGGCGCGTCCAGGAATTTCCACGAAAGCATCTGCGGCGCCGTGGTGCGCGCGGTGCGGCGGATCAGTGCGATCGAGATGGAGCGACGCGAAGGCCTGCGTCGGTTCGACGCGGTGACCGGCGTCGTGCCGTCGCTGGTGTGGATGACCGACGCGGACGGCAATTGCGCCTTCGTGAGCAAGCGCTGGCTCGATTTCACCGGCCGCACGGTCGAGGACTCGCTTGGCGAGGGCTGGATGGCAGGGTTGCATCCGGACGACGTTTCCGTTGCCGCCGAGGCACGTCGCGTGGCGGCCGAGACGCTCGCGCCACTCGACGTGACGTACCGCTTCAGGCGCGCCGACGGCCAGTACCGCTGGATGGCGCACCAGGGCCTGCCGCGTTACGACGAGTGCGGCAAGTTCGTCGGCATGGTCGGCAGCTCGCTGGATATCACCGAGCGCAAGGCGCTGGAGGACGAGTTGCTGCAGCTGGCCGCGCAGGACCCGCTCACGGGTTTGCCGAACCGCCGACGCTTCCGGGACTACCTGCTGCAGGTGTGCGAAATCGCGGGCCGCGATACGAGGCCGGCCGCGCTCGTCTTCATCGATCTCGACCATTTCAAGACGGTCAATGATTCGCTCACGCATGAAGCTGGCGACGTGGTGCTGCAGGAAGTGTCGGCACGGCTGACCGACGTGGTGGGCAGCGCGGGCCTGATCGCGCGCCTCGGTGGCGACGAGTTCGCGATCGTGCTTCCGGATCATTCGGCCGAAGAAGCCGACGCAGTCGCGCAGCGCGTTGCAGTCTCCGTGGCGCTGCCGTTCTTCGTGCATTCGATGGAAGTGTTCCTTACCGCCAGCATCGGCGTTGCGATGACGCCTGCCGACGCGGCCGGCGCGGACGAGCTGATCAGCTGCGCCGACCTCGCGATGTACGAGGTCAAGCGCCGCGGTCGCAACGGCATCTCGCGGTTTGTTCCGCAGCTGCGCGCGGCTCCGGCGTCGATGCTTTCACTGCGCGGCCGCATGTCGCGCGGGCTGGAACGCGACGAATTCTTCACGCTGTTCCAGCCGATCGCGTCCGTGCGGGAGCGGCGCATCGTCGGCGCCGAGTCGTTGCTGCGGTGGCGCTCGTCGACCGGCGAGATGATCACCCCGGCCGTATTTATTCCGGCGGCCGAGGAGAGCGGCCTGATCGTGCCGTTGAGCGAGCGCATGATGACCCTCGCGTTCGCGGAGGCCGCGAGCTGGCATCGCGAGGGTCGTTCGCTGCTGATGTCGGTCAACCTGTCGGCACGGCAGCTGCGTGAGCCTGACATCTGCCAGCGCATCCTCGCGATCGCCGCCGAACAGGGCGTCTCGCCGGGGATGGTGCAGCTGGAGATCACCGAGTCGGTGCTGATGGAACGCGTGGAGCAGTCCGAGCGCCAGCTGCTGCAGCTCAAGGAAATGGGGTTCCGCATCGCGCTGGACGACTTCGGCACGGGTTACTCGAGCCTCGCTTACCTCAAGAACTTCCCGATCGACTCGATCAAGATCGACGGCTCGTTCATCCGTGGTCTGAGCAGGAACGTCCGCGACGCGGCGATCGTGCGCACGATCATCAACATGTCGCGCGACCTTGGCATCTCGACGGTCGCCGAGGGCGTGGAAACGGCAGCCGAACTGGAGAGCATCGCCGCGCTCGGCTGCGACTTCTACCAGGGCTACCTGCTGGCGCGCCCGATTCCCGGCGAGCAGTTGGCGCAGTTGCTGGACTAGTGATGCCACGCGCCGCGAAGCGCGCACGCCGGTGAAGCGCGCCACGGACCGGCAGGGTGGCACCGACCGGGCGCCCTGCGAGCGCCGCTGCTGATGTAGTGTGCGCTCGGTAGGGACGCAATCTTCGGGGATGGAATGGCGCAAGTGACGCCCGCCATGCACGTTGGCGAGCCATCGATGAGCAGGGGGCTGCCGCGCATCGCGGCTGCGTCGCTTGGGTATGCGGTTGCCGGGTTGCTTACCGTCGCGCTGGTCCGGCTCAGTGGCGGCACCGTCGCCGTCTGGATCGCGAACGCATTGCTGATCGCCTACGCGATCCGCCGGCCGTCGGCGTCGATCATCGGCCTCGCGGCGATCGCCTTCCTCGGCACGTTGCTGATGGGCCTGATACCAGGCGTGGGCCTTCGCGCCGTGCTGCTGTCGGCGGTTTCGAATGCGATCGAAGTCGCGCTGATCGGCGCGCTCCTGGATCGTTTGAAGTTGCGTGGACCCGGCATGCCCGACGGCCGCCGCCTGCTGACGGGCTTCGGCGCGTCGGTCGCGATGGCGCCGGCGATCGCCGCCGCATTCGACGCCACCCTGTCTGGCGTCGGCTTCCAGTGGGGCGAGCAGTTCGCGCGCTGGTTCGTGGCCGATGCATTCGGCATGTTCGTGGTGCTGCCGGCCGCCTGGGCGTACACGGCCGCGGCGCGGCGCGACATGCTGCACGGCCGGCGTGGCATGGAATTCATGGCGTGCGCGGTTGCGGTGGTCGCGGTGGCATGCGTGACCCGCGCCCAGCTTCACCATCCGTACGCCGTGCTGACGCTGCCTTTGCTCGTGGTTGCGACGCAGGGCGGTGTTCTCGCCACCGCGACCTGCAACGCGCTGGCGATCGCGAGCGTGCTGGTGATCGCGATCCTGCAGCAACGGGGCGTGCTGGGGTTTCCGGGCGGGTCTGCCGACGCGCCGGTGAACCATGCGTGGTTCCAGGCGTGCCTGGCGACCGTCGGCCCGCTACTGGTCGCCGTGGTCACCGGCGATCGCGACCGCGAGCGCGCGCACTCGTTGCAGGCGGGCGAGCGCTTGCAGGTGATCGCCGACAACCTTCCCGCC
The DNA here is from genome assembly GCF_008274655.1 of Cognatilysobacter lacus. Lineage (GTDB taxonomy): Bacteria > Pseudomonadota > Gammaproteobacteria > Xanthomonadales > Xanthomonadaceae > Cognatilysobacter > Cognatilysobacter lacus. The sequence goes on along the minus strand of NZ_VTRV01000026.1, from coordinate 2,580 downwards.
TACGTGGCCGAGTTCGGGCCCGATCTGCGCTATCGCTTCGCGAATCTCAAATACCTGATGTGGCTCGGCAAGACGCCCGATTCGCTGATCGGGCGCACGCCCGCCGACGCGCTCGGCCATGAAGCCGCCGATCGCCTGCGCCCGCACATGGAACGCGCGCTCGCGGGCGAGCCGCAGCGCTTCGAATTCCAGTTGCACGACCAGCGCCTCGACGTGTTCTACGAGCCGATGCCGCAGTCGGGCGGTTTCGTGCTGATGGCGCACGACGTCACCTGGCGTCACGACGCCGAGCGCCGCTTCCAGCACCTGCTCGAATCGGCGCCGGACGCGATGCTGCTGCTCGATCCCGGCACGCGTTGCATCCTGCTCGCCAACCGCCAGGCCGAACGCATGTTCGACTGCTCGCGCGCCACGCTCATCGATGCGCCCGTCGCGCGCTTCGTCGAGGGTTTCGACCGGCTCGACGCGGACGCATTGCTCGTGCATCTTGCGGCCCGCGCCGTGCGCGCCCACGGCGACGTGCTGGAGTTCACCGGCGTGCAGGGCAGCGGCATGCGGTTCCCGGTCGAGGTGGTACTGAGTGAACTGCGCGCCGGCGAGAAGGTGCAGCTGGTGGCTGCGATCCGCGATGTCTCGGCGCGGCGCCGCACGGAGCGCGCGCTGCAGGAGGAACGCGAACGCGCCCAGGTGACGCTCGACTCGATCGGCGACGCCGTGGTGACCTGCGACACGGCGCAGCGCGTGACGTCGGTGAATCCGATCGCCGAGGCGATGACGGGGCTTGCGCGGGCCGATGCGCTCGGCCAGCCGCTTTCGCGTGTCGTTCGGCTGCGTCAGGCCGACGGACTCGCCGCGAACAACCTGCCCCGCAGTGGCGCCGCGCTGCTGCAGGGCCACGAAGGCCAGGACCTGCACGTCGAATACGCGCATTCGCCGATCACCGATGGCGAAGGCCGCATCGTCGGCGGCGTGACCGTGCTGCGCGACGTGAGCGAGATGCGCGCGATGGCCGAGCGCATGTCGCACCTCGCGCAGCACGACTACCTGACCGGATTACCCAATCGGGTGTTGTTGCAGGACCGCCTTTCGCAGGCCATCCACCAGGTCGAGCACGGCGCACACGGTGCCGTGATGTTCCTCGACCTGGACTTCTTCAAGACGATCAACGATTCGCTCGGCCACCCGGTGGGCGACCGCGTGCTGCAGGAGATCTCGCGCCGGCTCGTCGAGGGCGTGCGGCCGGATGACACCGTGAGCCGGCAGGGCGGCGACGAGTTCGTGCTGCTGCTCACGCGCCTGACCGACCCGAGCGATGCGGCGCGCATTGCCGAGAAATTGATCGCGGCGATCGAAGCGCCGATCGAACTCGAGGGACGCACGCTGCACGTGTCCGCCACCATCGGCATCGCGCTGTTCCCGGAAGACGGGCAGGACATGCGCATGCTGACCAAGCAGGCCGATACCGCGCTCTATCACGCCAAGCAGTCCGGCCGCGGGCGCTACAGCTATTTCACCGCGGTGATGAGCGAGCGCGCGGACCAGCGCCTGCGGCTGGAGAGCGAACTGCGCACCGCGATCGCCGAGGGGCAGCTGTTCCTCGTCTACCAGCCCAAGATGCTGCTGCCGGAGCGGCAGTTGTCGGGCATGGAAGCGCTCGTGCGCTGGCGGCATCCCGATGGGCACGTGGTGACACCGCTCGATTTCATCCCGGTGGCCGAGGAAACCGGTCTCGTCGTCGCCATCGACGACTGGGTGCTGCGCGAGGCCTGCCGCCAGAACCGCGCCTGGATCGACGCGGGGCTGCCCGCGCTGCCGGTCGCGGTGAACCTCTCGCTCGCGCGCTTCGACCCGGCGCGCATCGTCAGCGGTCTCGCCCAAGCGCTCGGGAGCAGTGGCATGCCGGCCGAACTGCTCGAGGTGGAACTCACCGAGAGCCAGATGCTCACGCAGGGCGATCGCGCCGACCAGCTCATCCGCGGCATCCGCGCGCTCGGCGTGCGCGTCTCGGTCGACGACTTCGGTACCGGCTATTCCAGCCTCGGCTACCTCACGCGGCATCGATTCGACGCGATCAAGATCGACCGCTCCTTCGTGCACGGGCTGCCCGGGGACGCCGGACAGAAGGCCGTCGTGGAAGCGATCGTCGCTATGGGACGGGCGCTGGAGTACCGGGTGATCGGCGAGGGCGTGGAGACCGAGGCGCAGGCGCAGGCGCTGCTGATGCTGGGCTGCAACGAGATGCAGGGTTACCTGCTCGGCCGGCCGCTGCCGGCGTCGGCGATGGAGCAGTTGCTGCGCGACGCAGTCGCCTGAGCAGCACGTCTGGCCGGCGCATGCGGGTGCGGGGTCGCTCATCGGCGACGGCGGTCGCGCCCGGCTCCCGATTCGCCAAACCGGCGCCCGCGGGTCGCGCCGATACAATGCGACACCGGCCGGGCCTGCTGTGATCGGATTTCGCGGCGTCCGGGCGTGGAGTTCGCCATGGCCAAGTCCCCTTTCCCCGTCACCCTGATCGGCGCCCCCACCGACGTCGGCGCCGGCCACCGCGGTGCGCGCCTCGGAGAACGGAAGAGCGTCGGG
>NZ_VTRV01000259.1 GCF_008274655.1 Cognatilysobacter lacus | reverse complement strand
CCCCGGGGCGCGTCATGCCCGCGACAGGCCCACTGCACGGGATGAGACCTGCGCGCGTCCGGCCGGGTTTGAGGAGCCGCGGCAGCCCGCCGGCTTCGCCGACGCGCATCAGGAAGCCGTCGATGTCGGGCACGCGGGGCTTCGACGCGTCGTGTCGTAGCGCCAGCCCGGCCTGCACGCCGGTAGGACTCTGCGCGATCCAGCCGATGTAGCCCGGTGCGTAGCGCTTGCTGATGAAGCAGTGCAGCGCGTCGGGGCGTGCGAGCCGTGCACCGGGAAAGTCGTATTCGACGCCGTACAGGAAGTCGCGCACGCGACCGAGTTGGCACCGCTGCGCCACGCGCGATCGGGCGCCGTCGGCGCCGACCAGGTAGCGGGTGGTGCCGACGCCCGCGACGTGCCAGCCGTCGTCGCAGGGGTGCGCGTCGGTGAACGACACGCCGAGGCGAAGGTCAACTCGATGCGCGCGAAGCTGCTCGGCGAGCCATCGCATCACCGCGGGCGTATCGGTGGTGAGGAAGTAGTACCCCGGCGCCGCCAATGCGACCTGCTTGAGGCTGGGCGCGTACAGCCGCACCTCTTCGACCCGTCGCGTCATCGACGACGGCAGGCGATTGAGCAGCGTCTGTTCCGCCGCTTCCTTCACGATGATTCCCGTCGTGTGCAGTTTTTCGCCGGGATCGCGCTTGCGTTCGAGCACCACCACGCGCAACCCGCGTTGCGCGGCCGCGATGGCGCAGGCCGCGCCGGCGAAACTCGCCCCGACGATCACCACATCCGCATCGTGGGCGCCTGTCCCGTTTTCCATGTCGCTCCGCATCCAAGGGCAATGCGGGGACAGTGCCGCTGCGGGGCGAGGCCACGATGCGCTGGGCGTGAGGCGAAACTGAAGTCCGCAGCTCCGGCGCGGTCACGCGCCGCGGCGTTCCGCGCGTCCGAGGTGCCCCTCAGCGGCGCACTGCGAGCACGCCGTCGAGCGCGGGCTCGGCCTTGAAACCGGCGGCCTGCAGGCGCTGCGCCACCTCGCGTGGCACGTCGCGGCCGCTGGTGAGCCGGTTGGGGCTGCCGGTGTAGTGGAACATCCGGGCGCCGCGACGAAGCACGCGCGCGAGCTGCTGGTAGAACGCGAGCGAATAGAGCTCGCCGGCGATGCCGAAGCGCGGTGGGTCGTGCAGCAGGGCGTCGACCGACGCGTCGGGAATCCGCTCGATCGCTTCGGCGACGTCGGCATGCACGAGTTGCAGGCGGCCGCCGGCCTGCTCGGAGTCCGGGTCGGGCGACCACGGATTCAACGTGCGCAGCCACAGCACGTCGGCGTTCTTCTCGAAGGAGTCGATGCGCGTGGCGCCAGCCTCCAGACAGCAGCCGGCGAAGTAGCCGAGGCCGCCGCACGTATCGAGAACCCCCTTGCCGCGCGGCTCGACCAGCGCCACCTTCCGGCGTGCATCGTCGACCGGCGAGGCCTTGGAGGTCGGCAGCATCTTGATGCCGTCGATCTCGAACGTCGGTGCGCCCCACTCGGTCGGCACCAGCTTGATCAGCGACCCGGCGTAGCGGGCGACCGGCTCGAAGCCGTCGCCGTCCCAGTAGTAGGCGGTGCGGTCCTTGAGCTTCGCCGGATAGGGGTAGTGCTCGCCGCGCCACTGCCATGACGCGGGCGACAGCCGGGCCTCGCCGGACGAGAGGGCGAGGTCCAGCGAGCCCGTCCACGCCTCGGCACCCGAATCGCGCGCGGCGGCCAGGGCATCGGCCACGTCGCGC
>NZ_VTRV01000258.1 GCF_008274655.1 Cognatilysobacter lacus | reverse complement strand
ACCCCGGCCACGCCGCTCGTAGCCCCGACCAGCGTGCCGGCGCAGACGACCGCCCCGGTCAAACCCGCCGCCACTCCGGCAGCCCCGGCCGCCGCTACGCCGAAGCAGGGTTGAACTCGGCGCCTGCGCGGCGGTCCGACGTGACCGGCCGACCGCGCCGCATCGACGCCGGCCGTGCCATGCGCGGTCGGCGTTTTTCGTATCTGCCTCCGGAATCCTCCGCATGAACCTGCTGCTCCGCTTCGCCGCCGTATGCCTGCTTGCCGCGACCGGCGCCGTGGCCGCCGCGCCCGCCGCGCCAGTGCAGGGCCAGGATTACGACGTCATCGACGGCGGTACGCCGTACCAGGCGGCGCCCGGCAAGGTCGAGGTCGCCGAGGTGTTCGGCTACCTGTGTCCGCACTGCGCCCATTTCGAGCCGGTCATCGAGGCCTGGGCGCGCAAGCTGCCGCCGCAGGCGGCGCTGGTGCCCGTGCCGGCCGACTTCCGCGACGACTGGGTGCCCTACGCCCGCGCCTATTTCGCCGCGCAGGCGCTCGGTGTCGCGGCGCGCAGCCACCAGGCGATGTTCGACGCATTGCACGTCGACGAGAGCCTGCCGCTGAGCGCCGCCTCGCCCGAGGAGATCGCGACGTTCTACCAGCGCTTCGGCATCGCACCGGCGCGTTTCCTTGCCGCTTACCGTGCACCGTCGGTCGACGCGCAGATGAAGCGTGCACGCGAATTCATCGTTCGCAGCGGCGTCGACGGCACGCCCACCCTCATCGTCGCCGGCCGCTACCGGGTCACCGCCGACTCGCGCGACAAACAGCTCGCCACCGCGCGCTGGCTGGTCGACCGCGAACTCGCCGCCAAGCGCCACACGGCCGCCCGATAATCGACGCCGCAACCCAGAAGGCCATGCCATGACGTACCGCCCCGCCCTGCTCGTCCTCGCTGTCGCCGGCTTACTCGCCCTCAGCGGCTGCGAGAAGGTGCCGCCGAAGGTCGCACCCGCCCCGGTCCAGACGCCTGCAGGCACGGCATCGCCCGCTGCGTCGCCGGGCGGCCTGGTTCCGGGCAAGGACTACGTCGATATCGCCAACGGGATGCCGTTCTCGCCCGAGACCGGCAAGATCGAGGTGGTCGAGGTGTTCGGCTACACGTGCCCGCATTGCGCGCACTTCGAGCCCATGCTCGAGGCGTGGAAGGCGAAGCAGCAGCCGGACGTCAACCTTGTGCTCGTGCCGGCGCCGTTCGGTGGCTGGTGGCAACCGTTCGCGAAGGCGTACCACGCGGCCGATGAAATGGGTCTGGTCCAGTCAACGCACGCCGCGCTCTTCAATGCGCTGCATGTCGACCACGCGCTGCCGACGCCGCCCGCGATCGCGACCGACAAGCAGGTCGCAGGCTTCTACGGCCAGCACGGCGCCAACGCGGCCGAGTTCGAGAAGCGCATGAACAGCGCTGGCGTCGCGCAGAAGCTGAAGCGCGACGCCGCCTTCCTCGAGCGCAGCGGCGCCGACTCCACGCCCACGCTGATCGTCGACGGCAAGTACCGCGTGATCGGGCAGTCGCCGGAAGACACGCTGCGCATCGTCGACGCGCTGGTCGCGCGCGAACGCGCCGCGCACTGACGTCGAGAGCGCGTAACCCGGCGCCGCGCGTGCGGCGGCTATGCTGTTCCCATCGAGCGGCCTGCGCCGCATCCGCAAGGAGATCGTCCCGATGCTGATCCACACGACCACGCGCCTGCACGCGCTGCGCTACCCGCTGGCGCTCGGCTTCGCGCTGTTGCTCGGCGCCTGTGGCAAGGGCGGCGACACCACGCCAACCG
>NZ_VTRV01000257.1 GCF_008274655.1 Cognatilysobacter lacus | reverse complement strand
CGCGCGTGAGCAGCGGGCCGGTGTAGCGCGACACGGGATTACGCGGGGCGGTCGGGCGCGGGCGGCGCGCTGGCGTCGGTCGCGTCCGGTGCCTTGTCTCCGCGTGCGTCGCGCTTGCGGGCGGCCTTTTCGTCTTTCTGCTTCTTCTTCGCGATCTCGCGCTGGCGCTTTTCGAACGAGTAATTGGGCTTGGCCAAGTAGGCGGCTTCCTGAGGTGGGTGACGAAGGATGGACCAACCGGTCCGAAGAGCTTGCGAACGCCAGCAGGGCGGCCCGGGGCGCGGGAACGCGATGCTAGAGTCGACGGGCCCTCGCAGAACCGGAACCGTCGACATGATCCTCGCACCGTATCCCATTGGCACCGCCGGCCGCCCGTGGGGCGAAGCGGAGATCGCGCAATGGCGGGCGGGGCAGCGACGCAGGCGGAGCTACGCGGACGACGTCCTGCGCGCGATCGACGGCCTTCGGGGCCGGTTCGACGTCGAGCAATACGGCGAGCTCGATTATGACGGCGAATCCTTCCCACTGCTCGCGATCCGCAACCGCGAGCGCTCCGACGCGCTGCCGGTCGCGCTGGTGACCGGTGGCGTGCATGGCTACGAGACCAGCGGCGTGCACGGCGCGCTGCAGTTCGTCGATCGGCACATGGCCGATTACGCCGGGCGCCTGGACGTGGTGGTCGTACCCTGTGTCAGCCCGTGGGCGTACGAGCGGATCCATCGCTGGAACGCGCTCGCGCTGGACCCGAACCGTTCGTTCCGCGCCGGCACCCCGGCGCCGGAGTCCGCCGCGCTGCTACGCCTCGTGGCGCCCCTGCGCGGGCGCGTGCTGGTGCATGTCGACCTGCACGAGACCACCGACAGCGACGAGACCGAGTTCCGCCCGGCGCTCGCCGCGCGCGATGGCAAGGAGTACGCACCCGACGCGATTCCGGACGGCTTCTATCTCGTCGACGACACCACCAACCCGCAGCCGGACTTCCAGCGCGCGATCATCGAAGCCGTGGCGAAGGTCACGCATATCGCCCCCGCGGATCCGCAGGGATGCATCATCGGCTCGCCGCTGGTGTCGCCCGGCGTAATCGAGTACGCGTTCGTCGAGCTGGGCCTGTGCGCGGGCATCAGCGGCGCGAAATACACCACGACGACCGAGGTCTATCCCGACAGCCCGCGCGCGACGCCGCAGCAGTGCAACGACGCACAGGCGGCCGCCGTGCGCGCGGCTTTCGATTACGCGCTCGCGCACCGCGACGACTGATCGCGGCGAGCGGCAGGCGCGTTGCGGGTTCCGATCGCCTAGCGGACCGGGATCATGAGGTGCTGGTACGGCGTACCGGCCCACATGACGTAGGGCACCGAGGTGTCCGGCGAGGCGCCGCGCGGGTAGGGCGCGTAAAAGGCGTCGTCGGCACCGACGATCATCACGTGCGGGCCGGTCTTGACCCAGTGGTTGGCTGCCGTCGGGCCCTTCGCGTACGGGTCGGTGTTGCTCGCATCGGTACCGCCTTCGAGCATGTACACGAGGCCGACGCGCCCCGCCGGCGGTGTCGTGTGCGTCATCAGCGCATGCGCCCAGGCCGTCGCGCCCGCATCCATGCACATCGGATCCGGCCCCGGCGTGGTGGGGTTGTCGGGCATGCAGGTGAAACCGCTGCCGGGACGCACTGTGCGCATGCTGCCGTCCTTTTCGGCGACGACGACGGCCGCGGTATCCCCGACCTTCTTCGGGGCCGCGGAAAGCGCGCTGCGGATCAGGGCCGGGTCGGCGCGGCGGGCGGGCGCTGGCGCCGGC
>NZ_VTRV01000256.1 GCF_008274655.1 Cognatilysobacter lacus | reverse complement strand
TGCATCCCGGCGTGGGCGCTAACACCTGAGTTAAGCCGCGCCGCGAAGCGGCGTCGGCTTGGACGAATTGTTAGGCCCCTTCACTCGATCCTTAAGCGTTCGCCGGCACCGGCGACTTGATGAGTACGAGTATTGACCTGCCAAGTTCCGACCACTTTTCCGCCAATTGAATAGGTGACGACAAAGTAGTGGGTGCTATCGACGATGCCCGGGCCGAACGGGCGCTTGACCTGCCACGATCGTTCTTCTGTGTCGTGCCACCGGTGCGGTGCATTTTCCAAATTTCGGATTTCAGCCGGCCGAAGTTGCATGACGAGCCGGATCGCTTCGGCGTGCGGCGATTGCTCGGTTGGCGCGAGCTCCGCAGCCAAAGCTGGGGCAAAAGTTCCGATGCCGACGATTAGGGCTAGCGCGATTGTCTTAAGCATGTGCGAGAGAGCTGGCAAAGGGGCCTAACACCTGAGTTAAGCCGCGCCGCGAAGCGGCGTCGGCTTGGACGAATTGTTAGAGCCCACGCGCCGGGGTGCTGGCCCGCTGCTCCACGTAGCCGGATTCTGGCACGAAGATCCGAACCCGCGAGATAGGCGGAGCGGGGCGCCGCAGGCGCGCCGAACGGCGAGGGCGGTGACGGCGCCAGAAACGGATGTGGCCGGCAAGTTGGCGCCGCCTTTCGGATCACCGCCAGGAGCCGGGACCGCAGGAGCGGCGCGAGCTTGCAGCCCTGAACCTACAAGCCGATGCGGCCGTGAGCTACGAAGTTCGAGGAGCGATTGGCCCGACAACCGCATTGCATCCCGGCGTGGGCGCTAACACCTGAGTTAAGCCGCGCCGCGAAGCGGCGTCGGCTTGGACGAATTGTTAGGGCCCAACCCAGCTCGACCCGAACGGTTCATTGGAAGTGCTCGGCGGGCGACGGCGGCACGACCCAGCCGTGCTTGCGCCCTTCATAAACCGAGACGGTGGGAGCGGGGAAGCCGGGGTCTGCAAACGCACCTACGGGAATGCTGATGTACTCGGGCAGGCCGAGTGGCTCGTAGTACACGGTGGCGCTGCAGCGCGGACAGAAGTGGAAGCGGGCGCCTGGACCGTCGTCACCGGCCTGCACGTACTCGGAGGACACACCTGTGGGCGTAACGCTCTCACGAGGAAAACGGGCCTGCTCACTAAATGGACCACCCGTGCGGCGCTGGCACGCCAAGCAGTGGCAGATCGAGATACGGACGGGCGCGCCAACAACACGGGCTGTGAGCTGGCCACAACTGCAAGAGGCAATCCGATCCATCATTTCTGTCCGCAGCGACTAAGTTCCATTGTGGGCCCTAACACCTGAGTTAAGCCGCGCCGCGAAGCGGCGTCGGCTTGGACGAATTGTTAGCGCCCATTTTCTTTGCCACCCACTTGGTTGATCGTGCCGCCGGCCCACCGGAAAGTTGCACCAACCGTCGGAGTGGCCGCCGAGGTTAGCCGCACCTGCACGGCGCCGCGAAAGCGCTTGGCGGACTTTAACTGGTAGCAGTTACCGAATGGCTTCGAATGCTGGGCGGCCCCGCCGGCCGAGAGTTTCAAGAGCACGTACTCGTAGTGACAGTTGAGAGCCGGGCGCCACGCTTCAACAACGACATATTGAGTTGGATCGGCGCCCGCGACCTTGTAGAGGCTCACTTGCTCGCCCGACACGCTCGCAATTGATGCGCCCTTAAAGCGAATCGAAAAGCCTGACGCGTTGTTCGCGGGTGGAACGGCGGTCACCGCGCCATAGCCGGTACGTACGCTTTCGTGCGCACACGCCTGCCCCGCAAAGGCAGCTAGGACGAGCAACGTGGCTGTGTGCTTCGGCATGGGCGCTAACACCTGAGTTAAGCCGCGCCGCGAAGCGGCGTCGGCTTGGACGAATTGTTAGGCCCCGGCCCTGGCGAGAAAC
>NZ_VTRV01000255.1 GCF_008274655.1 Cognatilysobacter lacus | reverse complement strand
TGTTTCCCGGTGTGGGCGCTAACACCTGAGTTAAGCCGCGCCGCGAAGCGGCGTCGGCTTGGACGAATTGTTAGGCCTACTTGCCACGCGGGCACGGGAACAATTCCCCGATAGCCTCAAGCACCAATCTTCGAGGGGATGTGCCCGGCGCGGGATCGGGCGCCTTCTTGGCGCGCTGTACAACACTTGTCACGACGATGAGGGGTATTGTCTCGCGCGCGTGGCAGATGTGGACATCCCCCGCGTCGTATCGATCGGCCTCGACGACCGCACCGAAAACGCCCGCAACAAATGCAAGGCAGGACAGCCCTTGGACAACCTGGGTATCGGTTAGGCCGGGCGAGCTCAAGCGTTCTGCCCAGCGACAATTCGCTAGAAATTCTGTTGAATCCCCGAGCGGATCTGATATGCGAGGGCCCTCTGTAGCCGACGCGGAACCCGCCCCCAGTAGAAGGGCGAGCATCGCCGCTGCAGAAAATGGTTTGGTCACTGCGGAACTCCCCTTGGAGGCCTAACACCAGAGTTGACCCGCGCCGCGAAGCGGCGTCGGGTTGAACGACTTGTTAGAGCCCACACGCCCGGATACGAGCCTGCTGCTCCACGAGGCGAAAGTGTTGCATGAAAGCCGAGCTTGGAACGCGGCGGCGAAGCCGGAAGCCGACGAGCGCTACGACAACGGCCGAATGCTGCGGCCGTGCGAGATGCGGCCCGTGAATCTGGCCGTAAGCCTAAACAGTTCGAACGCGGCAGAACCATTCAAGCGCCGGACTGCTTCCCGGTGTGGGCGCTAACACCTGAGTTAAGCCGCGCCGCGAAGCGGTGTCGGCTTGGACGAATTGTTAGCTGCCAGCTTACGACAGTAGGGCGCCAGCTCTTTGAGCAGCTTGGATGCTAGGGCCACAGCGAGCGGGTAGCGGGGCAAGCGCCGCAGACCAGTAACGGAATACTCCAACTCCTTGGCGCTGTAGCACTCATTGAGCACGCTGAGCACAAGCAACTCTTGGCGCGACAGCTTCACCACCAGCCCAAGCTTGCGACGCCGCGCCTCCGAGACGAGCGACACCAAGTTGTGGCCGAATGGCTTGTTGCGAAGCTTTGCGATAGCAACGCCCCGACCCAACAAGAAGGCCTCAAGGCTGAGCTCGACGGAGTGCCCGACTAAGTAGTAGCCCACCAGAGACAACGGCCGCCGCAACTCCTCGGCTGCCGAGGACGGCACAGGGGATACTTTCAGTGCCGCGCTGAGAAACTCGCCGGCGAGGCGATGTGCTCCGAGAGGCGCGGTTACCGATTTCTCCATCTGGCAGCTAACACCTGAGTTAAGCCGCGCCGCGAAGCGGCGTCGGCTTGGACGAATTGTTAGGCGGCAACCAGTGCATCATGCCAGTGGCGCCGCCGTGACCCACGGAACGGTGGTTTCGAACTCCAGCTGGACGAGCGGGTGACCTTCGAAAGGTTCCGGAACTTGGGACAGGCGCGACGTGAACCCGATGCTTGTCATGCCGGGAAACGGCTCCGGATCAAGGCTGTAGGTGTCTTGGCCGGTCTGCTGCCACGCGTCCCGGCCGGTCTCGAGATGCCCAACGACGTGGAACCAGCCCTGTGGTGGCATGGGCTCGCCGCTGGCGCCGTAGTGGCAGAGCTCCGCTGGCTTGCTGGGCTCAACACCGAGCTGCGTGAGCAAATGTAGGAAGGGCGGAGCGAATGCACGCTCGCCGGCCGCACGGAAGTTGACGCAATCACTGCACTCGCAGGAGATGCTCGCCGTCTTGGCGTACAGCTCGCGAGTCAGTTCCGGATCGAACCGGATGCTCCACCGCCCAACTTGCATCGAACCTTCCATTGCCGCCTAACACCTGAGTTAAGCCGCGCCGCGAAGCGGCGTCGGCTTGGACGAATTGTTAGAGCCCACGCGCCGGGATGCTGGCCCGCTGCTCCACGTGG
>NZ_VTRV01000254.1 GCF_008274655.1 Cognatilysobacter lacus | reverse complement strand
CGGGCAGCGCGCAGGTCGGGCAGGCCAGGTCGTGCACTGGCAGCGTCGCCTCGCACGCGGCGCACAGGTCCAGCCCGTCCAGGCCGGGGTCGTCGCAGGCCAGGCAGCGCGTCGGCCAGAGCAGGCGTGTGGCGTCGTTGCGCATCCAGAACGCGAGCCGCGCCCGCAGGCCGTCAACCGGCGGCGGGTCGATCAGGTTGACAGCGGTATCCATGCTTTCCAGACTGCCGGGCCCGCCCCGCGGCGCCTGTCGGAAAACTCCCATGGAAGCTGTCAGTGAACTGCGCGCCGTGACCGGCGGCCTGCGCCACGACTGGTCGCGCGCCGAGATCCTCGCCCTGTTCGACCTGCCGTTCCCGGAACTGCTGCATCGCGCCGCGAGCGTGCACCGCCAGCATTTCGACCCGGCCGAGGTGCAGGTGTCGACGCTGCTGTCGGTCAAGACCGGCGGCTGCCCCGAGGACTGCGCCTACTGCCCGCAGGCGCAGCGCTACCAGACCGGGGTCGATGCGACCAAGCTGATGTCGACCGACGCCGTCGTCGAGAAGGCGAAGCAGGCCAAGGCCGCCGGCGCCTCGCGCTTCTGCATGGGCGCGGCCTGGCGTTCACCCGCCGACCGAGACATCCCGAAGGTCGCGGCGATGATCCGCGAGGTCAAGGCGCTCGGCCTCGAGACCTGCGCCACGCTCGGCATGCTCAGCGACACGCAGGCGAAGTCGCTGCGCGAGGCCGGGTTGGACTACTACAACCACAACCTCGACACCGCGCCGGAGTTCTACGGCGAGATCATCCACACGCGCGAGTACCAGGACCGCCTCGACACGCTTTCGCATGTTCGCGATGCGGGCATGAAAACCTGCTGCGGCGGCATCGTCGGCATGGGCGAGACGCGTTCGCAGCGCGCGGGCCTGCTGCAGGCGCTGGCGAACCTGCCCGCGCATCCCGATTCGGTGCCGATCAACCGGCTGGTCAAGGTCGAAGGCACCCCGCTCGCGGGCAGCGACGAGATCGACCCGTTCGAGTTCGTGCGCATGATCGCGGTCGCGCGCCTCCTGATGCCGCGCTCGATGGTGCGTTTGAGCGCGGGCCGCGAATCGATGAGCGACGAGCTCCAGGCGCTGTGCTTCGCTGCCGGCGCGAACTCGATCTTCTATGGCGAGAAGCTGCTCACCACCGGCAACCCCGACACCGAGCGCGACATGGCGCTGTTCGCACGCCTCGGCCTGCGCCCGATGCAGGTGGTGGAGGCGCCGAACACCGTGCATGCCGACATCGTCGACGCCGCACCGGCGGCATCGATGGGCTGCGGCACCGGTTGCGGCTGCGCGGCCTGACGTGACGTGGTCGCAGCGCATCGCCGAATCCCGCGCCGCGCGTGACGCGGCGGCGCGACGTCGCGCGCGCCGCATCGTCACCCGCCGCGACGGCATGCGTTGCGAAGTCGACGGCCGCCAGCTGCTGAACTTCTGCAGCAACGACTACCTCGGCCTGTCGCAGCACCCGCAGGTCATCGCCGCATTGCGCGACGCCGCCGCGGATGGCGTCGGAAGCACGGCGTCCGCGCTCGTCTGCGGCCACTACGCGGCGCACGATGCGCTCGAACGCGAGATGGCCGACTGGCTGCAGGCGCCCGCCGCCCTGCTGTTCGGCAGCGGGTTCGTGGCGAACCTCGCCGTGCTGCAGGCACTGCTGCGCGACGGCGACGCGTGCGTGCAGGACCGCCTCAACCACGCCTCGCTGATCGACGCCTCCAGGCTGTCGGGTGCAACACTGCGGCGCTATCCGCATGTCGACGTCGACGGCGCGGCCCGGCAAATGCAGGCTGCGCTGACGTCGATGCGCCGCGTGCCGCATTCGGTCGCCAGGATCGACGCGGGTTACGCGCGGGCGGTGGCGTCGTCGCT
>NZ_VTRV01000253.1 GCF_008274655.1 Cognatilysobacter lacus | reverse complement strand
GACGCACTCGGCCGCCACGTCGCCCGTCGTGGCGACGCCGGGCGTCGAAGGACGAAGCGTCGAGCCGGGCGCCGCGACGCCGCCGGTGTTGGCCGCCATCGACACCCGCACCGCCTCGCGCGCCGATGCCGAGACGATTGCGCCCGACCTGTCCGAAGACCCCGAGTTCTACCTCTGGCTGGGCGACATGCGCCCGGCCGACGCGGAGTGACCATGAATCGCCTGATCCCGTTTGCCCTGGTTTCCCTTCTCTTCGTTGCCGCGCCCGGCCGCGCGCAGTCCGCCGCCACGTCGCTGCCCGATTGGGATCATCTGTCGCCGTCGCAGCGCGAACTGCTGATCTCGCCGATCCGCGACCGCTGGAACGCGAGCCCCGAGGCACGCGAACGGATGCTCGGCCACGCGGGACGCTGGAAGTCCATGACCCCGCAGCAGCGCATGCAGGCGCGACGCGGGGTGGAGCGCTGGCAGGGCATGTCGCCCGAGGAGCGCACGCAGGCGCACGACGCGTTCCAGCGCTTCCGCCAGCTGCCGCCGGACCAGAGGAAGGCATTGCGCGAAAAGGTCCGTGCGATGACGCCCGAGCAGCGCCGCGAATGGCTGAGATCGCTGGGGACGCCGGCCGGGCGGGGCTGAAGGGTTCGAGCGTTCGACTCGCCGAAGTCGCGATCGACGCTAGGCGGCCGCGCTCGCCGCGGCCGTTTCGCGCTCCGGCCAGACAGTGCGAGCGAGCAATTCGTCGCTCCAGTCGAAGGCCAACTCGCCCTTGTCCACGAACAGGCTGACGAAGTTCAGCACGTTGCGTGCGTACATCTCGCTGGCCTGCAACGCGCCCATGCTGGCAAGCGCCAACGGACCGGCGACGGTCACGCCGCCGACGTCGCGCGTCTCGCCCGGGACGGTGGCCTCGCAGTTACCGCCGCTCTCGGCCGGCAGGTCGACGATCACGCTGCCGGGCTTCATGCCGGCCACCATGTCCTGCGTAACGATCTTCGGCGCGGGCCGTCCCGGCACGGCGGCCGTGCACACCACCACGTCGACCGAACCCAGGTGCGCACCCAGTCGCTTCTGCTGCTCGGCGCGCTCCTCGTCACTGAGCGCACGTGCGTAGCCGCCCTCGCCCGCCGCGCTGACGCCGAGGTCGAGGAAACGCCCGCCGAGTGACTCGATTTGCTCGCGCGTTTCCGGGCGTACATCGAACCCTTCCACCTGCGCGCCGAGGCGCTTGGCAGTAGCGATTGCCTGCAGCCCGGCGACGCCTGCACCGATCACCAGCACCTTCGCCGGCCGGATGGTGCCGGCGGCGGTGGTCAGCATCGGAAAGAATCGCGGGGCCAGCGTCGCGGCGATGAGCACCGCCTTGTAACCGGCCATTCCCGCCTGCGAACTGAGCACGTCCATCGATTGTGCGCGCGTGGTGCGCGGCAGGCGCTCGAGCGGAAAGGCGACCAGGCCGCGCTCTCGGATGCGCGCGGCGCGCGTGTCGGATGCCTGCGGCGCGAGCAGCCCGACGATCGCTGCACCCGGCTTCAGCAAGTCCAGCG
Source organism: Cognatilysobacter lacus (assembly GCF_008274655.1). Classification (GTDB taxonomy): domain Bacteria; phylum Pseudomonadota; class Gammaproteobacteria; order Xanthomonadales; family Xanthomonadaceae; genus Cognatilysobacter; species Cognatilysobacter lacus. The sequence continues at coordinate 444 of NZ_VTRV01000253.1, read as the reverse complement.
CTTCGTCCGGCGGCGGTTGCACCGACAGCAGCATGTCGCAGGCCGCGAGGATGTCGCCGGCTGCAAGCGTTTCGGCGCCCGCTTCGGCATAGGCGGCATCGACAAAGCCCGCCGAGGCACCGGCGTCGGGTTCGATGAGCACGCGCGCCCCGCGGGCAATGAACTTGCGCACGGTCTCGGGCGTGGCGGCCACGCGCCGTTCGCCGGGTGCGCGTTCGCGCAGGATGCCGAGCGTCACTGCCGTCATGCGGGTGCTCCAGGAAATGCGGTCGCCGCATCGTAGCGCGGCCGCTGCGGCGGTGAGCACCCCATCACGGCGGCGGGCCTACGTTGGCCGCCGGCGATTGGCCGCCGACGCATGGATACTCCGATGGCAACGAAGAAGACTTCGCGCGCGGGCAGCAAAGCGCCGCGCAAAGACGCGCGCACCGCCGGCGGCAAGGC
>NZ_VTRV01000252.1 GCF_008274655.1 Cognatilysobacter lacus | reverse complement strand
GGCGGGACCCGAAGCTTCGCGTCCGTCCGGCCGACCTTCATAAGAACCAGCCGAAATTGAACCTGACCCCATTTTTCATCACGGACGCCAGTTGGAAATGGAACCTGACCCCATTTTTTGGTTCCGGTCTTGAGGCTAGAGGGATGTAATGGAACCTGACCCCATTCTTTCGCTGCAGCCCCCCCCTTTGCTTCAGTTGGCCGTCATCCCCTTGAAACCACGTCCGCGAAGGGTGAGGTAACCAGGCAAACGATCACGACGGCACTCAGCAACGAAATGGCGAGCAAAGTTGCAGCTATTTTGGCGCGCCTGACCCCTCCCCGCTGCCTGATAAAAATAGCGAGTGAAATGGCTAGGCCCGCTGCAGCAGCCAGATACAGCGCCAGCCCCGTGGAGCCAAAGCTAATTAGGTGAGGCGACAAGCCACCCGCTTTATAGCCCACGATGTACACATGATATAGCTGACCAAACGAGTACAGAAACTGCAGTGCGACACCCAGCGCGCATATAGCAGTGAACGCGACTGCGCTTGCCTTGACGAACGCCGATTTGGTGGTACGTGCGGTCATGGCATCACAACCAGTTGCCCATAATAAGTTACAGGCGTTCCAGCGGGCGACCCGTATCGAATCGGGTAAGGTCCGGAAATAAGCGATCGCCGAGCTGCATCGGTAATCGTAACTGTCCTTGTATTGTCAATAAGTGTCTGGATACTCTCGTACAGCCTCATGCTGTCTGAGTTCTTGTCAACCGTGATGCATCCTAGACTGTGCGTACCCGGGTGAAGTCTAAACGCGCCTCGTCCGGTCGCATTGTCGACATCATCAAATCGGGTGCCATCCTTCGGATCAAGCCGGTACCAACCGGGCCTTCTGGTTCCAAGAATATCGTACGTGCCGACGGGAATAGCCTGACCATTGGAATTGAATACGCCGTCTGTGGAAAAAGTTCCGCCTGTTTTCGCGTATGTGCTGTATTCATTCATCGGATCTGCCGTGTCGTAGGCCGAGATAACTCCTGCTGAAATCCAATAAGTCACACGAACGAATAGGCCGAACGGATCGGTGTAAACCAGCGGGCTCCCTTTGACCAGCGAAAAGGTGCTCACGCCGCCTCGCAGCCCAATAGGATCGCTCTGCGCGTACCGACCAGCAGATGCGTCAAAATCCCGAAAGTAGTTGTAGTTCAGCCCACTCCCACTATCGAACCTCTGCCCCGGAAACCGCATATCCAACACAAACGCCTTCCCATCCGCATCCGGATCTTGGATCGGATTGCTCTTGCCAAAGGCCTCGTTCTGCAGCGGCCACGACCACACCGCCTTCTGTCGCGTCGCATCGACAACCGCACGCGGCGTGCCCAGATGATCGGGCTCGACCTGATAAACCTGGTACGCCGTCGTCGAACCCGGGCTTAGCGCGTACACACCCACCGGCAGGTCGCCGAGCCAGATGAACTCCTGCTTGCGTGCACCGTTGACGTCGTACTCGCCGATCCAGTGCCCGGCTTCGTCGTACACCTCATACGTTTGGGCGGTCGACGTGGCCGCTGGGTAACGCCGAACCTGCTCGCCCTTGCCGTTGTAGGCATAGTTCATCGCAACGGTCGAACCGTTCTTGGCCACGTTCATGCGGCCGGTCACGTCGTACGTATAGGTCTTGGCCACGCCATTGACGGTGCCGGTGAGCATGTCGCCCATGGCGTCGTAGGTACGCGCCACAGTGCCGACCTGGGTCAGGCGGTGGCTGGTCGCCGGATACGTGTACGCCGTGGTACCCGTTGCGCTGGTGACCTTGGTGTCGCTCAGGCGGTTGCCGGTGGCGTCGTAGGCATAACCCTGCAGCAGTGTGTTGTTGGGATCGTTTGCCGCCGTGAGCCGGTTCAGCCCGTCGTAGCCGTAGCCGCGCAGCGGCACGGAGATATTCGGGTTGCTCGCGGTGTCGCCGAGCGAAGTCAGGTTGCCGACCTCGTCCCAGCCCAGCAGGTAATGCAG
>NZ_VTRV01000251.1 GCF_008274655.1 Cognatilysobacter lacus | reverse complement strand
TTCTGCCGTCGCCGAAGCGCAGGCCGGCGAGGCGGCCGAAAGGCGTGTCGAGGGCGATCTCGCGCATGTCAGGCCAGCGCGCGGCGCGCGATGTCGGCCAATACGCGGGCGTGTTCCGCCGAATCGTTGAGGCAGGGGACATAGTTCATGCGGCCGCCGGCCTGCGCGAACTCGTGCGCGAGCATCTCGCCCACTTCCTCCAGCGTTTCAAGGCAATCGACCGCGAATCCCGGCGCGACCACGTCGACATCGAATACGCCGCGCGCGGCGAACTCGCGCAGCGTGGCCTGCGTCGACGGGCCGATCCATTTCTCGCGACCGAACTGCGACTGGTAGGCGATCGTCCACTGCGCGCGACCGAGGCCCAGCGACGCGGCGATCGCGGCCGCGGAGGCCTCGCATTGCTGCTGGTACGGGTCGCCACGGCGGATGAAACGCTCGGGAAGGCCGTGGAACGAGAAGAGCAGGTGGCGCTCGCCACCGAACCCCGCGCGGGCGCTGCGGACAGTCGCCGCCACCGCGTCGACCCAGCCCGCGTCCAGGTGGTACTGCTCGACGACGCGAGCGTCCGGCGACGCCGCCGCGACCACGTCGGTGACGGCGCCCGTCGTCGACGTCGAGTACTGCGGATAGAGCGGCAGCACCGCGATGCGCTCGATGCCGTCGGCGCGCAGCGAGTCGAGCACGCTGCGCAGCGCTGGCTTGCCATAACGCATCGCCTCGACCACGCGGACATCCGGCATCTGCGCCTGCACGGCGCGCGCCAAACGACGCGTGTACACCGCCAGCGGCGAGCCGCCGTCGACGCCGTCCATCCAGATCGACGCGTACTTCTTCGCGACCGGTTTGCCGCGCACCGGCAGGATCACGAAGTGCAGCAGCGGGCACCAGAGCCAGCGGCTGAGATCGACCACGCGATGGTCGTGCAGGAATTCGGACAGGTAGCGGCGCACGTCGCGCGGCGTCGGCGCAGCCGGCGTGCCGAGGTTGACGAGGACGAGGGCGGTGCGCGGGGCGGCGTCGGTCATCGCCATAGCATGACAGCGGGCCCGGCGCGGACGGCGGCCAGGAACGGAACGCGACGTCGCGACCGCCGCGGTCGGCCACGGTTGCTTGATATTCATCCGCGCGTCACTAGCCTGAACCACCCCGTTCGCCGGTATCGACCATGGATCGTCTGCCCCGCCTTTCCGGACTCTTTCTCGCCCTCGGCCTGCTGGCCGCCGCCCCGGCGTTCGCCGGCCCCGTGGAGGACGAGCGCGCCCGCAACGCGCTGCGCGTGCTCCAGGAGATCCGCAAGGTTCCCGAGTCGGCCATTCCCGACAAGCTGCTCGACGAGGCGCGCGCGATCGTGGTCGTGCCCGACACGCTGAAGATCGGCCTGGTGTTCGGCGGTCGACGCGGCCACGGCGTGATGGCGGTGAAGAATCCCGACGGTACGTGGTCGCAGCCGGCGTTCGTCAAGCTCACCGGCGGTTCCGTCGGCCTGCAGGCTGGCGTGCAGTCCTCGGACGTGGTGCTGGTGTTCCGCGGCGAGCGCGGCGTGGATTCGATCGTCAACGGCAAGGTCACGCTGGGCGCCGATGCGGCGGTTGCGGCGGGACCGGTCGGGCGCAGCGCGGCGACGGCCACCGACGGCCAGCTCAAGGCGGAGATCTGGTCGTGGTCGCGCGCGCGTGGCCTGTTCGCCGGCATCGCGCTCGACGGCGCGGTGCTGCAGATCGACGACGAGGCCGACCAGCTCGCCTACGGCGAGGGCAGCACGCCGCGGATGATCTTCGAAGGCCGCGCGACGGGCACGCCGTCGACCGCCCTTGTCGACTTCCGCGATGCGCTGGAGGAAGCGACCGCGGCGGCCCATGTCGAGCGCGCTGCCGCGCCGCCGGTTACCGCAGCGGCGGG
>NZ_VTRV01000250.1 GCF_008274655.1 Cognatilysobacter lacus | reverse complement strand
AGGTGTCGCGCAGCCCATCACCGGGGCGGTGGCACTTGCACGCGAGCCGGGCTCAGCGAGGATCTTCGTGAATTTTGCCACCGGCGCTGACCTGTACCGGCTCGGCGCGATGCATCGCGAACCACAACAGGAACGCGAGGCCCGCGTGCAGCGCGACCGCCAGCGCGATCGCGGTCGCGTCGTCGGCCGCGCGCGCCTTCACTTCGCCGGGCTCTTCGGTGCGCTGATAAGCGACACCTTGTCGACGTGCGCGAGCTTCAGCACATCAATCGCATCCGTGACGGTCTGGTAGCTCGCCTTCGCGTCCGCGCCGATCAGCACCTGCGACTGCGGGTTCTGCGCGACGATCGCGGCGAGTCGCGTGCGCAACTCGTCGCGGCTCACGCGTTCGTTGCTGCCGGCCTTCACCGCGAGGAAGTAGTTGCCCGCGGCGTCCACCTGCACCACCACCGGGTCGGTCTTCTGCTGCAGCGACTTCGCGTTCGACTTCGGCAGGTCGACGTCCACGCCGAGGTTCAGCAGCGGCGCCGTAATCATGAAAATGACGAGCAGCACCAGCATCACGTCGATGTACGGCACGACGTTGATCTCGGACTTGAGCTTGCGTCGCCGATGGCGCCTGACGGAAAGCGACATGGCTCAGCCTTCCAGGTGCGACTGTCGCTGCAGGATCGACGAGAACTCTTCGGCGAACGCTTCGTAGCGCGAGGCCAGACGCTCCACCGCGGTGGCGAAGCGGTTGTACGCCCACACCGCGGGAATCGCGACGAACAGCCCCATCGCTGTGGCGAGCAGCGCTTCGGAGATGCCGGGCGCCACGTCCTTGATGCCGACTTGCTGCGAACTGGCGAGCAGCGAATGCATCGTGACCATGATGCCGAACACCGTGCCGACCAGGCCGATGTACGGCGCCGTGGACCCGATGTTGGCGAGCAGTTCGAGGTTGTGCTCCAGCGAGTCGAGCTCGCGCGAGGTGGTGGCGCGCATGCCGCGCTGCGCCGCTTCGAGCTGCGCGGTGCCATCCGAGCCGCGACGCTGGCGCAGTCGATTGAAGTCGCGAAAACCCGCCTCGAAGATCGCTTCCATGCCGCCGGCATCGCGGCCGCGGCCGCTGGCGCCATCGTAGAGCTTGGTCAGTTCGGCGCCCGACCAGAACGTCTCTTCGAACGCAACGGCCTCGCGCTTCGCCGCGCGCAGCAGGATCGACTTGCGGAAGATGATGATCCACGACGCGATCGAAGCCACGGTCAGCAGCGCCATGATCGCCATCACCGGCCAGCTGGCGTGCGTGACGAGCGCCCACAGATCGAGCGAACTCGTCGGTGCAGCTGCCGTCGCTGCCGTGGTGACGGCCTGCGCCGCGTCGGTAAGCGGCTGCGCGTCGACGGCGCCGGCATCGGGCAGCGAATGCGGCGTGGACTGCAGCATCAGGGAGAATGCGCTCATCGGGTAAGTCCCGCCGTGGCGACGTGGGTGCGGTGCGATTCGGTCATTCGGTTTCTCCGGTCCGGCGACGGACCCTCATTCGGGAATCTGGAGGCTGGCGAGCTGCGCGAGCAGCGCCGAGGGGATCGGCCTGGGCCTGAACGTCCCGGCGTCGAGCGCGGCGATTCTGACCGTGGCAGCGAGCAGGCGTTCCCCGTCGCGCAGGATTTCCTGGCGGAACACCAGGCTGGCGCCGCGGCATTCGGCCAGCGAGACGCTCACGTCGAGCGCGTCGTCGAGGCGCGCGGGCCGCAGGAAATCGAGCGTCATCGCGCGCACGGCGAAGACGACCCCGGCGTCCTGCAACGAGGACTGCCCATGGCCGTTCGCGCGCATCCATTCCGAACGCGCGCGCTCCATGAAAGCAACGTAGCGGGCGTGGTAGACCACGCCGCCGGCGTCGGTGTCTTCCCAGTAGATGCGGACCGGAAGGGTGTACATGCGCTCCAGGCGCCGCGCAGGTGGCGGGCGTGGCGTGGGGGCGGCCAGTCTACCCGCGGCGCCGCGGCCGGGCTCGTGCGG
>NZ_VTRV01000025.1 GCF_008274655.1 Cognatilysobacter lacus | reverse complement strand
CCCTCGCGCAGCGCCGAATCGCCGATGGCCAGCGAACTCGCACGCAGCGCGGCGATCGCGACGGCCGCGTTGCGAAGCTGCGACGGCGCGGCCAGCCCGGGCATCGGCAGGTCGATCTCGAACCCCACCTCGCGCCAGCGCCAGCCATCGACCGTGTCGGGATCGAAGAAGAAATCACAGCCGATGCGCACCGCCTGCGCGCCGATCGCATATGCGTGCCGCAACACGCTCGACGGCGGATCGTCGTCGCCCAGCACCAGCGGCTTCCATGCACGCGCGATACCCGCCTTCTCGAAGCCGATCGTTTCGACGTCGCTACCCAGCCAGTCGGTGTGATCGAGATCGACGGTCGTGATCACCGCGACGTCCGCGTCGACGACGTTGGTGGCATCCAGCCGCCCGCCGAGACCCACTTCGAGGATGGCGAGATCGAGCCCCGCATGCTCGAACAGCCAGAGCGCCGCCAGCGTGCCGACTTCGAAATACGTCAGCCCCGTATCGCCGCGCGCCGCTTCGATCGCCTCGAACGCGCGGACGATCGCGTCGTCGTCGGCATCGCGGCCATCGATGCGGATGCGCTCGTTGTACTGCAGCAGGTGCGGCGACGTGTAGGCCCCCACGCACAGCCCTTGGGCACGCGCGATCGCTTCGATGAAGGCCACCGTCGAACCCTTGCCGTTGGTGCCGCCCACCGTAATCACCACCGGCGCCGGCTGCGCGAGCCCGAGCCTCGAATGCACCTCCCGGATGCGGTCGAGGCCGAGGTCTATCGCACGCGGATGGCGTGCTTCGAGGCGCGCGAGCCAGTCGGAAAGCGGTTCGGACATCGTCGTCTACGATCGGCGGGCAGGCGATTGTCGCATCGGCTACAACGCGCGGTGCACCGCCTCGCCAAACAGCGCGGTCGCGTGCGTGCAGTCATTGAGCCGCACGACATCCAGATGCGCGGCATCGTCGCCCTCCAGCAGGTTCAGCGTGGCCGGCCCCTGGCGGAAGCGCCACAGGTTCGCGAGCGGCAGGCCGAGGATCCGGCACAGCAGCACGCGATTGACCGCGTCGTGCGCGACCAGCAGCAATGTGTCGTCATGGCCGAGGCCGTCGCAGGCGCGTGCGAATGCGCTCCATGCGCGATCGAGCACGCCGTCCAGCGATTCCCCGCCCGGCATCAGCACGGTGTCGGGTGATTCTCGCCACGCGCGCAGGCGTTCGCCGTCGCGCTCGCGGATTTCCGTGGCCAGCAACCCTTCCCAGTCGCCGTGGGCGATCTCCATCAGGCCCGGATCGGTAGCGAGCATCGATGCGCGGTCGCCCAACGCGATCTGCGCGGTGCGCCTGGCGCGCGAAAGCGGCGATGCGACGGCGCGCGTGATCGGCACGTCGTGCAGCCGCCGTGCGAGCGCGAGCGCCTGCGATTCGCCGACGGGCGAAAGCGCGATGTCCGCCTGCCCCTGGTAGCGGCCTTCGGCATTCCATGGCGTTTCGCCGTGTCGCGCGAGGAGGATCTTCATGCATGCGTCTCCGTGGGCTCAGACCTGCTGGATCGACAGCACGCCGGGCGTGCGACGAAGCACGTCCAGTTGTGCTTCGTCGATTTCGCGATCGATGGTGATGGCCGCGCGCGCCTGGCCGTCGCCGGCAGCACCGAGCGCGAAATTGATGATGTTGATGCCGGCGGCGCCCAGCTGTGAGCCGACTGTTCCCACCATGCCGGGCCGATCTTCGTTGCGCATCAGCAGCACGTGGGCAAGCGGATCGAACTCGATCTCGACGCCATCGAGCGCAACGACACGCGGCGCGCGGTGCAGCGTGGCGTCGATCTGGCGACGAACTTCCCCGCCGGCCCCGTTGTCGCCCTCGACGGTGAGTCGCACCAGACGGTCGTAGCCATCACCTTCGCCACCAATCGTCTCGGAGACTTCGAGGCCGCGCAGCGTGGCTTCCTGCAGCGCGTTCACCGGCGTGACCCGCCCGGAGGCAGCCCCAAGCAGCGACGCCACCAGCAGACGGGTAAGCGGGCGCGTGTCGAGCCCTTCGGTGCGGCCCGCGTAGCGGATATGCAGGCGCGTCGGTGCCGGAACCAGCCGCGATGCAACGCGGCCGAGCGCGGTCATCAGCGGCATCCACGGCCCGACTTCGCGTGCGGCTTCGGCGGTGAGCGGCGGCAGGTTGACGCAGCCCGCGACTGCACCGGTCGCAACGAAATCGATGATCTGGCGCGCGAGGATCGTGCTCACGGCCTGCTGCGCTTCGCTGGTGGAAGCGCCCAGGTGCGGGGTCAGAACAAGGTTGGGATGCGCGCGCAGCGGCGAGTCGGCGGCGAGCGGCTCGGTGACGAACGTATCGAGGGCGGCGCCGGCCAGATGCCCTTCATCAAGCAGGCGTAGCAGCGCGGATTCATCGACCAACCCGCCGCGGGCGGCGTTGATCAGCATCGCACCCGGCTTCATCGAGCGCATGCGCGCTTCCGACAGCAGGTTGGTGGTTTCCTTCGTGCGCGGGATGTGCAGCGTCACGATGTCCGCCCATGCGAGCAGCTCGTCGAGCGACATGCGCGGCACGCTGCCCTTGCCGGCCGCGGTCGCCGGCAGGAACGGATCGTACGCCGCGACATCCATGCCGATGCCGCGCGCCTTGCGGGCGACGGTGCCGCCGATTCGGCCGAGGCCGATCACGCCGAGGCGTTTGCCTTCCAGTTCGAATCCGGTGAGCCCTGCCTTCGGCCACTGCCCGGCCTTCATGCCCGCGTCCGCCTTCGGCACGTGGCGCGCCAGCGCGAACAGCAGCGCGATCGCATGCTCGGCGGCGGCGAGCGTGTTGCCATCGGGCGCGTTCATCACCGCGATGCCGCGCGCGGTGGCCGCATCGACATCGATGGTGTCGACGCCCGCGCCCGCGCGACCGATCACCTTGAGCTTCGTCGCCTGCGCGAGGGCTTCGGCCGGTACGCGCGTGGCCGACCGCACCAGCACGGCGTCGACATCGACGAGCGCACGCGCGAGTACCGCAGGATCCTTGATCGGTTCAGGGGCGACATCCACGTCCCAACCGGCCTGGCGGAACAGGTCGAGGCCATCTTCGTGGATTCCATCGCATGCCAGCACTTTCATCGTCGCGCTCCGTGGTGAGGGATGCGCGGATGCCCTGCCAGCCGGCCGTCGCGTCGCGACGGGAAATGCGGTGTTGCGTGCATGCGTGGCGCATGCGGTCGTGCGATCGGGAGACGGGGCCGGCTGGCATGGGAATCCGCGAGACCCGAGCCTAGCAGATGGACGCGGCTGCCACGGTGCTGGTCGACCGTCGGCCTACGCGCGATGATCGGGCCCCGCCTCGACAGGAAACCCGCATGCCCATCGCCCACGGCCGCTTCGACGTCAAACGCTCGCCGCAAGGCGCACTCGATCTCGGCGGTGACGCACAGGCGATGCACATGCGGTTCGACAAGGTGTTCGACGGCCCGCTCGCCGCGACCAGCGTGGTTCACATGATGGCCGTCGGCACGGCGACGGAGGGGTCGGCGGGCTATGTCGCAGTCGAACGGCTCGACGGCCGTCTCGACGGGCGCGCCGGTCGGTTCTCCATGATGCATTTCGGCGTCATGGATCGCGGCACGCCATCGCTGCGGATCGAGATCGTGCCCGACTCCGGCGAAGGTGAACTCGCCGGCATCCGCGGTTCGATGCGGATCGACATCGCCGACGGCGACCATGCATACACCCTGGATTACGCCCTGTCCGACGGCTGATGCCATTGATGGAAGGCCGGCGCATCGCCGGCCTTCCGCCTTGCACGGACCTTATCGGCTCTCGGGTACGCCCAGCTCCTGCAGCAGCTGGGGCGCGGGATACACCTCCTGCATGATCCAGCGCATGTAGCGCTGGTCGACGGCGATCATCCGCGTCATCGCCGGATCGAACACCCAGTTGCTGCTGACCGACTCCCAATTGCCGTCGAAGGCCAGGCCCACCAGCCGGCCCTGTGCGTCCATGACCGGCGAGCCCGAATTGCCGCCGGTGATGTCGAGATCGGACAGGAAGTTCACCGGCACGGTCCCCAGGCGCTTGTCCGCGAGGCCGCCGTAGTTCCTGGCGCGCACCGCATCGAGTTCGGCCTTCGGCGCATCGAACGGCTCCTTGCCTGTCGCCTTCGCCGCGACCTGCTCGAGCGTGGTGAACGGCGGCTGCTTCGATCCATCCGTCGTCGTGTAGCCGACGACGTTGCCGAAAGTGATTCGCAGCGACGAATTCGCGTCCGGGTAAACCGCCTGGCCGTGCGCCTTGCGGTAGTCGGCGAGCGCCTGCAGGTAGACGGGCCGCTCGAGAAGCGAGTCCCCGGCACGCGCGCGCGCCTCGTCTTCCAGGCGCAGCACGTCGGGCATCACCGCGACGGCGAACTGCATCGCCGGGTCCTTCGACTTCTCAAGCGTCGCGCGGTCGGCGTTCAACAAGGCGATGCGTGCATCCGAATCGCCGAGTTTCGATTTGCCGAGCCGGTCGAGCGCGCGGTCGACCGATTTCGCATCGGTACCGCCCAGCCATGCATCGAGCGAAGCAACGTGCTCGCTCGCGGGCAGGCTGGCGTATTGGAGCAGCCAGTAGCCGACGAGTTCGCGATCCATCTGCGGCTGGTAGCGGCGGTCCATCTGCCGCAGCGCGCCTTCCAGCGACGGAAGGTCACGCTGCTGGTAGCCGGCCTCGCGCGCGGCATCGGGCTTCTGGCGTTCGGTCGACGTGCGATACAGCTGCATGGCCGCACCGAGGACACCGGTGCTGCGCAGCTGGCCGAAGACGAGGTCGCGCTCGCGATGCGCGCGTGCCTGCGCACCGAGCTGGTCGAGCCGATCGTGCGCGTCGAGGCCCGCGCGTCCGCGCGCGCCCTGCGATCGCAGCCACGCAAGCACCGACTGCTCCTCGGCCTGCTTGCGCTCGGCCGCGCCGATGCGGCGAAAGCCTTCCAGCTGGCCGTCGTAGTTCTTCAGCGCGTTCTGCCAGCCGCGCACGGTGGCCGCGTATTTCACGGCGATGTCCGGATTGCGGCGCCCGGCGTTGTCGACCAGCGCTACCAGGTTCTTGTAGTGGCGCCCAACCGTCGGATACGTCCACGTCGAGGTCGCGTCGAACTCGCTCGCCAACGCATAGCGGCTGGTGCTGCCCGGATAGCCGGCCACCATCACGAAGTCGCCGTCGCCCAGCGGCTTGTCGGCGAGCTTGAGGAAATGCTTCGGGTGGAACGGCACGTTGTCGGGCGAATACGCGGCGGGGCGGCCGTCGCGCCCGACGTAGGCGCGGTAGAACGAGAAGTCGCCGACGTGGCGTGGCCACATCCAGTTGTCGACCTCGCCGCCGTAGTTGCCGATGCTGCGCGGCGGCGCGTACACGAGGCGCACGTCGCGGATTTCGATGTTCTTGAACAGCCGGTAGGTATTGCCGCCCGCGAAGCTGTAGAGGCGGCAGCGATACCCCGGCGTGGATTCGCAGGCCGCCACCAGCTGCTTCTCCAGCGCGTCGAGCGCGCGGCTGCGTGACATGGCATCGGGCGCGGCCGTCAGTGCGCCACGCACCTGTTTGGTCACGTCCTGGATCGATTCGAGCGCGTAGATGCGCGCATTCGGGCCCGCCGAAAGTTCGTCTTTCGGAGTGGGCGCGTTGAAGCCGGTCTCGATCAGGTTCTTCTGCGGCGTCGAATTCAGCTGGATCGCCCCGTAGGCGCAGTGGTGGTTGGTCACGACCAAGCCCTGCGACGATACGAAGCTGGCGGTACAGCCGCCCAGCGACACGACGGCGCCCATCGGGTCCGCGGTCAGGTCGGCCAGCTGGCGTGGATTGAGTTTCAGCCCGGCCTTCTTCAGCGCGCCTGCGATCTCCGGTAACTGTTGCGGCACCCACATGCCTTCGACCGCCCCTGCGCCGGTGGAGACAGCCGCGAGCGCGGCGAACGTGGCGAGGGCAAGGCGGCGTGGACGCATGGGATTTCCGGGATCGACTGCACGGGCCCGTGAGTCTAGCCGCCGCATCCGAGTGCACGACCGGGTCGGGTTCACGCTTGGCGCAACGCGTCCGTGCCGTTCAGGCACCGGAGCCCGCGAGCCGAAGCCCGCGCCCGGCGCTCCGTATAATTCGACTTCCACCGCGCGCCGCGCGTCGCAGGCACCCCGCATGTCCGACACCGTCAGCCTCCCCTTGCCCGCACAGACCATGCGCGCCCTCGTCAAGCGGGAAGCCGCGAAGGGCATCTGGATGGAAGAGGTGCCGGTGCCGGTGCCCGGCCCGAATGAGGTGCTGATCAAGCTGGAGAAGACCGCGATCTGCGGCACCGACCTGCACATCTACCTGTGGGACGAGTGGAGCCAGCGCAACATCAAGCCGGGCCTGGTGATCGGTCACGAGTTCGTCGGACGCATCACGGCGCTCGGCACGGGCGTCACCGGCTACACCATCGGCCAGCGCGTGTCGGCCGAAGGCCACATCGTCTGCGGCCACTGCCGCAACTGTCGCGCGGGCAAGCAGCACCTGTGCCCGAACACGGTCGGCATCGGCGTGAACCGCAATGGCGCGTTCGCCGAGTACATCGTGATGCCGGCGTCGAACCTGTGGCCGATCCCCGACCAGATCCCAAGCGAGCTCGCCGCGTTCTTCGATCCGTATGGCAACGCCGCGCATTGCGCGCTCGAGTTCGACGTGGTCGGTGAGGACGTGCTGATCACCGGTGCCGGCCCGATCGGCATCATCGCCGCCGGCATCTGCAAGCACATCGGTGCGCGCAATGTCGTCGTCACCGACGTCAACGACTATCGCCTGAAACTGGCGGCCGACATGGGCGCGACGCGCGTCGTGAACGTGTCGAACACGTCGCTCAAGGACGTGATGGCCGACCTGCACATGGAAGGCTTCGACGTCGGCCTGGAGATGAGCGGGAACCCGCGCGCGTTCAACGACATGCTCGACTGCATGTACAACGGCGGCAAGATCGCGATGCTCGGCATCATGCCCAAGGGCGCCGGTGCGGACTGGGACAAGGTCATCTTCAAGGGGCTTACGCTGCAGGGCATCTACGGCCGTCGCATGTACGAGACCTGGTACAAGATGACGCAGCTTGTCCTCAGCGGTTTCCCGCTCGGCAAGGTACTCACGCACCAGTTGCCCGTCGACGAATTCCAGAAGGGTTTCGACCTGATGGAAGCGGGCAAGAGCGGCAAGATCGTCCTGAGCTGGAACTGAGTCGTTCGGACGTTATTGCTGGCGACATCGACGCTTCGCGGCAGGCGAACCTGCCGATGCGCGACACGCCGTGAATACGTCCATGTAGGCTTCTCGGCGCCATCCATGGCGCCGAGAGTCGCGCACCGGCAGCTTCGCCTGCCGCCCCAACCATTGCGGAGCCTGTGATGTCGCTTACCGAGCGCTATTCGACCACCCTCGACGAAATCCGCGACGCCGGACTCTTCAAGTCCGAGCGCATCATCACCTCGCCGCAGGCCGCGGAGATCACGCTGGCCGACGGCCGCACGGTTCTGAACTTCTGCGCCAACAATTACCTCGGCCTCGCCGACCATCCGGACATCATCGCGGAAGCGAAGAAGGCGCTGGATACGCACGGCTTCGGCATGGCGAGCGTGCGCTTCATCTGCGGCACGCAGGACCTGCACAAGCAGCTGGAGAAGACGATCGCCGACTTCTTCGGCACCGAGGACACCATCCTCTACGCCGCCTGCTTCGACGCGAACGGCGGCTTGTTCGAGCCGCTGCTCGACGAGAACGACGCGATCATCTCCGACGCGCTGAACCACGCGTCGATCATCGATGGCGTACGCCTGTGCAAGGCCAGGCGCTACCGCTACGCCAACTGCGACATGACGGATCTGGAGACCCAGCTGAAGCAGGCCAAGGCCGACGGCGCGCGCACGATCATGATCACCAGCGACGGCGTGTTCTCGATGGATGGCTTCATCGCGCCGCTCGACGAGATCACTACGCTCGCAGCGAAGTACGGCGCGCTCGTGCACATCGACGAATGCCACGCGACCGGTTTTCTGGGCGCGACCGGCCGCGGCTCGGCCGAGGTCAAGGGCGTGATGGACAGGATCGACATCTTCACCGGCACGCTCGGCAAGGCAATGGGCGGCGCGCTCGGCGGCTTCACCACGGCCAAGCGCGAGGTCGTCGAGCTGCTGCGCCAACGTTCGCGTCCGTACCTGTTCTCCAACTCGCTGCCGCCGCATGTGGTGGCCGCGGGGATCAAGGCGTTCGAGATGCTGTCCGCCGCCGGCGACCTGCGCACGCAGCTGCAGGAGAACACGCGTTACTTCCGCGAGCGGATGACGTCGATCGGCTTCGACATCAAGCCGGGCGTGCATCCGATCAGCCCGGTCATGCTGTACGACGCGCCGCTCGCGCAGAAGTTCGCGAATCGCCTGCTGGAAGAAGGCATCTACGCGATCGGTTTCTTCTTTCCGGTGGTGCCCAAGGGCCAGGCGCGGATTCGCACGCAAATCTCCGCCGCGCACACGCGGCAGCACCTCGACCGCGCGATCGACGCATTTACCCGGATCGGACACGAACTCGGAGTCGTAAAGGCCTGAGCACTCGACGCTGAGCGCGCTGTTGCGGCGGGGCGGCTATCAGCGCGCGCGGCCCGGCGGCGCCAACGACTGCGCCTCGCCGACGGATAACGGTCGCCAGCCTCCCTTCGGCAGGCTCCCCAACGTCACGCAACCGATCGCAACGCGGACCAGCCGGATCACGCCCACGCCGTGCGCGGTCAGCATGCGACGGATGTGACGGTTACGACCCGCCTCCAGCACGATCTCGAGCCACGCGTTGCGTTCGCCGTGTCGCAGCACATCGACGGATGCCGCCGACAGCGTTTCGCCGCCGTCGTGCACGCCCGCCCGCAACGCGTCCAGCAGCACGTCGTCGGCCAGCCGGTCGATCTGCACGTGATAGAGCTTCGAGGGCCCGGTGGCCGGATCGGTGACCCGGGCGGCCCACGCGGGGTCGTTGGAGAAGAGCAGCAGCCCCTCGCTCGCCTTGTCGAGCCGTCCGACCGGCGCCAGCCATGGCAGAGACGCCCCATCGAAGCACCGGTAAACGGTGTCGCGACCCTGCTCGTCGCGCGCCGTAGTCACCAGGCCGCGCGGCTTGTTGAGAGCGATGAAGACGGGGGCGGCGGATGCATCGTCGAGTCCGCGGACGTCGACGCGATCTACGTCCATGCGCACGGGATGTTCGGCGTCACGCACCGTGCGCCCGTTGACCGTTACAAGGCCCTCGGCGATCCACACGGCGGCCTGGGTACGCGAGCACAGACCGCGCTTCGAAAGCACGCGCGCCAGCCCGTGCCGGGTCATGGCGTGGGCACTGCGTTGCGTCTTACTTACCGCTTTCCACGGGCGGCGGCGGCGGGACAACCGGCGCAGGCGCCGCGCCTTTCGCGACCCGAACACCCTTGGCCTTCATCCAGGCGTCGAATTCGTCCGCCGTCATGCGCTTGCCGTTCTGATTCATGTCGAACCGCCACGGCGTGTTGTCGTACTGGGTCTGCGGCTTGTACGACGCGGGATCCATGCCCGGCGTGAACTGGCCGGGGCGCGCGGACATCGCGGCGGCACGGCATTTATCGATTCGAAGCCGCAGCAGCACGGCGTCCACGCTCTGCGCCTGGTCGAAGGCCTGCGCGAGCACCCCGCTCGGCGAACCCAGTTGCGCGGATGGGGCGACGAGCTCCGGGGCCAGCCCCGGCAGCGCGACCGGCGCCGTGGCGGTGCGCGCGAGCGCGGTGCACGCATCCTGCGCCCAGGCACTTCCGGCGACGAGCAACAGTGGCAACAGGACGAGGCGACGCATGGCGTTATCCAACGTGGAACGGAGGCACAGCATACGTCCCGCGCCGTGAACATGCGCACCGTCGAGGTGGGGCTCCGCGCTACCCCGTGCGAGCCGAAACCGATGCGGCGGCCGCGGCGTCCCGGCCCTAGTGGGTGCAGGAACCGACGCTTCATCGGTGACGGTGGGGCGTCGGCCGTGCGGCAACCGCCGACCCCTCAGTGCAGCGCCGAACCCGTGCGGTACTCCGCGGCCAAAAAAAGAGCCCGGCACAAGGCCGGGCTCCGGTGTTGCGGTGTTGCGGTGCGGAGGGCTTACTGGCCGTTCTGCACGTTCAGCTCGGTGCGACGGTTACGCTCGCTCTTGCACGCCGGCAGGGTCTGCGGGGTGTTCTCGAGCGGGCGGCTCTCGCCGTAGCCGTTCGGGCCGGCCAGACGCGAAGCGTCGACGCCATGACCGGTCAGGTAGTCGTACACGGCGCGGGCGCGACGCTCCGACAGCGACTGGTTGTAGGCATCCGAACCGCACAGGTCGGTGTGACCGGCGACTTCGACGCGCAGCTGCGGGTAGCGCTGCAGGATCGAGGCGGCCTCGTCGAGGATCGCGACCGCATCCGGACGCAGCGTCGACTTGTCGAAGTCGAAGTTCACGCCCTTCAGGTCGATCGTCAGCGGGACCGGGCAACCGTCCGGACCGACAGCCTGGCCGGCAACCGAGCCCGGGCACTTGTCGTCGCAGTTGTTCACGCCATCGCCGTCGTCATCCTTGTCGGCGCAGGTCACGGCCGGCGGCGGCGGCGGAGCGACGGACGGAGCCGCGCCCAGCGGGATCAGCACGCCGACCGAAGCCAGCAGGTCGCCGAAACCGTTGACGCCCGGGGCGGCGACGCTCTGGTCGTCGAGGTCAATGCGATAGGCCAGTTCGGTGCGGATCTTGACCGGACCGGCGTCGCCCTGGAGGCCGGCGCCGAGCTTGACGGCCAGGTTGCCGTCCTTGCGCTGGCCCGGGGAATTCGGGCTCGGGAACGCGTTGTACTCTTCCTCGGAGCGCTGGTAACCGGCGCCGACGAGCAGGTACGGGTTCCAGGAGCGGCCTTCGGCCATGAAGTGGCGACGGGCGTCGAAGGACACGCCGTACTGGCTCCACCACAGGTCCTGGTTCTTCGTGAAGCGCGGGTTCTGGTAGTTCAGCTCGACGTCGAACGACCAGTTCGGGTTGAGCATCTTGCCCAGGCCGATCGTGCCGAACGGGGCATTGTTGGTGCCGCGGTCATTGTCCTGGACGTTGATGCCCACCGAACCGGCGAGGTACCAACGGTCATCGAACGACTGCGCCTGCGCGGCCTGCGCGAACGCGAGGCCTGCGAGCAGGGCGGTGCTCAGCATGCGGATCTTCATATGCAACTCCAAAAAAGGTCGGATACGGCGGAACAGGCGTTGACGCTCCTGAACGGGCCGGCACCGATCATTGCACGGCCGCTCGGATTTGTTAACAAGGCTTAACGCCTGACCGACCGGCGGCCAAAAAAGAGCCCGGCACAAGGCCGGGCTCCGGTGTTGCGGTGCGGAGGGCTTACTGGCCGTTCTGCACGTTCAGCTCGGTGCGACGGTTACGCTCGCTCTTGCACGCCGGCAGGGTCTGCGGGGTGTTCTCGAGCGGGCGGCTCTCGCCGTAGCCGTTCGGGCCGGCCAGACGCGAAGCGTCGACGCCATGACCGGTCAGGTAGTCGTACACGGCGCGGGCGCGACGCTCCGACAGCGACTGGTTGTAGGCATCCGAACCGCACAGGTCGGTGTGACCGGCGACTTCGACGCGCAGCTGCGGGTAGCGCTGCAGGATCGAGGCGGCCTCGTCGAGGATCGCGACCGCATCCGGACGCAGCGTCGACTTGTCGAAGTCGAAGTTCACGCCCTTCAGGTCGATCGTCAGCGGCACCGGGCAACCGTCCGGACCGACAGCCTGGCCGGCAACCGAGCCCGGGCACTTGTCGTCGCAGTTGTTCACGCCATCGCCGTCGTCATCCTTGTCGGCGCAGGTCGCCGGGGTCGGAGCCGGCGCGACCGGAGCCATCGGCGCAGGGCCGAGCGGGATCACGACGCCGACCGAAGCCAGCACGTCGCCGAACCAGTCCTTGCCGTCGTTGTGATCGTTATCGGTGAGGAGCGCGCCGACGCTGCCGTTGTCGCCGTCGATGCGGTAGGCGAGTTCGGTGCGCAGCTTCACGCGGCCCACGTCGCCCTGCAGGCCGACGCCAAGCTTGCCGGCAACATGGCCGTCCTTACGCTGGCTCGGCGCGCCGTTGCGCGTGAAGCGAGCCGGGATCAGCGGGTTGCTCGGATCGAATTCTTCCTCGGCGCGCTGGTAGCCCAGGCCCATGAGGACGTACGGGTTCCACGAACGGCCTTCAGCCATGAAGTGGCGACGCGCATCGAACGAGATGCCGTACTGGCTCCACCAGAGGTCCTGGTTCGCAGACTGGTGCGGGTTCTGGTAGTTCAATTCGGTGTCGAACGACCAGTTCGGGTTGAGCATCTTGCCAAAGCCGATCGCGCCGAACGGGGCATTGTTCGTGCCGCGCGCGTTGTCCTGGAGATTGAAGCCGACCGCGCCGGTGACGTACCAGCGATCATCGAATTCCTGCGCCTGAGCGACCGAAAGGATCGACATACCGCCCAGCAGGGCGGCACAGAGAAGTTTTTTGTTCATTTGAGTTGTTGCTCCTTGAGGGACGGGAAGGAGGGGGAAGTCGCGTCAGCGTGTTCCGACCGTTCTGGACGGCTACATGAACAGAGCCATCGGCGCGGAGACTAGAAGCGTCGGCGTGAAGAGGCTGTTAACGGGCGCCTAACAAATCGCGAAGTTCCCCGCCGGACCCGCGGCGGTTGCGCCCGGTTCAAGCAGTTCTCATGCGGCCAATCCGGATCCAGTCTCGTTTCCAGTGGACGCGTCGCTGTTTCCAAGACTCCGTCGATGCCTCAAGTGCGGCAACGCGAAGGGAGGTGGGCGGTCACGCGCAAGCCCGACTGCGCGCGCCAGCGTCCGGGCGTCGCAGCCCTGGGCGTCCAGTTGCGCAGCCGCGGTAAGCCGGCGACGAGCCAGCCCATGACTTGCTGCCCCGGTCGTTTGAGGGCATCGTGCGGGAACCGTACGCACGCGTATCCTCTGCATGTCCGCCGAGCCGGCCCACCCGCGTTATCCGCACCTCTTCGCGCCACTCGACCTCGGCTTCTGCGTATTGCGCAACCGGGTGCTCATGGGTTCGATGCACACCGGCCTCGAGGACCACGCGCGCGACTTCCCGAAGCTGGCCGCCTACTTCGCCGAGCGCGCCGAGGGGGGCGTCGGGCTGATGGTGACCGGCGGCTTTGCGCCGAACCTTCGCGGGTGGCTGAAGCCGTTCTCCGGCACGCTCTCGATGCCGTGGCATGTCGCACGGCACCGGCAGGTGACCGCAGCCGCGAAGTCGCACGGCGCCCGCCTCTGCCTGCAGATCCTGCACGCCGGCCGATATGCGTACCACCCGCTGCAGGTCGCGCCCAGCGCCTTGCAGGCCCCGATCAACCCGTTCAAGCCCCGCGCACTCGGCGCCGCCGGCGTGGAACGGCAGATCCGTGCGTTCGTGCGCACGGCGCGGCTCGCGCGCGAGGCCGGTTACGATGGCGTCGAAGTCATGGGCTCGGAGGGCTACCTGCTCAACGAGTTCACCGCGCCGCGCACCAACCGTCGCGATGACGCCTGGGGCGGCGACGCGCCGCGTCGCATGCGTTTCGCTGTCGAGATCGTGCGTCGCATCCGCGAAGCCTGCGGGCCCGATTTCATCCTGATCTACCGGCTGTCGATGCTCGACCTCGTCGACGGCGGACTGGCCTGGGATGAAGTCGTGCTGCAGGCAAAGGCCGTCGAGGCCGCCGGCGCGACCATCATCAACACGGGCATCGGCTGGCACGAAGCGCGGGTGCCGACCATCGCGACGTCGGTGCCGCGCGCGGCGTTCGTCGACGTGACGGCGCGACTCAAACCGCACGTGCGACTGCCGCTGGTCGCCACCAACCGCATCAACATGCCGGACGTGGCCGAAGCGGTACTCGCCAGCGGTGCGGCCGACATGGTGTCGATGGCGCGACCGCTGCTCGCGGATCCCCACTGGGTGGCGAAGGCGCGCGACGGGCGCGCCGACGAGATCAATACCTGCATCGCCTGCAACCAGGCCTGCCTGGACCATGTCTTCGCGAACAAGCGCGCCAGTTGCCTGGTGAACCCGCGCGCATGCCACGAGTCGGAGCTCGTGTACGTACCCGCGGCCGTTCGCAAGCGTGTCGCCGTGGTGGGCGCAGGGGTTGCGGGGCTCGCGTGCGCGACGGTCGCCGCGCAGCGCGGGCACGACGTGACGCTGTTCGAAGCCGCCGACGACATCGGTGGCCAGTTCAACCTGGCGCGTCGGATTCCAGGCAAGGAGGAATTCGACGAGACGATCCGCTATTTCCGGCGTCGACTCGAACTCGATCATGTGCGCGCACGGCTGGGCGCGAGCGCCACGCGCGAAATGCTCGACGGTTTCGATGACGTCGTACTCGCAACCGGCGTGCTGCCGCGCGCAGTGACGTTTCCCGGCAGCGATGACCGGCGCGTGCTGCGCTATGACGACGTCCTGGCGGGGCGCGTCACGATCGGCCCGCGCGTGGCGATCGTCGGCGCTGGCGGCATCGGCTTCGACGTCGCCGAATTCCTCGCGCAGCACGGCACGATCCCCGCCCTGGATGTCGATGCATGGCGACGCGAGTGGGGCGTCGACGTCGACTACACCGAGCAGCGAGGCGGCCTGCGCGCGCCGGAACCCCCGCCGACCGCACGCGCCATATGGCTGCTGCAGAGAACAGCCGGCAAGCCCGGCGCGAAACTCGGCAAGACCACCGGCTGGATCCATCGCGCAAGCCTGACGGCGCGCGGCGTGCAGGCGCTGGGGGGCGTGCAATACGTGCGTTTCGACGATAGGGGCCTGCACATCACCGTCGACGGCGCGCCGCGCACGCTCGAAGTCGACAACGTCGTGCTCTGCGCCGGGCAGGTTTCAAACAATCCGCTCGAAGCGCCACTTCGCGAAGCCGGGCGGAGCGTGCACGTCATCGGCGGCGCCGAACTCGCGGCCGAGCTCGACGCGAAGCGTGCGATCGCGCAGGGCAGCCGTCTCGGCGCGTCACTCTGAGTCCATGCGCATGCGCGCAACCCTCCATCCCGGCGACCGCGTTGCCGGCATGTGGGTCGGCGAGCGATAGTCGACGCAGCGTCCAGCGGAGTCACCGATGAAGCTCTACACCCTGCCCGGCGCCTGCTCGACCGCGTGCCATATCTCGCTGCACTGGTCCGGCGCCGCGTTCGCGGTACAGGTGGTCACGCGCGACGAGATCAAGTCCGACGCGTACAGGGCCATCAATGCCGCCGGCTCGGTTCCCGTGCTCGTAGACGGCGATTTCGCACTGACGCAGAACGCCGCGATCGTCGGCTACATCGCCGACCTCTACCCCGACGCGCGCCTTGCTGGCGACGGCAGCCCCCGCCAGCGCGCCGAGGCCACCCGCTGGCTCGCCTTCTGCAATTCAGACGTGCACCCGGCATTCATTCCGCTGTTCGGACCGGGCATGTTCATCGCCGACCCGTCGCAGTTCGACGCGCTCAAGGTCGCGGCGCGGCAGCGACTGCGTGGCCTCTTCGAGCGCGCCGACGCACAACTGACCGGCCGCGAATGGCTCGCGGGTTTCCGCAGCTACGCCGACCCCTATCTCTACATCACGCTGCGCTGGGCCGCGAATACCGGCGTCGACCTGTCGGGCCTCGACGGCATCGCCGCGTTCGCCGCGCGCATGGAGGCCGACGAAGGCGTGCGCGCTGCGCTGAAGGCCGAGGGGCTCGCCTGATCGGAAAGCAGCTTCGCCGATGCGCCGCCTGTGCGCAGCAGCGGCGCGGTTACCCGGTCAGCGGAGGTCGTCCCGCCAATGCCGGGACATTTCCATGAAGGCGAACGACGCCGACCACGCGACCATCATCAGCCCGATCAATGCTTCGGTCCCGGCCAGCCAGCGGATCGGGCCCTTCGGCGCAAGGTCGCCGAATCCGACCGTCGAATAGGTCATGGCCGACATGTAGAAGGCGTCGAACAACGTGCCACGGTGCGCGCCGGTGATGCTGCCCGCGTCGGGCAATTGGAGCATCGTCCAGAACCCGACGCCGAAGATCATGATCGACACGGTGTGTAGCACGACCAGCCCGAACACCATGCGCAGCATCAGGTGCCGCCCCACCGCCCCGCCCTCCTCGCCGCGATGGCGCTTGTAGGCATGGCCGAGCCGCACCATCCCCTCGAAGTGGAGCACGACGACGGCGACGAGACAGGTCCCGGCGGTCGCGATCGCTATCAGATGGGCACCGACCGGAAACACGGGCTCAGCGGCGATCGATCGACACGTACTCGCGATCTTCCGGCCCGATGTAATTCGCGCTCGGGCGGATGATCTTGCCGTCCTCGCGCTGCTCGATCACGTGCGCGCTCCAGCCGGTGGTGCGCGCGATCACGAACAGCGGCGTGAACATCGGCGTCGGGATACCCATCATGTGGTACGCCGATGCGCTGTACCAGTCGAGGTTCGGGAACATCTTCTTGGTGTCCATCATCAGGTTCTCGATGCGCTCGGACACGTCGAACAGCGTGCGGTTGCCGCCGTCGTCGCAGAGCTTGCGCGAGATTTCCTTGATGATCGGGTTGCGCGGGTCACCGACGGTGTACACCGGATGGCCGAAGCCGATCACGATCTCCTTGCGCTCGATGCGCGCGCGGATGTCGGCTTCCGCTTCGTCGGCCGTCGAATAGCGGCTGATGATGTCCATCGCCACTTCGTTGGCGCCGCCGTGCTTCGGGCCACGCAGCGCGCCGATCGCGCCGGTGATGCACGAGTGCAGGTCCGAGCCGGTGCCGGCGATGACGCGCGCAGTAAATGTGGACGCGTTGAACTCGTGCTCGGCGTAGAGGATCAGCGACTTGTCGAGCGCGTCGGCGTGCAGCGAAGACGGCCGCTCGCCGTGCAGCAGGTGCAGGAAATGCGCGGCGACCGAGTCGTCGTCGGTCTGCACCTCGATGCGCTCGCCGTTGCGGGTGAAGTGCCACCAGTACAGCAGCATCGAGCCGAAGCTCGCGATGAGCTTGTCAGCGATGTCGCGGGCCTCCGACGCCGGATGGCCTTCGCGCTCGGGCAGCACCGTGCCCAGCACCGAGCAGCCGGTGCGCAGCACGTCCATCGGATGCGCGTTGGCGGGCACCAGCTCGAGCGCTTCCTGCACGATCGCGGGCAGGCCGCGCAGGCGCTTGAGCTTGGCCTTGTACGCACGCAGCTGCGACGACGTCGGCAGTGCGCCGTGCACCAGCAGGTGCGCGACTTCCTCGAACGTCGACTTCGTGGCGAGGTCGTTGATGTCGTACCCGCGGTAATGCAGGTCGTTTCCGCTCAGGCCGACAGTGCAAAGCGCGGTGTTGCCGGCCGGCGTGCCGCTGAGCGCCACGGATTTCTTGACCTTCGGGACCGCTTGTTCGCTCATTGCATGCTTCTCTCGTTGCGGCTTCCGCGCGGGCGGAAGCGAATTCGGAATGGATCAGGCGCGGCGGCGACGTTACTCGGGCTTCGACGACACGAACAACTGGTCGAGCTTGGCCTCGTACGCGTGATAGCCCAGGAAATCGTAGAGCTCGGCGCGCGTCTGCAGCGTATCGACGACGTTCTTCTGCGTGCCTTCGCGACGCACGGTCTCGTAGAAGTTCAGAGCCGCCTTGTTCATCGCGCGGTACGCGCCGCAGCAGTACAGCGCGATGTCGACGCCGGCATCGCGCAACTCGTCCGTAGTGAAGAACGGCGTCGACCCGAACTCGGTGAGGTTCGCGAGGATCGGCACCTTCACCGCCGCCTTGAAGCGGCGGTAGTCGTCGAGCGACGTCATCGCTTCCGGGAAGATCATGTCGGCGCCCGCTTCGACGTAGGCCTGCGCGCGCTCGATGGCCGCGTCCACGCCTTCGGTAGCCGCGGCGTCGGTACGCGCCATGATCACGAACGACGCATCGGTGCGAGCATCGACGGCCGACTTCACGCGGTCGACCATCTCGGCCTTCGACACCACTTCCTTGCCCGGACGGTGGCCGCAACGCTTCTGTCCGACCTGGTCCTCCATGTGCACGGCGGCCACGCCGACGCGCTCGAACGAACGAATGGTGCGCGCGATGTTGAACGCGCCGCCCCAGCCGGTGTCGATGTCGACCAGCAGCGGCATCTGCGTGGCGTCGACGATGCGGCGCGCGTCGGTCAGCACGTCCTCCATCGTCGAGATGCCGAGGTCGGGCATGCCCAGCGAGTTCGCGGCGACACCGCCGCCCGACAGATACAGCGCCTTGTAGCCCGTGCGCTTGGCCATCAGGCCGGCGTACGCGGTGATCGCGCCCATGACCTGAAGCGGTGATTCCTCCTGGACGGCGGCGCGGAAGCGCGCGCCTGCAGACTGTTGCGTCATTGCGACCTCATCGGGTGCGTCCGCCGTGTCGGCGGGCTGGCGACGGCTGGCGCCGCCGGGCTTCCAGAGCGACGAAGGCGACCGTGGCCGCCTTCGTCGTGTGCGTCAGAGCAGGTGTGCGACGCCCTGCCGCTCTTCCTCGAGCTCGGCCAGCGTCTTGTCCATCGCGGCGCGGCTGAACCCGTCGACCGGCAGGCCCTCGACGCGCGTGTACTCGCCGTTCGCGCAGGTCACCGGCACGCCGTACATCACGCCTTCCGGAATGCCGTAACTGCCGTCGGACGGAACGCCCATCGTCACCCACTTGCCGTCGGTGCCGAGAACCCAGTCGTGGATGTGGTCGATAGCGGCATTGGCTGCCGATGCCGCCGACGACAGGCCGCGCGCTTCGATGATCGCCGCGCCGCGCTTGCCGACCTGCGGGATGAACGTGTTCGCGTTCCAGTCGGCGTCGTCGATCATGTCCTTCAGCGACTTGCCGTTGACGGTCGCGAAGCGGTAGTCCGGATACATCGTCGGCGAATGGTTGCCCCAGACGACGAGCTTCTCGATGTCGCCGACGGCAACACCGGCCTTGTTCGCCAGCTGCGAAAGTGCGCGGTTGTGGTCCAGGCGCAGCATCGCGGTGAAGTTCTTCGCCGGCAGGTCCGGCGCCGACTTCATCGCGATGTAGGCGTTCGTGTTCGCGGGGTTGCCGACGACCAGCACCTTGACGTTGCGCGAGGCGACCTTGTTCAGCGCGGCGCCCTGGGCGGTAAAGATCTTCGCGTTCTCCAGCAGCAGATCCTTGCGCTCCATGCCCGGGCCGCGCGGACGCGCGCCGACCAGCATCGCGATGTCGGCATCCTTGAACGCGACTTCCGCATCATCCGTGCCGACCATGCCGGCGAGCAGCGGGAACGCGCAGTCCTCGAGCTCCATCATCACGCCGCGCAGCGCCGCCTGCGCCTTCTCCATCGGCAGCTCGAGCATCTGCAGGATGACGGGCTGGTCCTTGCCGAGCATCTCGCCGGACGCGATGCGAAACAGCAGCGAGTAACCGATCTGGCCGGCTGCACCGGTGACGGCGACGCGGACGGGGGTCTTCATAAAGGAACTCCGTGAATCAGGTGTGGGGTTGTCTTGCGAATGTTCCTGGATGCCGCCGTGCTTGCCGGACGGCTTGGACGCGGAGCTCAGCGCTTCCGCGTCCACGCTTCAGGCCAGCTCGGCGAAGAACTCGCGGAACCGCTCGAGGCCCGGCTGCAGCTGCGGCGTCGGGCACGTGTAGCTGATGCGCAGTGCACGCGGTTCGCCGAAGGCCGAGCCGGGCACGCAGGCCACACCCTTGGCTTCTAGAAGCGCATTGCAGAAGTCGACGTCGTTCTTGATCGCCGTGCCGCTGGGGCCATGCGTCTTGCCGAACGCGCAGCTGATATCCGGGAACACGTAGAACGCGCCTTCCGGACGCGGGCAGACGAGGCCCGGGATGCTGTCCATCACGGCCATCACCTGGTCGCGTTTGGCCTGGAACTCCGCGCACTTTTGCGTCGGGATGTCCTGCGGCCCGCTGAGCGCGGCGAGCGCCGCGGCGGTGGTGACTTCGGGAAGGTTGGTGATGTGGTTCGAGTTCATCGTCACCACGGCCTGCGCAACGACCTCGGGGCCGGCCATGAAGCCCACGCGCCAACCGGGCATGCCGTAGGTCTTGCTCAGCGAATCGATGAAGATGACGCGGTCGCGCAGCTCGGGCCGGGCGTGCACGAAGTTGTGGTAACCCACGCCGTCGAACACCATCCGGTTGTAGATGTCGTCGGTGATGACCCAGGTATCCGGATACTTCGCGATGACGTCGGCAAGCGCGGTGATCTCGTCCTTCGAATAGACCATGCCGGTCGGGTTCGACGGGTTGTTGAACAGGAACACGCGGGGCTTCTTCGCCAGCGCGGCGTCGAGCTGTGCCGGCGTGAGCTTGTAGTTCTGCGTCGCGGGGCACGGCAGCAGGTCGATCTTCGCGTTGAGGATCTCGGCGATGTCGACGTAGCTGGTCCAGTACGGCGTCGGGAAGGCGATGGTGTCGCCTTCGTCGAGCAGCGCTTCGCAGAGGTTGTAGATGACGTGCTTGGCACCGATGCCGGTCGCGCAGTTGGCGCGCGTGTAGCCGGTCAGGCCGATCTCGGCCATGTGGACGATGAAGGCGTCGATGAGGGCGTCGGGCCCGCGGTTGCTGCCGTACTGGCCGCTGTCGTGCTTGAGCGCCTCGGCGGCGGCGGCGTAGACGTGCGGACCGGGCAGGAAGTTGGGGACGCCGATCGAGAAGCTGATGATGTCGCGGCCTTCGGCCTTCAGGCGCTTGGCCTTTTCGGCGACCTGCATGATCGCGCTGGGCTTGGCGCGACCGATGCGCGAGGCGAGCTGGAGCATCGCGGAACCTCGGGAAAATGCGGCAATGAAAGGCCGGCGAGGCGCAACGGCGCGGGGCCGGAACAACCGCCAAATGGTATCACGTGAAACCTTTTCGGCCGGCCGGTGCCGGACACGCAAACGCCCGCCGGCGCGGGCCGGCGGGCGCTACGCAGGCATCGGTCAGGCGCGCGCGTTGGCGTCGAGCGTCTTGTTCCACTCGGCGACGCGGTCGGCCTTGGCGGCCACCGCGGCATCGGCGTCGCCCTCGATCTTCACCGAGCGGATGGTGTCGCCCTGCTTCACGCCGTCGACGACATCCATGCCTTCGATCACCTTGCCGAACACGGTGTGCTTGCCGTCCAGCCACGGCGTGGCGACGTGCGTGATGAAGAACTGGCTGCCATTGGTGTTCGGGCCCGCGTTGGCCATCGACAGCACGCCGCGCTCGTGGCCCAGGCCGTTGCGCGCCTCGTCCTCGAACTTGTAACCGGGGCCGCCGGTGCCGGTGCCCTTGGGGCAGCCGCCCTGGACCATGAAATCGTTGATGACGCGGTGGAACGAGAGGCCGTCGTAAAAGCCGCGGCGCGCGAGGTTCACGAAGTTGGCAACGGTCAGCGGCGCCTTGTCCGGGGCGAGCTCGACGCGGATCGGGCCGCGGTCGGTGTCGAAATGGGCGATGAGGGACATGGGAACTCCTTGGGGGAAAGGTCAGCGGTTGGATCTTGAACGAGCGGCCGTCAGCGCAATGCGGGCGAACTGGCTGCCGCAGCCCACGACGCCGAGCGCGCCAAGGCCGAGCAGCAGCAGGTCGGTGCCGACCGGCAGGCCCATCGAGGCCATCCGATCGGGCTCGTTATGCAGGAAAAGCCCCGCGACGACGAGGATTGCCGCGATCAGGTCGACCGCGATCAGCCAGCGCGGAAACGTCGGCGCGGACGGCTGTTCAGACATGGCGGTCGTCCCGGGCGGTTGACCGGCTATAATAGCCGGCTTCCCTTCGCTGCTTGCGCCTCAAGGCGTCTCTTCGCATGTCTATCGAACGCCTGCGCAACATCGCCATCGTCGCCCACGTCGACCACGGCAAAACCACCCTCGTCGATTGCCTCCTCAAGCAGTCCGGCACGTTCAACGAGCGCACCGTGCTCGCCGAGCGCGTCATGGACAGCAACGACCAGGAAAAGGAACGTGGCATCACGATCCTTTCCAAGAACACCGCGATCACCTGGAACGGCAATCGCATCAACATCGTCGACACCCCGGGCCACGCCGACTTCGGCGGCGAGGTCGAGCGCGTGCTGTCGATGGTCGACTCCGTGCTCATCCTCGTCGACGCGATGGACGGCCCGATGCCGCAGACGCGCTTCGTCACCCAGAAGGCGTTCGCGATGGGCTTCAAGCCGATCGTCGTCGTCAACAAGATCGACCGCCCCGGCGCGCGTCCGGACTGGGTGATCGACCAGGTGTTCGACCTGTTCGACAAGCTCGGCGCCACGAACGAGCAGCTCGACTTCCCGATCGTCTACGCGTCCGCGCTTCACGGCTACGCCAGCCTCGATGACTCCGCGCGCAGCGGCGACATGACCCCGCTCTACGAAGCGATCATGAAGCACGTCTCGCCGCCGCAGGTCGATCCCGATGGCCCGTTCCAGATGCGCATCAGCCAGCTGGACTACAGCAACTTCGTCGGCCTGATCGGCGTCGGCCGCATCCAGCGCGGCAAGGTGCGCACCAACATGCCGGTCAGCGTCGTCGACCGCCACGGCAAGAAGCGCCAGGGCAAGGTATTGCAGGTGCTCGGCTTCATGGGCCTGGAGCGCGTCGAAGTGCCGGAAGCGGAAGCCGGCGACATCATCGCGATCTCGGGCGTTTCCGACCTCAGCATCTCCGACACCATCTGCGCGCTCGACACGCCGGAAGCGCTCGAAGCGCTGACCGTCGACGAGCCGACCATCTCGATGACGTTCCAGGTCAACAACTCGCCGTTCGCGGGCAACAAGGACCTGAGCGGCGGCAAGTTCCTCACCAGCCGCCAGCTGCGCGAGCGCCTCGAGCGCGAGACGCTGCACAACGTGGCGCTGAAGGTCGAGGAAGGCTCCGATCCGGACAAGTTCCTCGTCTCCGGCCGTGGCGAGCTGCATCTCTCCGTGCTGATCGAGAACATGCGTCGCGAAGGGTTCGAACTCGCCGTGTCGCGTCCGGAAGTCATCGTCAAGGAGATCGACGGGCAGCAGATGGAGCCGATCGAGCAGCTCGTCGTCGATATCGAAGAGCAGCACCAGGGCGGCGTCATGGAAAAGCTCGGCACGCGCAAGGCGCAGCTGAAGAACATGGAGTCCGACGGCAAGGGTCGCGTGCGCCTCGACTACATGATCCCGGCGCGTGGCCTGATCGGGTTTCAGAACGAGTTCCGCACGCTCACGCAGGGTTCCGGCCTGTTGTTCCACGTGTTCGACCACTACGGCCCGAAGGAACAGGGCGCGATCGCCAAGCGCATCAACGGCGTGATGATCGCCAATGCGCCGGGCGCGACGCCGGCGTACTCGCTTGGCCCGCTGCAGGAGCGCGGCCGCCTCTTCGCGGCCGAGGGCGACATGGTCTACGAGGGCCAGTTGATCGGCATCCACTCGAAGGACAATGACCTCACCGTCAATGCCATCAAGACCAAGCCGCTGACCAACATGCGCGCTTCGGGCAAGGATGACGCCATCCAGCTGAGCCCGGCGATCAAGTACACGCTGGAGCAGGCGCTCGACTTCATCGAGGATGACGAGCTGGTGGAAGTCACGCCGAAGGAAATCCGTCTGCGCAAGAAGCAGCTGACGGAGACCGATCGTAAGCGCGCCTCGCGCCAGGGCTAAGCCGGTAGACTCGCGCCGGTGACGGAACACCCCGCCCCCCCGTACAACCCCAGCCCGCGCGCCCACCCCGGGCTGCGCGCCATCGCGCTCGTGGAAGCCGCCAAAGGCGTGCTCGCGCTGATCACCGCGAGTGGCCTCGAGCTGCTCGGCCCGGCACCGCTGCGCAATGCGGTGCACGTGCTGATCCACCACTTCGAGTTGAGTACCACCGAGGGCCCGCTGGTGTGGCTCGCGGGCGCCATCAGCACCGGTGCGGTGCACGCCACGGCCGCCATCGCGACCGCGTACGGCGTGCTGCACGTGGTCGAGGCCTGGGGCCTGTGGCGTGACAAGGTCTGGGCCTCTTGGCTCGGCTGCGTGGCCGCCGGCATCTACCTGCCGTTCGACCTGTATGCGCTGTGGCGCCATCCGGGGTTGGCGTCCGTATCGGTGCTCGTCATCAACCTGGTGATCGTCTACGTGCTGGCGCGCGACCTGTTCCGCCGCCGCACCCGCTTGCCCACCTGACCGCCCCGGCGGATGCTGGCGGCTTCCCGTCGGAGAAGCCGCCATGCGTCGCGTCGCGCCCGCCCTCGCCTTCGGTATCGTCCTGGCCCTCACCGGCTGCCGGACGACGCCCGCCTCCCAGGACGCCGGGCCGCCCGCCTCCACCGCCGCCTCGTCCCCGCAGCCGGCATTCGCGTTCGAAGAGGCCGACATCGCGTCGCTGACGGCGCGCATGGCGAGCGGTCAGCTAACCAGCCATGCGCTGACCAAGGCGTATCTGGACCGCATCGCGTTGATCGACGTCGCCGGCCCGCGCCTGAACTCGGTGATCGCGTTGAATCCCGAAGCACTGGCCGAAGCCGACGCGCTCGATGCCGAGCGCCGGGCCGGCCGCGTCCGCGGCCCGTTGCACGGCATTCCCGTGCTGCTGAAGGACAACATCGACGCACGACCGATGCCGACCACGGCCGGCTCCCTGGCGTTGGCCGATCACATCCCCACGCACGACGCGTTCCTGGTCGAACGCTTGCGCGCAGCAGGGGCCGTCATCCTCGGCAAGACCAACCTCAGCGAATGGGCCAACTTCCGATCCTCGCGTTCGGTCTCCGGCTGGAGCGCGGTCGGTGGGCAGACGCGCAATCCGTACGCACTCGACCGCAATCCCTGCGGCTCCAGCTCGGGCAGCGGTACGGCGGTGTCGGCGAACCTCACCGCGGTGGCGATCGGCACCGAGACCGACGGCAGCATCATATGCCCGGCATCGGTCACCGGCGTCGTCGGGCTCAAGCCCACCGTAGGGCTGGTCAGTCGCATGGGCATTGTTCCGATCTCCGTGAGCCAGGACACCGCGGGCCCCATGGCGCGCACGGTCGCCGACGCCGCCCTGCTGCTCGGCGCCATGGCGGCCCCGGATCCGCGCGACCCG
>NZ_VTRV01000249.1 GCF_008274655.1 Cognatilysobacter lacus | reverse complement strand
TGGCGCATTGAGCAGATGCAGCGGAATGAGCGTCGTCTTGCCCGCGCCGGGCGGCGCCTCGAGCACCAGGCGCGGATGCGCCGCGAGCGACTCGCGGATGCGCGGCAGAAGGGGGGCGATCGGAAACGCCACGTAGTCACGGTTCCCGGCGGCGGACGGCCGCGCAGGCGGCCATTCTCGCAGCCCGCGCGGCCGGGATCGCTAGAATCGCGGGCCGTTTCCCGTGGTCGCGAGTCCCGTGCAGCTCATCGACATCGGCGCCAACCTCACCCACGACGCCTTCGACCGCGATCGCGACGCCGTGATCGCACGCGCCCGCGCCGCAGGCGTGGCGCAGATGGTGGTCACCGGCGCGAGCCGCGAGCACTCGCCGAAAGCGCTGGAACTCGCGCTCGCGCATCCCGGCCTGCTGTTCGCCACCGCCGGCGTGCACCCCCACCATGCGGTGGAATACACGGCCGAATGCGACGCCGAGATGCGCGCGCTGCTGGCGCACGACACGGTGGTCGCGGTCGGCGAATGCGGCCTCGACTACTTTCGCGATTTCTCGCCGCGCCCGGCGCAGCGGCGCGCGTTCGAAATGCAGCTGCAGACCGCCGTCGACACCGGCAAGCCGCTGTTCCTGCACCAGCGCGACGCGCATGACGATTTCGTCGCGATCATGAAGAACTTCGAAGGCCGCATCGGCCCGGCGGTGGTGCACTGCTTCACCGGCACGCGCGAGGAAGCCTTCGCCTATCTCGATCGCGACTGGCACATCGGCATCACCGGCTGGCTGTGCGACGAGCGCCGCGGCCAGCACCTGCGCGAGATCGTGCCGCACATCCCGCTCGGCCGCCTGATGATCGAGACCGACGCGCCGTACCTGCTGCCGCGCACGCTGAAGCCGTTGCCGAAAGATAGACGCAACGAGCCGGCGTTCCTCGCGCACATCGTCGAGGAACTCGCGCGCGATCGTGGCGCGAAGGTGGACTCGATCGCAGCGGCGACCACGGCGACGGCGCGCGCGTTCTTCCGCCTGCCGGTGTCCGCGTGACGCGCATGCAGGTGTCGATCGCCCACGTCACGCTGCTGGTTCGCGAGTACGACGAGGCCATCGCGTTCTACGTCGGCAAGCTCGGCTTCGAGTTGATCGAGGACACCTACCGGCCCGAACAGGACAAGCGCTGGGTCGTCGTCGCGCCGCCGGGATCGACCGGCACGTCGCTGCTGCTCGCGCGCGCGTCGGACGAGGCGCAACGGGCGCGGGTCGGCGATGCGACCGGGGGCCGGGTGGCGCTGTTCCTGCGCACGGACAACTTCGAGCGCGACTACCGGCGCCTCGTCGACGCGGGCGTCGAGTTCGCGCGGCCGCCGGTCGTGCAGCCCTACGGCACCGTCGCGGTGTTCCGCGACCTCTACGGCACGTTGTGGGACCTGATCCAGTACAGCGACGCGCCGTAGGAAGCCGGCCCGCCACTGCGCCGTGCCGCATCGATTTGCAGCTGCGGCACGACGGCATCCACGTACCGCCCCGTATCCTTGCCGGCTACGGGCCACCGCCCGCTCCCCCGACGCCCGCCCCCATGACCAAGTTCCGCCACTGGACCGGCTTCGGCCTCGTGCTGCTCGCGCTCGCCGGCTGCAGCAGGAAGCCCGACGCGGCGACGCCGGCAGCTGCGGCGACGCCGGCCATGGCGGTCACGGTGGTGCCGGCGCGCGTGCAGGAAATGTCGCGCGAGATCCGCGTGTCCGGCCCGGTGGCGGCCCGCGAGGAGATGCAGCTGGGCGTCGAGGTCGGCGGCCTGCGCGTGACCGGGCTGTATGTCGACGTCGGCGAGTTCGTGCATCGCGGCCAGGTGCTGCTGGAACTCGACGGTCGTTCGCTGGCCAGCGAACTCGAGCAGTCGCAGGCGAGCTACCGCGAGGCGCAGGCCGGCGCCGCGCTGGCGCTGGCCAACCTGCGCCGCGCCGAGCCGCTGCTCGCGCAGAAGTACATCTCCGCTAGCCAGGTCGACGAGTTGCGCGCCGCGCGCG
>NZ_VTRV01000248.1 GCF_008274655.1 Cognatilysobacter lacus | reverse complement strand
TCCAGCCGCGCTGAACGCCGTCAGTCGGGCAGGCGCAGCGTGCGCGCCGCGTCGACCAGGCCGGCGCGCTCGAGCCATGCCCACGCATCGTCGGCGTCGTCATTCACATAGGCGCGCGCTGATCCGAGGCGGAACGTGTAACCCCAAGCGTCCATGTCCGCGAGCACGCGGTCCGCGCCGACGTCGGGCAACTCGGCGCCGAGCAGCGACTGCAGCACGCACACGGCATCCTCCTCGGCGATCGAGTCGGTGGCATCCGTGTGCACGTCGGCGCGACGTTCGGGCGGCAGCACGATCAGGTGCGAGGCCTCGTGCAGCATCGAGTGCACCGGCGTATCGCCGCGCGCAAACACGGTGCAGCCGATCAGGCCGGCCTCGCACTCGCCCCAGTAGGAACCGGGAATCGGCTCGCCGTCGGGCACGCGCGACAACGCCAGCCCGTAACGCGCCAGCAGCGCGGCGACCCGGTCGACGTCGATATCCGCCAGGGTCAGCATGCGCCACATACGACGATGCCCCGCGCGGGCGGGGCATCGGTTTGACGTGCGGCCGGATTCACGGCGTCTGCGAGGCGTTCTCGGGCAGGGCGACCGAGATGTCGAGCACCTTGTTATCCCCTTCGCCGATCAGGTCGACCTTGACGGCTTCCACGTCGACGTTGACGTACTTGCGGATCACCTCGAGCAGCTCGCGCTGCAGCATCGGGAGGTAGTCCGGGCCGCCGCGCCCGGCGCGCTCGTGCGCGACGATGATGCGCAGGCGGTCCTTGGCGACGTTGGCCGTCTGCTTCTTCGTGGTCAGGAAATCGAAGATGCCCATGGCTCAGCCTCCGAAGAGCTTGCTGAGGAAGCCCTTCTTCTCGACGTTGACGAACCGCAGCGGGCGCGTGTCGCCGAGAAGGCGCGCGACGGCGTCGTCGTACGCCTGCGCCGCATCGGACGTTGTCTCGAGGATGACCGGCTCGCCCTTGTTCGAGGCATTGAGCACGTCGCCCGACTCCGGAATCACGCCGACCGCCTTCAGGCCGAGGATCTCCTCGACGTCGCCGATGCTCAGCATTTCGCCGGTCTCGACGCGCTTCGGGCTGTAGCGCGTGAGCAGCAGGTGCTCCTTGACGCGCTCACCGTTCTCGGCACGCCGCGTCTTCGACGCCAGCAGGCCGAGGATGCGGTCGGAGTCGCGGACCGACGACACTTCGGGATTCACCACGACGACTGCCTGGTCGGCGAAGTACATCGCGAGGAACGCGCCCTTCTCGATGCCTGCCGGCGAGTCGCAGACGATGTATTCGAAGCCATCCGCAGCGAGGTCCTCGAGCACCTTCTGCACGCCTTCGGTGGTGAGCGCGTCCTTGTCGCGCGTCTGCGATGCGGCGAGCACGAACAGGTTGTCGAACCGCTTGTCCTTGATCAGCGCCTGCTTCAGCGACGCTTCGCCGTGGACGACGTTGACGAAGTCATAAACGACGCGCCTCTCGCAACCCATGATCAGGTCGAGATTGCGCAGGCCGACGTCGAAGTCGATGACGGCGACCTTGTGGCCGCGACGGGCGAGTCCGCATGCGAGGCTGGCGCTGGTCGTGGTCTTGCCGACGCCGCCCTTGCCCGAGGTGACTACGATGATTTCGGCCAACTGAAATTCCTCCAATTCGTTTCAAGCCGCGCGGTAAGGCCGGCGCGGGCACAGCATGCCTCAAAGCATGCGGATGTGTGACGGATTACGCGTCCAGCGCCTCGATCCGGAGCTGGCCATCCTCGAGCCACACCTGGACGGGTTTGCCGAGCAGCGCGGCGGGGACGTCCTCGGACACTTTGTAGTGCCCCGCGATCGCGACGAGTTCGGCGTGGAATTCGCGGCAGAAGATGCGGGCCTGCTCGTAACCCTGCGCCCCGGCGAGCGCGCGGCCGCGAAGCGCGCCGTAGATGTGGATCGACCCATCGGCGATGACTTCCGCACCCGCGCCGACCGCGGACAGCACCGTGAGGTCGCGGTTGTCGGCGTAGACCTGCTGCCCGGAGCGGATTGGCGTGGACTGCACGAGCCCGGGCTGCGACGCCGCGGGACCGGGTGCCGCGGCGGCC
>NZ_VTRV01000247.1 GCF_008274655.1 Cognatilysobacter lacus | reverse complement strand
CCGACCTGGCGCCGGAGGGCGGCACCGACGAGCGCGCGCCGCTGTCGGCGCAGGTCACGGCTGCGGACATTTCGCCGGACGGCCGCCGGCTCGCGGTCATGACCTACCGCTATTTGCTGGTCTACGACCGGCATGGCGACGAGGACTGGGCGCACGCGGCATCGCGCCCGCCGCGCGTGCTGCTGCTGCCGTGGCTGCCGCAGGCCGAGGCGATGGGTTGGGACGTCGATTCGCGCCACGTGTTCGCCACCGGCGAGTTCGTCCCGGCGCCGCTCTACCGGATCGACGTCGACGCCGACGCGCCACCGACGAGCGGTAATGGCAGATGATATCTTTCTGATATCTTTCTCTCGTCCACGAGGGAATACCCATGAAAGAGATCCAAGCACGTTCCATGTCCGGCCTTCCGGTCCTTCTCGGCCTGCTGGTCGCCAGCCTGGCCGACGCGGCCTGGTTCATCCGAGCGATTGGCGCCGCGCATCCGGGAATGATCGCCCTGGCCGCGATCGTCGGCCTGGTGTTGTTCGTCTGCCTCTTCGGCCTGTACGTGGTTGAACCCAACCAGTCGGCGGTTCTCAGCCTGTTCGGCCGCTACATCGGCACCGACCGAGCCAACGGCCTGCGGTGGAACAACCCCTTCTATACGAAGAAGAAGGTGTCCCTGCGCGTGCGCAACTTCGAGAGCGGCAAGCTGAAGGTCAACGAGCTCGACGGCTCGCCGATCGAGATCGCGGCCGTCATCGTCTGGCAGGTGGCCGACAGCGCCGAGGCCGTCTACAACGTCAACGACTACGAAACCTTCGTGCACATCCAGGCCGAGTCGGCGCTGCGCGCGATGGCGACGAGCTATCCCTACGACCAGCACGAGGACGGGCAGCTGGCGCTGCGCAGCCACGCGGCCGAGATCAGCAAGCATCTCGCGGAACTGCTGGCAGAGCGCCTGGCCGACGCCGGTGTCGCGGTGATCGATGCGCGCATCAGCCATCTGGCCTATGCGCCCGAAATCGCGCAGGCCATGCTGCAGCGCCAACAGGCGAACGCGATCATCGCGGCGCGGACGCGCATCGTCGCCGGCGCCGTGGGCATGGTGCAGATGGCGCTCGCCGAGCTTGAGAAGAACGGCGTCGTCCATCTGGACGAAGAGCGCAAGGCGCAGATGGTCAGCAACCTGCTGGTCGTGCTGTGCGGCGAGCGCGGCACGCAGCCGATCGTCAACGCGGGTTCGATCTACTGATGGACGGCAATGCGATCGCCCTCGCGTTCGCGCTGACCAGCGTGCCGGCGTTCCTGGTCGCGCAGTCGCTGGCGCGCAGTTCACAGCGGCGTGATCCGGACCGCACCGAATCGGGGTTGGCCGTCACCCTGGTGCGCTGCATGCGCATCGTGGGCGCCGTGATGCTCGTCGGCGCAGCGGCCATGTTGTGGGCCGGTGCGGACGCCGGCCGCATCGTGCTGGTCGTCCTCGCGGTCGCGTTGCTGGTGAATGCGCTCGCGATCGCGATGCTGGTCGCGGTGGTCCGGCGGCGGCGCGGATGAGCGAAAAGAAGGCCTATCCGCTGCGCATCAACGCCGACGTCATGACGGCGGTACAGCGCTGGGCCGACGACGAATTGCGCAGCCTCAACGCGCAGATCGAATACGTGTTGCGCGACGCACTGCGCAAGGCCGGCCGGCTGCCCAAGCCCGGCAATACCGATTCAACGCCCGAGGAGGGCGAAAGCTGATGAGCGACAGGCGCTGGCAGTACAAGGTGGTCGAAATCGATATCAGGATGTTCGGCGGAAAGCTTTCGGAACGCGTGCAGGAAGAGCTCGACAGGCTCGGTCCGCAAGGCTGGGAGCTGGTCTCCGTCGTGCAGGCTGCGCCGGCGGATGCGTTGCGCATGTTCTGCAAGCGGGAAGCCTGAGGTGCGCGCGTCCACTCGCGCGTCCACTCGTTCAGCGGCCGCCATTGCCCTGGTCGTGCTGATCGCCGCGGCCTCCGGCCACGCCGCGCATGCCGCGCCGCCGCCGGTCGCCGTCGCCACGCAGCTGCTCGACAACCTC
>NZ_VTRV01000246.1 GCF_008274655.1 Cognatilysobacter lacus | reverse complement strand
CGCCGGCGCCGGCATGCCCGGCGGCATGCGCGGGCCAAGCACCTCGTCCATCACCTCATGCCACGGCGACCACGCGGCCATGCCCTCGCGCCAGACCAGCGTGCCCGGCCTCAGTTGGCCCTGGCGGTGCAGTTCGGCGAGGTCGGCGGCGGCCACCGGGCCGAGGCGATTGCGCTGGGTGTCGCTGTAGTACCAGGCGGTCATGGCGCGGTATCTCCTGCGGGCCGGCATTGCGGGCGGCGGTACTTCGGTGGCAGGTCGCCGCCGGTGCAGTCCCATTCGCCTTGCGGCGAGGCGGGCGCCACGAACACGACCGTCTTGCCGTCCACGAGCGGGCGCACGTCGTGCACCGTCATCTTGAAGGCGCAGCGGCCGTCGACGTTTCCGAAGTCCACGCCCGTGCCGTCGGAGATGCCGGCCGCGGCCGCGTCCGCCGGGCAATGCCCGTTGACAGCCATGGCCTGCGCGACGGCGACCTCGATCGAAGGCGCGCGTGCGTCGACCTGCATGGCCACCTTGGAGCGGATCGTGTAGTCCTGGTAGGCCGGGACGGCGATCGCGGCGAGGATCCCGATCACCGGCACCGCCAGCGCAGCAACGACGATCAGCGCGATCAGGCAGCCCGACATGCCCTTGCGCTGCGGGGCGGGGCGCATCACGTAACCGTTCCCCGCGGCCATCGGCATGACGGCGCCGGGCCCGGCGTGGAACGTGGCCGGCGAGGAGGCCGCGGGCGGAAGCGGAGGCGGCAAGGCGGCGTCCGGCTTGACCGACAGCAGGTCGAGCTCCTCGCTGACGCGGTCCAGGGGCTGCCATTCGCGCATGCCTTCACGCCAGACCAGCGTGTCCGGCTGGATACGACGGTCGCGGTAGCGGCTGCGCATTTCGTCGGGCGACAACGGCCCGACTCGGCCCTGTCCAGGGTCGTGATAGAACCAATCCAAGAGATTTCCCCTGTACGTGACGCGACGCCTCCCCAGGCGCCTTCACGCCTAATGTACCGGTTCGGGCTCGTCGTCGAACATCTGGGTCTGCATCCACGCGTATGCGGCTTCGCTGCCGGGCTGGTCGAACAGCACCATCAGCACGACCCATTTGAGGTCATCGATGTCGATCACGTCCTGCTCGAGCGCGAGCACGCGGTCGACGACCAGTTCGCGCTGGCCCGCGTCGAGCACGCCATGCTGCTCGAGGAACATCAGGAAGCCGCGGGTGTCCGCGTCGAGCTTTTCCAGCTCGATGCCGGCATAGACGCGCACCGGGCCGCCGTGGGCGGGCAGCGGGGTCGGGCGCGCGTCCGCGAGGGCGTCGAGCCAGTCGAAGGCTCTGTTGATTTCGGTGGGCGAGAAGCCGGCGTCGGCGAGCTCGGCGAGCAGCGTCGCGCTCTGGCGGCAGTCCGGGTCGCGCAGCGCGCTGCCATCGGCGTCGAGGACGTGCTCGAACAGGTACAGCAGGACGTCGAGAATGCTTTCTTTCATTGACCTCGGCCTGCGTCGGTGTGCGGCGCGTGGGTCAGGACGGTATCGCGACGCCGCGGGGTCAGGCGACGCGGAAGAACCGGCCATGCTGCTGGGCCACGCGGCCCTCCAGCTCCATGACCAGCAGCATGGAGGACAGCCGGGAGGGCGTCAATCCGGTGCGTTCGACCAGCTGGTCCATATCGGTGGGGTCGAAACCGAGCTCCTTCCACAAGCTCTGGTGATCGCCGTCGCTGCACGCCCAAGGCTGCGACGACTGCCCGACCGTGCGGCCCGCGGCGAAAAGCTCGCGCTGGTGGGCGGCCGCTTCGCTCGCCGCCTGTTCGCCCAGCGCTTCGATGACCTCCTCGGGCGACTGCACGAGCACGGCGCCGTCGCGGATCAGCCGGTGGCAGCCACGCGCGAGCGGATTGAGGACCGACCCCGGGATCGCGAACACGTCGCGACCGGCATCCGCCGCGAGGCGGGCGGTGATCATTGCGCCGGAACGCTCGGCCGCCTCCACGACGAGCGTACCGAGGCACAGCGCCGCCAGCAGGCGGTTGCGGCTGGGAAAGTGCTCCCGCCGCGGGCCCGTGCCCGGCAGGTGCTCGCTGAGCA
>NZ_VTRV01000245.1 GCF_008274655.1 Cognatilysobacter lacus | reverse complement strand
GCGGTCGGCGCCGTGCTGCTGGTGATCGGCGGCGGCCGACTGTTGTTGCGACCGCTGTTCCGGCTGGTCGCGCGCAGCGGCATGCCCGAGGCGTTCACCGCCGCGGCGTTGCTGACCGTGCTCGGCGCGGCGTGGTTGATGACGCGCGCCGGGCTGTCGCCGGGCCTCGGTGCTTTCCTCGCCGGCGTGCTGCTGGCCGACTCCGAATTCCGCCACGAACTCGAAGCGCAGATCGATCCGTTCAAGGGCCTGCTGCTGGGTCTGTTCTTCATGGCGGTCGGCATGGGCATCGACGTCGCGCGCATCGCCGCCGAGCCGCTGCGGATCGCCGCGATGGTCGCCGGCATGCTCGCGATCAAGGCGCTGCTGCTGGTACTGGTCGGGCGACGCGTCGGGCGCCTGTCCTTGCGCGATGCATTTCCGCTCGCCGCGGTGCTCGCGCTCGGCGGCGAGTTCGCGTTCGTTGTCTTTTCCGAAGCCGCGCGCGTCGGCCTGGTCGACGGGGTGACGCGCGATCGACTGGTGGCGACGGTCGGTCTATCGATGGCGCTGGCGCCGCTGTTGCTGTGGGTCGCGGCGCGGCTCTCCTCCCGCGTTGCCGCGCGGCCACCGCGTGCCTACGACGCCATTCCGGACAACCAGCCGCAGGTGCTGATCGCCGGCTTCGGACGGTTCGGCCAGGTCGTCGCGCGCCTGCTCGCCGCGCAGCGGCTGCCGTTCATCGCGATCGAGCCGAGTGCCGACCAGGTCGACTTCGTGCGGCGCTTCGGCAACCCGGTCTATTACGGTGACCCCTCGCGCTCGGACCTGCTGCGCTCGGCGGGCGCCGAGTCGGCCAAGGTGTTCGTCATCGCGCTGGAGGACGTCGAGGCGTCCGTGCGTACCGCGCGCACGGTGCGGCGCCTGTATCCGCAGGCACGCGTGTATGCGAGTGCGCGCGACCGCCCGCATGCGTGGGCGTTGATGGAACTGGGCGTGCATGCCGTGCGCGAGCTGCTGCATTCGAGCCTCTATACCGGCGAACGCGTGCTGGCCGACCTGGGCTTCGACGCGGCGACGGTGAACGACCTGATCGCGCGTTTCCGCGAGCACGATGCCCGCCTGCTGCGCGCGCAGTACGACGTCCGCGATGACGAAGACGCGTTGCTGCGCACGACGCAGGATGCGCGTGTCGAGCTCGAAGAGCTGTTCCATGCCGACGCCGGTGAAGGCGTACTCGGCGGCATCGTGGGCTCCGCCGTTCCGCGTTGACGCACACGACGCGGCAACCGCGGCAGTCGGCGTCAGCGATCGCGCAGGAAGCGCGCCATCGAGATATCGCGCGCGGCACCGGCCGGCGCGAAATCGGCGGCGATGTCGACGAATCCGCGCATCACCGCGATGTCGCGCGGCGTGCGGTTGAGCGCATCGCGCAGGTCGGGGTCGGCGCCGGCCTTGAGCAGGTGCTGCACGATGCGCGGCAAGCCGTGCAGCGCGGCCAGGTGCAGCGGCCCGAAGCCGCGTGTGTCGCGCGAATCCAGGCGCACGTCCTGCGCGAGCAGCCCGTCGAGCGCCGCGAGCAGCGTGTCCTCGTCGGCCGCGGTGCCCGGCTCCGCACGCGCGCCGAGCAGCAGCAGCAGCGGCGTCACGCCCTGCGCGGCGAGGTCGGCTTCCACGCCAGCAAGGATCAGCGTGTCGAACAGCGCGACCACGCGTGCGCGATCGCGTGCGGTGAAGGCGAAGAGCGCGGCGCAGTGCAGCGCGTTGCGGCCCTGCGCATCGACCGCCTGCACGTCGGCACCCGCCGACAACAGGCGCTGCGCGAGGTCGGGCAGGCCCAGCGCGCTCGCGACCATCAGCACGGTGAGGTCGCCCGGCAAGCGCTGCTCGAGGGAAACGCCGGCCGCGATGAGGCGATCGACGATGTCGATATGGCGCATCGACACCGCGGCCGACAGCGGCGTGGCGCCCGACTGCGCGGCCAGGCCGGGATCGGCGCCACGTTGCAGCAGCAGTTCGACGACCGCGCGATGCCCGCCACCTGCCGCACGCAGCAGCGCGCTGCAGCCCTGGCGATCGAGCGCATTCACCGGCAGGCCGAGGTCGAGCAGGCGGCGCACCGCGTCGTCGTCGCCGGCGGTAGCGGCGGCGGGAGATC
>NZ_VTRV01000244.1 GCF_008274655.1 Cognatilysobacter lacus | reverse complement strand
CTGGCCCGGTCGACGGGCTGCGCGTGCACGGCGCCGGCAACGCGCCGCGCGTGCTGCGGGCCGCAGTTTTCGCCAGTTGTGCCCTGCGGGGCGAGGCGATGGCGCTGCCCGCGCGCGTGATCACGACGCACACCAACTTCGCGCCCGTCGCCGCGCTCGGTCGGCGACTGGCGGGCGTGCCTTATACCGTCGTCGCGCACGGGATCGACATCCACGCGCGGCTGGCGTCGTCGAGGGCGCGCGCGTTGTGTGGCGCCGACGCGGTGTGGGCCGTGTCCCGCTGGAGCAGGCAGCGTTGCCTGGATCGCGGCGTGCCCGAGTCGTCGATCGGCATCGTCGGCAACACGGTGGACGACGCGCGCTTTTCTCCCGGTTCGCGAGACCGCGGGCTCGTGGCGCGTTACGGCATCGCTGCCGACGAGAAGGTGGTGCTGACGGTGGCGCGGCTCGACCCGGCCGAACGCTACAAGGGCTACGACCGCGTCGTGCAGGCGCTGGCGGCGCTGCGCGACGCGGTGGGTCCGGTGCGCTACCTGCTCGTGGGTAGCGGCGATGATCGGGCGCGCGTCGAGCAGCTGGCTGCGGAGTGCGGCGTCGCGGACTCGGTGACGTTCTGCGGCTTCGTGCCGGATGATGCGCTCGCCGCGCACTACCGGCTCGCCGATGCGTTCGCGATGCCCAGTCTCGCCGAGGGTTTCGGCATCGTCTTCCTCGAATCGATGGCCTGCGGCGTTCCCGTGCTCGGCGGCGACCGCGACGGCAGCGCCGATGCGCTGGCGGACGGCGAACTCGGCCTGCTTGTCGATCCGGGCGAGACGAGGGCGGTTGCCGCGGGGCTCGCACAACTCCTGCGTCGCGAAGGGCCGCGGACATGGTTCGAGCCCGACGCGCTGCGCGACGCCTGCCTGCGGCGCCACGGACGCGCCGCATTTGCCGCGCGCGTCGCGTCGCTGATGTCGGAACCGCCGTGCGGGGTGCACGCATGTGCGGGATAGGCGGCGTCTTTTCGACCGACGAACTGCCTGATGTCCTGCTGGCGCGGATGCAGGATGGTCTTCGCCATCGCGGGCCGGACGGCGAGGGCCGCTGGCGTGACCCGTGCGGAACCGCCGGGCTCGTCCACGCGCGGCTGGCGATCATCGATCTCACCGATGGCGGCGCGCAGCCGATGCGGTCCGCCGATGGCCGCTATGTGCTGGTCTTCAACGGGGAGATCTACAACTACCGCGCGCTGCGTGCCGAGCTCGAAGCCGGCGGCGCGCGTTTTTCCACCGAGTCCGATACCGAGGTGCTGCTAACGCTGGCGGCAGCGCATGGCATCGAGGGCCTACGGCGCCTTCGCGGCATGTTCGCCCTGGCGCTGTGGGATACCCACGCCCGGCGCGGGCTGCTCGCGCGCGATGGTTTCGGGATCAAGCCGCTGTACTACGCGAACACGGCCAGCGGCCTGCTGTTCGCATCCGAGCTGCGCACACTGCTGGCGACGGGCGCAGTGGACTTCCGCCTGGACCCGGTCGCGCTTGGTGATTTCTTCGCCACCGGGTCCGTGCCTGAGCCGGCGTCGCTGGTCGAGGGGGTCGCCGTGCTCCCGCCGGGCCATACCCTCAGCTGGGAGGGCGGCCGCGCCACGCTCGAGCGCTTCTGGAGCGTGCATTTCCCTCCACCGACTGTATCCGCCCGGAGCGAGGCGATTTGCCTGACCCGCGCCGCGCTCGAGGATTCGATCACCGCGCACTTCGTCAGCGACGTGCCCGTCGGGCTTTTCCTGAGCGGCGGCATCGACTCGACCGCGCTGCTCTCGCTGGCCGCGCGCGCCGGCCATGCCAGCGGCATGGATACGTTCTCGATCGCGGTCGACCAGGCCAGCCACGACGAAGCGGGGGTGGCGGCGGCGAGCGCGCGGCGCTTCGGCAGCCGGCACCACGTGCTGCGGCTGGACGGTGGATCCGCCGCTGACAGCCTGGACAGCTTCCTCGACAGCATGGACGTGCCGTCGGTGGATGGATTCAACACGTGGACGGTGTCGCGGTTCGCACGCTCGCAGGGCATGAAGGTAGTGCTGTCCGGGCTCGGCGGCGACGAGATGTTCGGCGGCTACCCGAGCTTCCGCAACGTGCCCCGCCTGCGCGCGCTGGTGTCGGCGGCGCGGCGGCTGCCGTG
>NZ_VTRV01000243.1 GCF_008274655.1 Cognatilysobacter lacus | reverse complement strand
CCATGCGCGCCGGCGGCGCGGTCGATCGCGCGGTCATGGCGGTCGCGGGCCTTGGGCTGGCGGTGCCGAAGTTCGTCGTCGCGCCGATGCTGGTGCTGCTGTTCGCGGTCACGCTGCACTGGCTGCCCGCGGGCGGCTGGGGCGATGCGCGCAACCTCGTG
The DNA here is from genome assembly GCF_008274655.1 of Cognatilysobacter lacus. Classification (GTDB taxonomy): domain Bacteria; phylum Pseudomonadota; class Gammaproteobacteria; order Xanthomonadales; family Xanthomonadaceae; genus Cognatilysobacter; species Cognatilysobacter lacus. Next base: position 2,010 of record NZ_VTRV01000243.1, on the reverse strand, counting down.
CTGCCCGTGCTCTCGCTCGCGATGCCCAACATCGCGTACTGCGCGCGGCTCACGCGTGCGTCGCTGCTGGAGACGCTGTCGGCCGACTACCTGCGCGCGGCGCGTTCGCGCGGGCTGTCACCGGCGCGCGTGCTGCTCTCGCATGCGATGCCGCCGGCCTTGTTGCCGGTGATCGCGTGGCTGTCGCCCGCGCTGATCAACATCGTCACCGGCTCGGCGGTGGTCGAGCAGGTATTCGGAATTCCCGGCATGGGACGCTACTTCGTGCAGGGCGCGCTCAATCGCGACTACACGCTGGTGCTTGGCGTGGTGCTGGTGGTCGGCGCGGCGATCGTGCTGATCAATGCGATCGTGGACGCGTTGCGGCGGGCGATGGACCCGCGCCTCGCCGCCACCGCCTGACCGCGACGCCCGTCAGCTGAAGGGCAGTTCCAGCCAGCGCGCGACGACACCGCGCGCGACATCCACGCCCAGCTTGGATTCGCCGGAAAACACCTGCGCGGTCACGCTGTCGCCGAAGCGCGAATGCAACTCGCGCTGCACGGCCTGCATCGTCTGCATCTGCTGGCCGCGCCCGAGCTTGTCGGCCTTCGTCAGCAGCGCGTGCGCCGGCAGCCCGCGGTTTGCGGCGTAGCCGAGCATCTGCAGGTCGTAATCCTTGAGCGGATGCCGGATGTCCATCACCACGACCAGACCCTTCAGCGCCTGGCGGGTGGTGAAGTAGCGATCGACGAACGTCTGCCAGTGCGCCTGCAGGTCCTTCGGCACCTTGGCGTAGCCGTAGCCCGGCAGGTCGACGAGGTACTTGGCAGCCGGCTGCTCGTGCTGCTTCGGGGTGAAGTCGAAGAACACCAGCTGCTGGGTGCGGCCCGGCGTCTTGGAGACGCGGGCGAGCGAGCCCTGCTGGCAGATCGCGTTGAGCGCGGTCGACTTGCCGGCATTGGACCGCCCGGCGAAAGCGACCTCGAAGCCGCCGTCCGGTGGAAGCTGGGGGGTGTTGTGCGCCGACAGCATGTAGCGGGCGCGCTGGAAGGGGTTCGACATGCCGCAAGGATCGCACGGCGGGGCCGTCCGGCCGGTCGAATGCGCCCGTGATGGCCGCCGCGATAATCACGCGCGTTGACCCGACTGCCGCCGGACGCCGATAATTCCGAGGTTCCGGCGCCCGTTCTCGGCGCCTCCCGTGTTCCCGGAGTTATCTCTGATGCGCCATGCCCGCGCCTACGGCCTCGCCGGCCTCGCCGCCCTCGCGGTCGCCGCCGTTGCCGTCGCCCAGACCACGGTCACCCCGGTGCCGGAGAAGGCGCCCGTGCAGGTGGCGCCACTCGCCGGCGCGGAAGAGCACGCCACGTGGGGCGACCCGAAGAAGGGCCAGGCCAAGGCCGGTGCCTGCGCGGCATGCCACGGCCTCGACGGCAACCCTGCGGCGCCGACATACCCGCGCCTTGCCGGCATGCCGGAGCGCTACGTCGCGCAACAGCTGGCCCTCTTCAAGACGCAGCAGCGCGCCGATGCGATGGCGCCGGTGATGTATCCGATCGCCCAGGCCCTCAATGCGCAGGACATGCGCGACCTCGGCGCCTGGTTCCAGACGCAGAAGGCGGGCGCCGGCATCGCCGACGACACCGCCATCGCGACCGGCCCGAACGCCGGCAAGAAGTATTACGAGGTGGGCGAAGCGCTGTTCCGTGGCGGCGACAAGGCCCGCGGCATCCCCGCCTGCATGGCGTGCCACGGCGCCGCCGGCCAGGGCAATCCCGGCCCGGCCTATCCGGCGCTCGCCGGTCAGCAGGCCGATTACGCCAAGCGTCGCCTCGAGGAATACCGCACGGGCACCGGCGCGCCGCCGACCTACAAGAACTTCCACATCATGGCCACGATCGCTTCGAAGCTCACCGACGACGAGATCGGCTCGCTGTCGAGCTTCATCCAGGGCCTGCACAACCGCGCCAACGATGCCGGCGCGCAGCCCTCGGCGGCCGCATCGCCCGTCGCGGCCGCGCCTGCGCA
>NZ_VTRV01000242.1 GCF_008274655.1 Cognatilysobacter lacus | reverse complement strand
CCGCGCGACACCGCCACCAGCGCCCTGCCCTCGTACATCGAGGAAATCGAGCGGGCCGCGATCCAGCACGCCCTCCAGGAAAATCGCTACAACAAGACGCGCACGGCGGCGGCGCTGGGCATCACCTTCCGCGCCCTGCGCTACAAGCTGAAGAAGCTCGGGATCGACTGACCGGCCGGCGGTGACGCGATGCGTCATCAGCCCGCCGAAGCTGACGCAGCGCGCCGGAAACCGTGAAGCCCAACGCCGCCATGCGTGACAGGCCGCCCGAAAGCGGCCCTCCCTACTGGCTCAGACGGTTTTCCCGGCGTATGCGTATTTCGGGATGAACGGATAGCGCGTACGGCGGACCAAGGACCCGGCGAGTCGTCCGTACTCATCCGTGAAGATCCAAAACCACTTCTAGGGGATACACCATGAAGAACCAGAAAGGCTTCACCCTCATCGAACTGATGATCGTCGTCGCCATCATCGCGATCCTGGCCGCCATCGCGCTGCCGCAGTACCGCAACTACACCCAGCGTTCGTCGAACGGTGCGTGCATGGCAGAAGGCAAGGCCTTCATGAATACCGCAGTGGCGGATATCGCCGATGGCCGTGCATCCACCACGTTCGTGGGCACCGCCTGCGTGAGCGGCTCGCCTTCGCAGCTGACGACCGCCATGTACAGCACGCCGGTGTCGGTGACTTTTACCCCGCAGACCAAGGGCAATGCCAGCCTGCTGGCGACCACGGTCTGCGATAGCAGCAACGGCTCCTGTACCCTCACCGTGGTGCCGTAATCGCGCTCGACGCAGCAATCGAACCCGGCGCAAGCCGGGTTCCTTATTTCGGGGGGGGGGTGCTGCCGAGCCCGGAACCGCCTCGGCGATTCCGATGCGCCACGCAGTCGTGAACCACTGGCAAGGCGAGGAAGCGCGTTCAAGCGTTAGCGGAGCTGATCGACCTGCCTCGAAGCTATTCTGCGCCATGTTGCCGTCGCGCAGGCTCGCGTCACTGGATGCGGTGGGGCGCAGAGTGCCGTGGTCCGGCACGTCCTCTAGGAAAACCGCTGCAACGATATCCGCGTCGCGGCCGCACCGACCAACATCATTCGCGCCCTGCGCACCAGGCTTAAGAAGCTCGGGATCGATTGACCCGCCGGCGTGACGCGACGCGTCAGCAGTCCGCGCAAGTTGACGCATCACGTCAGGAACCGTGCGGCGCAACGCCCCATGCGTGACAGGCCACTCGAAAGCGCGCCCCCGTAGCGGCCGAAACGGTTGGCACGGATCGTGCGGGCACACTAATGCACGGACATCGCGCACGTCAGACCAGGGACCCGGCGAGTCCCGCGTACTGTCGATGACATAAAAAACACTCCCAGGGGATACACCATGAAGAACCAGAAAGGCTTCACCCTCATCGAACTGATGATCGTCGTCGCGATCATCGCGATCCTGGCCGCCATCGCGCTGCCGCAGTACCGCAACTACACCCAGCGTTCGTCGAACGGTGCGTGCATGGCAGAAGGCAAGGCCTTCATGAATACCGCAGTGGCGGATATCGCCAACGGCCGTGCATCCGCCACCTTCGCGGGCACCGCCTGCGTGAGCGGCTCGCCTTCGCAGCTGACGACCGCCATGTACAGCACGGCGCAGTCGGTGACATTTACCCCGCAGACGAAGGGCAATGCTTCGTTGCTGGCGACCACGGTCTGCGATAGCAGCACCGGCACCTGTACCCTCACTGTGGTCCCGTAATCGCGGCCTGCGCAGCAATCAGACCCCGGCGCAAGCCGGGTTCTTTTTTTTTTTTGGGGGGGGGGGGGTGCTGCCGAGCCCGGAACCGCATGACGACTTCGATGCGCCATGCCGTCTTGAACCACCGGCAAGGCGATGCGGCAGGTATCAATCGCAAAACACATCCGTCCTCACTCGGCTGCCTTTCCGGCGCCCTGTTGACGATGCTGCGGCTGAGCACCTGCCTGAGCGGTGGGCTTCTCTTCGACGGCCAGGCCAGCGTTATCAACAACCGGGTTATGCACCGGGCCCGGCTCGATGCCGACAACCTGTCGTACGCTGCCCACAGTTATCAGCCCGGCAATGACTCAGGCCGCCGCCGTGGCGCCCGCGGACCGTTGCCCGCGCGACACCGCCACCAGCGCCCTGCCCTCGTACATCGAGGAAATCGAGCGGGCCGCGATCCAGCACGCCCTCCA
>NZ_VTRV01000241.1 GCF_008274655.1 Cognatilysobacter lacus | reverse complement strand
TTCTGCCCGGTCGCCGCAGCTGCGGCGGCGGTTCCGTACCGGGTATGGGCGTCGCACGCCTGATGCGATTTGCGAGCCGCGCGGCCCTAGAGCTGGCCGGGCATCGGCGCGTCGTGGTGCACGCCGAGCGGCCGCGCATCGTGGCTCATCTCGAGCCTGATCAGCTTCGCGCGCGAAAGCCGCTGCGAGACTTCGAGCGGCGCAAACATCGAGTCGCCCACGTCGTACGCATCCACCTGGCGCGGTGCGCCGCGACGGTCATGCCGACCGAACTTGCGGCGGTTGTATTCCGCCCAGCCGACCAGAAGCGCGATCGCAATGAGCGCCATGACGCCGATCGCCAGGAACACTCCGTTGTCGATCCGGTTGTTGCGCACGTAGATCTCCACGAAGGCGGTGCGCACGCCGAGGTACCACGCGATCGCCGTGAGCACCGGCAGCCACAGGTACGCGTAGATCATCCAGGCCACCAGCGTGATGGCGCCATGCAACGTCCGCGTCGCCGTCGGCACGCGAGTCTCGGGCCGGTAGATGAAAGGATGCTCGACGGGGTTCTGCGCGTTCATCGGTAGCCTCGATCCGGGCTGGTCCATGTGGCGATGCCACGGGGTTTGGAAAACAGCGTCTTGGGTACTGCGACGATGGTGGTGAACAGGCTCAGCAGCCAGTAGGCGAGCGGATACCAGATGATCCAGAAGAAGTTCCAGCCCAGGCCCTTCTCGTAGCGCCGGTCGATGAACAGGCTGATGGCGAACTGCAGCAGGCAGGTGACGCCGAGTACCGCACCATGCCAATGCGGGATCAGGCCGCCTGTCTGCAAGCGCGGTGGCACGTTGAAGAAGTAGCTGAGCAGCCACAACACGATCGACAGCAGCATCACATAGGCCCACACCACGCTGAGCAGGTACTCGAGTACCACGCCCCACATGCGCCGGCGGCGCCAGTTGTTGAGCGACCTGGCATGCCGCGTCAGCACTTCCACGCCGCCGCTCGCCCAGCGCAGGCGCTGCCTCCACAGGCCTGCGAACGTTTCCGGCATCAGGATGTACGCCAGCGCATTCGGCTCGTAGCGAATGTCCCAGTGGTCGATCTGCAGGCGCCAGCTGACATCGATGTCTTCGGTCACCATGTCGTCGGCCCAGTAGCCGATGCGGTGCAGGGCCGTCTTGCGGAAGGCGGAAACCACGCCGGATACGGTGAAGATGCGTCCGTACGCGCGCTGCGCGCGCTTGATCATCCCGATGATCGAGCTGAACTCGCCCACCTGCATCTTGCCGAGCAGCGTCGAGCGATTGCGGATGCGCGGGTTGCCGGTGACGGCGCCCACCCGCGGGCTGCTCACCAGGTGCGACACCAGCCATTGGGTCGCGTTGGGATCGAGCAGGGCGTCGCCGTCGATGCACACCAGGTATTCGCTGCGGGAGGCGAGCGTACCCATGCGCAGGGCGTTCGCCTTGCCGAGATTGCGGTCGAGGTGGATGACGCGCAGGTTCGCGTGCTCGGTGGCGAGGCGGTCGAGGCGCGCCCCGGTGTCGTCGCTGCTGCCGTCGTCGATCGCGATGATCTCGAAGCTCGGATAGTGCTGCGCGACAAGCGTCGCCATCATTTCATCGACGCGTGGGCCCTCGTTGAAGCACGGCACCAGGATCGACACCATCGGGTAGGCCTGCATCGCCGGCGGATTGTCCGGCCCCGCGTGCTTGCGCTCGCGGCGCACGTAGTAGTAGACCCCGCCCGCCATCCAGAACAGCGACATCACGATCGGATAGAAGAAGGCGAAGTTGAACAGGACGCCGAGCACGTCGAAATGCTCCATGTCAGCGCTCCAGGTAGGGGAACGCGCGCGCGCTGATCGCCGCCCGCGCGGGTTCGAGTGGGGGTTGGTCGGCCAGCGCGTTGTCCTTGGAATAGGCGACATGGCGCGCGCCACGCGCGATCGCGCGGCGGACCTCGGCTTCCAGCTCGGCCGAAGCCACCGCGTGCGTGGCGTCGCCCGCGTCCAGCACGAAAATCGTGCGATCGAGCGCGCCCGGCACGTTGGCGACGGCGGCGACGAAACGGTCGACGTCGCCTCGACTGGCGCGCATCCCGGACGGCAGCATCAGCGCGACGAGGTCGTTGTCGGCGAGCAGCGCGGGCAGGCGGCTGGCGAGGTCGGCGT
>NZ_VTRV01000240.1 GCF_008274655.1 Cognatilysobacter lacus | reverse complement strand
ACCGTCGATGAGGAGGACATCGGGCAGGATCGCGGCCGCGACCTGCCTCGCGCGGGCGTCGGGCGTCGAGCGCGCGTCGTCCGCTTCCGGCTGCCGCGCCTCCATCGAGCGACGGAAGCGGCGGTGGATCGCCTGGTGCATGGCGGCGTAGTCGTCGCCCGGCTTGATCCCGTTGATGTTGTAGCGCCGGTATTGCCCGCGCAGCGCGCCTTCGGCGTCGAACACGACGCATGACGCGACGGTCGCCTCGCCCATGGTGTGCGAGATGTCGAAGCATTCGATGCGCGTCGGCAACGCCTGCATGCCAAGGAGATCGCGCAACGACTCGACGCGTGCGTGCTGCGCGGCCGCGCTGCTCATCTCCGACGCGAGCGCCATCTGCGCGTTCCTGCCTGCGATGTCCAGATACCCCGCGCGTTCGCCGCGCACGCTGCACCGGATCTGCACCTTGCGCTCGCCGGCGAGCGACAACGCCTGCTCGAGCAATTCGCGATCCGGTATGTCGCGATCGATCACGATCTCGCGCGGCGGAATCTTGTCGACGTAATGCTGGGACACGAACGCGCCGAGCACCTCGTCCGCCTCGTCGGTTCCGTTGGTCTTCGGGAAGAACGCGCGCGTGCCCAGGTTGCGGCCGTCGCGAAACGCCATCAACACGACGCATGCGCACGCACCCTGCATCGCGATGGCGAGCACGTCGAGGTCGGCGGCGCGCCCGTCCACGTACTGGCGCGCCTGCAACGTACGGATGGATGTAACGAGATCCCGCAGGCGCGCAGCCTCCTCGAAATCCAGGTTCGCGCTGGCCGCTTCCATGGCGCGGCCGAGTTCGTTGGTGAGCTCGTCGCTGCGGCCCTCGAGCATCATCGAGGCGCGGCGCACGCTCTGTGCGTATGCGTCCGGCGCGATCAGGTCGACGCACGGCGCGCTGCAGCGGCCGATCTGGAACTGCAGGCACGGGCGCGAGCGATTTCGGAAGACGGTGTCCTCGCAGCTGCGCACCTTGAACAGCTTGTGCATGAGGTTGAGCGTCTCGCGAACGGCGCCGACGCTTGCGTACGGGCCGAAGTAGCGCCCCTGCACCGCGCGCGGGCCGCGATGCACGGCGATGCGCGGATAGTCCTCGCCGGTGAGCAGCACGTAGGGATAGCTTTTGTCGTCGCGCAGCAGCACGTTGTAACGCGGCTTCAGCGACTTGATCAGCTCGTTCTCGAGGATCAGCGCCTCGGCCTCGGTGCGCGTAGCAGTCACCTCAATCCGCGCGATCTGCGAGATCATCGCGTTGATGCGCGCTGACTTGGGGGTGTTGTTGAAGTAGCTCGACACGCGGCTCTTCAGCGCGCTCGCCTTGCCCACGTAGAGCACGGCGTCGTCCGCCGCGATCATCCGGTACACGCCGGGCGCGGTGCTGAGGTTGCGGACGAAGTCCTTCGAGTCGAAGCCCGCGGGTTTCATCTGTCCTTCGTTCCAACGGCGCGGCGGGCACGACGTGCGTTCATGCGTGTGGGGTTCAACGCGGGCATGGCCTGATTATTATCCGCCGCCGCGACTCAGACGATGAGAAGGCGCGCCTACGCCGGCCAGCGGGCCGCGTCCGTTCAGGCACGCATCGCTGCGAGATGTCGCTCGGCGCGCGCGAGGTCGTCGGGTGTGTCAACGCCTGGCGGAAACGCTTCCGGGGTGCCCGCGACCGCGATGCGATAACCGGCCTCGAGCACGCGCAGCTGTTCCAGCGATTCGATGGATTCCAGCCGGCCCGGAGGCATCGCCGCGAACGTCTGCAGGAAGCCCGCGCGATACGCGTAGATACCGATATGACGAAGCCAGAGGCCGCCAGCGGGTAGCGAATCGCGGCAAGTCGCGAAGGCGTCCCGCGGCCATGGAACGGGCGCACGACTGAAGTAGAGCGCATGGCCCGATGCGTCGACGACGACTTTCACGGCGTTGGGATCGAGCAGTTCGTCGACATCCCCGATGACCGCCGCCAGCGTCGCCATCGGCGCGTCGGACGCGGCGATGAGCGCCGCCACGGCACGTATGCCCGACACCGGCGCGAACGGCTCGTCGCCCTGCAGGTTCACGACTATCGTGTCGTCGGCCCACCCGGCGGCGCGCGCGCACTCGGCGAGCCGATCGGTGCCGGAAGCGTGCCCGGGCGACGTCATCGCGATGCGCACCTGCGTGCCGGCGAGCGCACCGGCGATGCGCTCGTCGT
>NZ_VTRV01000024.1 GCF_008274655.1 Cognatilysobacter lacus | reverse complement strand
GACGAACCCGCACCGCCCGCCGCGCACTGATCCGGGCGATCAGCGCAGCGACGCGAGGCCGCGTAATTCGGCGGCGGCCGTGGTCAGCGTCGGTGCCAATCGGGAGACGCCGAGTTCCGCGAGCTCGCGACGCTGCCGAACCTGCGCGCCCGCCAACAGGCCGGGCCGCACTACGAGTATCGGCAGCCCTTCGAACTCGGCGCCCAGCTTCTTGGCCAGGTAACGCACGTTCGCAAGCCCGCCCGGCGGCACCGACACCAGCACGAGCGCATCGACGCGCGCTGCGCGCACCAGTTCGATGACATCCGAGGCGAGCACGGCCGACGTGTGCGCCGTCCATTCGATGCGCCCCATGTCGACGAGCTTGCCGAGCATCGATACCGCCACCTCGTCGACGGCGTCGCGCACCGGGATGGCCAGCACGCGCGTGAGATCCGCGCCGACCAGCGCATCGGGCCGGATCAGGCGGCGGTGCGCATCGACCAGTGCATGCGCCTCGTCGACGATTCGCTCGTGGTCGGCCGCGTCCAGCCGGCCCTGCCGCAAGTCCTCGCGCGCGTGCGCCAGCGTCGGCACCACGATTTCGTCGTAGGCGCGCTCCAGGCCATCGAGCGCGGCGTAGTCGTCGAGCAGGTCGGCGGCTTCGGTGTCGTCCTGCGCGAGTAAGCGCTGATAGAAGCGATGCGCCGGCGCCAGCGGAGGCGTGTCGCCCAGCAGCGTGTCGAGGAATTTCAGGAACGGCACGTAGCGACCGAGCACCACCAGGCAGACGGTCAGAGGGGACGCGAGCACCAGCCCGACGGGGCCCCAAAGCCACGTCCAGAACGCGACCGCGATCAGCAGCGCCGCCTGCGACACGCCCATGCCGCGGCCGTACACCATCGGTTCGACGAGCATGTTGGTGACCAGCTCGAGCCCGCCGAACAGCGCGACGACCAGCAAGGCGGTGGTCCACTCGCGCGAGATCAGCAGGCTCAGCGCGACCGGCAGGAAGGCCGACAGCGACGAGCCGAGGTACGGGATGTAGCGCAGCACCGCGGCGAAGAACCCCCACAGCAGCGCGTAGGGCACGCCGATCACCCACAGCCCGATCGCGATGCACAGGCCGAAGCCGCTGTTCACCGCCAGCTGCATGAGGAGGTAGCGACTCACCCGCTCGCCGGCGTCCTCGAGCGCGCGCGTGGTATCGGCGAGCTGGTCGACACCGATGAGCGAGATCAGCCGGTCGCGCAGGTCCTCGCGATGGATCAGCATGAAGATGACCAGCACCAGCACCAGCCCGAGGCCCGCCAGCGGTTCCAGCAGGGGCGCGACGATGCTCCACAGCTGCGACATCCGCATCGGGCCCTGCTCGACGATGCGCACGGGCTGCGCGCGCGCCGCCTCGCGCTCGGCCTGCGTGACCGGCGCCGCGCTGTGGCGGTCGAGCTGCGTGGAGATGCGTTGCGTCACCGACTGCAGCTTGTCGAGCAAGCCGGTGCGCCCGCGCGAACGCAGCTGCTCGATCTTCGCCGTGACGTTGGGTTCGTAGCGCGGATACGCATCGAGCAGGCTGCTCACCTGGCGCGTTACCGCCACGCCGGCGCCGATCGCCAGCGCCAGCGCGAGCAGCGTCATCAGCACGCTGGAAATCGCCCGCGATACGCCGCGACGTTCGATGTACTGCGAGGGCGGTGTCAGCAGGAAGGTGAACAGGATCGCCAGCGCGACCGGGATCACGATGACCTTCGCCCAGTAAAGGAAGCCGAGCACGAGTGCGCCGCCGACCAGCACCGGCAACGCTCGATTGATGTTGGACTGCTCAGCCACCACGTTCCCCTTGGCCGGCGATCCGGCCGGGCCGTTATGCGCCCGGGCGCGTCAAGGTGGTATGCAGCCGCTTGGCGTCAGCGGCGCGGTTCGATCCACACCAGCGACGCCATGCGTCCGGTGCGGCGGTCCCGGCGATGGGAAAAGAAGCGCGTCGGCTCGGCGATCGTACACAGCCCGCCGCCGTGGATCGCATCGGGCGCCATGCCCGCGTCGGCCAGCCGCAGGCGCGCCAGCGCATGGAGGTCGACACGCCAATGGTGCGGCCGGGTGGTCACGAATGCGGCGCCGCTGCGCCAGTCGCGGGCAACGAAGGCGTCGTAGACGTCGACGCCGACCTCGTAGTGCTGCGGACCCGCGGCGGGCCCGAGCCAGGCGACCACATCCCCGGCGGAGGTGCGCATCGCGGCGAGCGTCGCCTCCAGCACGCCGTCGGCCAGGCCGCGCCAGCCGGCATGGGCGCCAGCGACTTCCGAGCCGTCGCGCGCGGCGAACAGCACGGGCAGGCAGTCGGCGGTGAGGATCGCGATCACGACGCCCGCGTCGGAGGTGACCGCGGCGTCGGCTTCCGGCTCGGGGTCCGTCGCTGTCCCGGCGTGCATCCGGAGCACGCGGGTGCCGTGGACCTGCCGCAGCCAGCGCGGCGCCGACGGCAGCGACGCCTTCGCCACGAGCTCAGCGCGATTGGCCTCGACGACCGCCGGCTCATCCCCGTCGGCCGCATAGCGGTTGCCGAGGTTGAACGTGTCGAATGGCGCCCGCGAGTTGCCCGCGCCATGGCGCAGCGTGGTCAGCCCGTGCACGCCCGGTGGCGCAGGCCACTGCGCGTGCAGAAACGGGCTCACCGCGTGCGTTCCTCGTATGCACGCAGGTCGCCGCGCAGGACATCGATGAGCGCGCGCAGGTCGGCGGGTACCGGCGCGGTGCAGCGCAAGGGTTCGCCCGTGGCCGGATGCCGGAACTCGAGCGTCTCGGCATGCAGCGCCTGGCGCTTGAAACCGCGCAGCGCGCTGATGGTTTCTTCCGACGAGCCGCGGGGAAGCTTCAGCGGCCCACCGTAGAGCTGGTCACCCACGATCGGATGCTTGAGGTGCGCCATGTGGACGCGGATCTGGTGTGTGCGCCCCGTCTCGAGGCGGCATTCCAGCAGGGTATGCGCGCGGAAGCGCTCGCGCAGCCGGAAGTGGGTCACCGCGTCCTTGCCGTCCTCGCGCACCGCCATGCGCAGGCGGTCGCGCGGGTGGCGCTCGATCGGCGCGTTGGCGGTGCCGCCGGAGACGAGCGCGCCGACCACCACGGCGAGGTACTGGCGATGCACCTCGCGCGCGGACAGCTGGTCAACCAGCGCGGTGTGGGCCTGGAGCGTGCGCGCGACAACCATCACGCCCGAGGTGTCCTTGTCCAGCCGGTGCACGATTCCGGCGCGCGGAAGCGCGCACAGCGAGGCGTCGCGGTGCAGCAGCGCGTTGACCAGCGTGCCCGCCGGGTTTCCCGCGCCGGGATGCACGACCAGGCCGGCCGGCTTGTCGATGACGATGACGTCGGCGTCCTCGTAGAGCACGTCGAGCGCGATGTCCTCCGCCGCCGCGTCCACCCGCACGCCAACCTCGGCGTCCACCGTGACCAGCTCGCCGCCCTTCACCGGATCGCGGGGGCGCGCCTCGCGGCCGTCGATCCGCGCCTGCCCCGCCTTGATCCAGCCAGCCAGCCGCGAGCGCGAATGCTCGGGGAACAGCTCGGCTATCACGGCGTCGAATCGGCGCCCGGCACTGGCGTCGGGCACGCGCGCCTGCAGGGTGATGGTGTCGGTCATTCGGAAGGGCCTGTCGCGGGGGGTCCACCAGCGCAGGCCGGTTAAGACGGGCCTGCTATTATCCGGCCTTCCCGTCTCCGATCCGGCATCCGTCGATCCCATGACCCAACGTTCCGCTTTCCGACCGTCGCCCGCCCCCCTCGTCCGTGGCGTGACGGTCGCCGTCCTCGCGGTGTCGCTGCTCGCCGGAGCCGGCTGTGCGCGCTTCAAGAACCGCAACGGCGACGCCCTCGAAGGCCAGCCGGTCGAGACCATCTACCAGAAGGCCCACCGCTCGATGCTCAGCGGCAACTGGTCCACGGCGGAAGAGGCGTTCAAGCGCCTCGTCGCCCAGTACCCGTACGGGCCGTACACGGAGCAGGCGCTGATCGAGACGGCCTACGCCCAGTACAAGGCCGGCCAGCACGACGACGCGGTGAGCACCATCGACCGCTTCATCCGTACCTATCCGACGCACAAGAACATCGCCTACCTGTACTACCTGCGCGGCCTGACGAACTCGAGCCGCGACGCCGTCTTCCTCCAGCGCGTGTGGCACCTCGACCCCGCGCGCCGCGACCTCGCGACGCCGATGCAGGCCTACAACGATTTCTCGATCGTCGCCGAGCGCTACGGCAACAGCCGCTACGCCGCGGACGCCCGCGAGCGCATGGCGAAGCTGCGCGACACGTTCGCCCGCTACGAAATGGACACGGCGCTGTACTACCTGCGTCGCGATGCGAACGTCGCTGCCATCGACCGCGCCAAGTACGTGCTCGAGAACTATCCGCAGTCGGCGTACCAGGCCGATGCGATCGCGACGCTGGCGTCGGCGTACAAGGCACTGGGCAACACCACGCTCGCAGCGGATGCACGCGCCGAGCTGCAGAAGGTCGATCCCAACCATGCTTACCTGCGTGGCAACTGGCCCGATTACCCCGGCCATCTCCGCCGGCTCAACCCGTTCGGCGGCGACGCCTCGGCGTTGAAGCACTGACAGGCTGACACGTAGAAAAAGAACGCCGCCTCCGGGCGGCGTTTTTCGTTGCGGGTGTCGGGCAACCGGTCGCTAGAACCTCGTCGACCGGCCGACAGCAAACACGGGTCGGATGACCCGCGACCGCGCTCAGCGATACCCGTTGCTGATCGGGTAACGCCGCTCGCGCCCGAAAGCGCGACGCGTCATCTTGGGGCCCGGCGCGGCCTGGTGCCGCTTCCACTCGGAAATGCGCACCAGCCTGAGTACGCGCTCCACGGTCGTCGCATCGAAGCCGGCGGCCACGATTTCGTCGCGCGATTGTTCCGCATCGACATGCCGGCGCAGGATGCCGTCGAGCACGTCGTAGGGCGGCAGCGAGTCCTCGTCCTTCTGGTTCTCCCGCAGTTCGGCCGAAGGCGGCCGATCGATCACCTCGTCCGGTATCACGGCGCCGCCCACCGTATTGCGCCAGCGCGCGAGGTTGAACACGTCGGTCTTGTAGACGTCCTTGATCGGCGCGTAGCCGCCCGCCATGTCGCCGTAGATCGTCGCGTAGCCGACGGCGTACTCGCTCTTGTTGCCGGTTGTGAGCAGAAGGCCGCCGAACTTGTTCGACAGCGCCATCAGCATCGCGCCGCGAATGCGCGACTGCAGGTTTTCTTCGGTGGAATCGACGCCTTGCCCGGCGAACGTTTCCGAAAGCGTGTCCAGGAAGCCTTCGAAAGGCTTCTCGATCGGCAACGTCAGCAGTTTCACGCCCTGCCGCCGGCACTGTTCGGCGGCAAGGTCGTTCGACATGCCGGCCGTGTAACGCGACGGCAGCCGCACCGCGGTGACGTTGTCGGCACCGAGCGCGTCGACCGCGATCGCCAGCACGAGCGCGGAATCGATGCCGCCCGAGAGCCCGAGCCATGCGTTGTGGAAGCCGTTCTTGCGGCAGTAGTCGCGCGTGCCACGCACCATCCCGCGCCACGCGAGTGCCTCGCTGCTCTCGTCGACTTCCTCGCGCCACGTCACGCGCGCGAACAGCCGCGTCGCCGGCTCGTAGTCGACCACCAGCCACTCGTCGCTGAAGGCCGCCGCAGCCGGGTGCACGTGCCCGCTCCCGTCCGCGATCACCGATGCGCCGTCGAAGACAACATGGTCCTGGCCGCCGACGACGTTGACATAGGCGATGCCCACCCCCGTCTCGCGCGCTCGTTCGGCGAGCAGCGCGTCGCGCAGGCCGTGCTTGTCGTGCTCGAACGGCGAAGCATTCGGCACCACCGCCAGCGCTGCACCGGCAGCGACCGTGGAGGCCAGCGGCTCGGGGAACCAGAGGTCCTCGCAGATCAGGATGCCGACCTGCACGCCGTCGACCTCGACCACGCAGTCGCCACCGTCCGGATCCACCGAAAAATAGCGGCGCTCATCGAAGACTGCGTAGTTCGGCAGTTCGCGTTTGCGATAGGTGCGTTCGATGCGGCCGTCGCGCAGCAGGCTTGCGGCGTTGTAGACGACCGGACCGGCGCTCTCCGGCCAGCCGACGATGGCACTGATGCCGCGCACGCTCCCGGCAATGCGCTGCAGCGCACGCTCGCAGTCGGCCAGGAAACGCGGGCGCAGCAGGAGGTCTTCCGGCGAATAGCCGCTCAGCGCGAGCTCGGGAAACACCACCAGCTGCGCACCGTGGCCGTCGCGCGCCTGCGCGATCATCGCCTCGATGCGCGCGGCGTTGCCTTCGACGTCGCCGACGGGAAAATCGAACTGCGCGAGTGCGATTCGCAGGGTCATGGCGGTTCCTGTGCAGGTCGCGGCATTTTACGCACCGGCCCGTCGATCGACGTTGGCCCGCCGGCGGCAGTGATCGCGGCTTGGTTGCACGCGGCGTGCGCAACTCGACGCAGCGTGCGGATGGACGGACGGACGTCGATATCGCGAGCCTGGCTTCCGTTCTTTCCTCGCGCGATTAAAGACACCGCGCAACATCGAATGCCCGCCGGTAGCCGGCGGCAGCGCCTACGGAAAAGGCCGCCCGGAGGCGGCCTTTCCAGGAACCCGGCGTGGCGCGTGGCTTAGCCGGCCAGTCGCTTCGCAATGGCCGCACCCAGGTCGCCCGGCGACTTCACCGTGGTGACGCCGGCCTTCTCGAGCGCCGCGAACTTGCCTTCCGCCGTGCCCGAGCCGCCCGAGGCGATCGCGCCCGCGTGGCCCATGCGCTTGCCCTTCGGCGCGGACGCACCGGCGATGAAGCCGACGACCGGCTTGGTCACGTACTGCGAGATGAACTCGGCCGCTTCTTCTTCCGCGCTGCCGCCGATCTCGCCGACCATGATGATGCCCTCGGTCTGCGGATCGTCCTGGAACCACTTCAGCGCGTCGATGAAGTTGGTGCCGTTGATCGGATCGCCGCCGATGCCGATGCAGGTCGACTGGCCGAGGCCCACGTCGGTGGTCTGCTTGACCGCTTCGTACGTGAGCGTGCCCGAACGCGACACGATGCCGATCTTGCCCGGCATGTGGATGTGGCCCGGCATGATCCCGATCTTGCACTCGCCCGGCGTGATCACGCCCGGGCAGTTCGGGCCGACGAGTACGGTCTCCGGATGGCCGGCGAGTACGTTCTTCGCGCGCAGCATGTCGAGTACCGGGATGCCCTCGGTGATGCATACGATGACGCGGATGCCCGCGGCCGCCGCTTCCATGATCGCGTCGGCCGCGAACGGCGGCGGCACGTAGATGACGGACGCGTCGGCGCCGGTGGCCGCGACGGCTTCCTGCATGGTGTTGAACACGGGCAGGCCGAGGTGCGTGGTGCCACCCTTGCCGGGGGTGACGCCGCCGACGACCTTGGTGCCGTAGTCGAGCATCTGCTGCGCGTGGAAGGAGCCCTGCGAGCCGGTAAAGCCCTGCACGAGCACCTTCGTGTCCTTGTTGATCAGAACGGACATGTCTTGGGAATCCTCTGGAATTCGGGTGGCTGCGGCGTCGGATGCGTCGGACAACGCGGAGCTTGGTTGTCCGTCAGGAGTCGCTTGCGCAACCCGGGCCCCGTCGCGTCGCTCCGGGGTCGCCCCCTCGACTCGAAGGGGCTCTGAACAGCGATCCGCGCGCCGCTGCGGTCAGGCGGCCTGCTTGACGGCCGCGACGGCCTTCTTCGCGCCGTCGTTGATGTCGTCGGCCGGGGTGATGGCGAGGCCGGAGTTCTTGAGGAGCTCCTTGCCCGCTTCGACGTTCGTGCCTTCTAGGCGCACGATCACCGGCACCTTGACGTCCACTTCCTTGACCGCGCCGATGATGCCCTCGGCGATCATGTCGCAGCGGACGATGCCGCCGAAGATGTTGACGAAGATCGCCTTCACCTTGTCGGAGGACAGGATCAGCTTGAACGCCTCGGTGACGCGTTCCTTCGTCGCGCCGCCGCCGACGTCAAGGAAGTTGGCGGGTTCGCCGCCCTCGAGCTTGATGACGTCCATCGTCGCCATCGCGAGGCCGGCGCCGTTGACCATGCAGCCGATGTCGCCGTCCATCGTGACGTAGTTGAGGTCGTACTTCGACGCGAGCACTTCGGTCTCGTCCTCCTGGCGCACATCGCGCATGGCGACGAGCTCGGGATGGCGGAAGGCAGCGTTGTCGTCGGAGTCGATCTTGCCGTCGAGCACGGCGAGATCGCCGTTGGTGAGGATCGCGAGCGGGTTGAGTTCGACCAGCGCCAGGTCCTTCTCCATGAACAGCTTGAACAGCCCGGTCATGATCTTGGTGAGCTGGCCGACCTGCTTGGCGTTGAGCCCCATCGCGAAGCCGAGGTCGCGGCACTGGTACGGCTGCAGGCCCTCGACGTAGTTGATGTGCAGCGCGTGGATCGCCTCCGGTTTTTCGTGGGCGACCTGCTCGATGTCCATGCCGCCTTCGGCCGAGGCGATGAACGTCACCGTCTTGGTCGACCGGTCGACGAGCACCGACAGGTACAACTCCTTGTCGATGTCGGTGCCTTCGGAGATCAGCACGCTGTCGATCGGCAGCTCGATGCCCGCCGTCTGGTACGTGGCCATCTTGGTGCCGAGCATCGCCTTGGCGTACTGCGCGACCTCGTCGAAGTTCTTCGCGAGCTTCACGCCGCCGGCCTTGCCGCGGCCACCCGCGTGGATCTGCGCCTTGACGACCCACAGGTCGCCGGGGATCTGCTTGGCCGCCGCGACCGCCGCATCCGGCGAGCGGGCGACGATGCCCTTGGGAACGGCAATGCCGTAATCGGCAAAGAGCTGCTTTGCCTGGTACTCGTGGAAATTCATGGAATCAGCCACCTATACTCCGGGCACCGCCCGCCGGACGCGCGCCGTGCCCCTGCAGACCGTCGTCACCCCGCTCGACGCGGACCACGTCCTCTACCGCGAGTTGCGGCTTTTCAACCTGTATCGCGTCCTCGAAGCCGCCCTGCTGGTGCTGCTGGTGTTCGGGCCGGTCGCCGGAATCATCGAGATCCCGCGCCACGAACTGCTCGGTCGTTCGGTGGTGATCGCCTACCTCTTCGTATCGCTGCTCACGCTGGCGCTCGGGCGACGTCTCGACGTACGCGTGTCCGCTGGCGCGGGCATCGCCGCCGACCTGTTCTTCGGCATCCTCGCGATGCACTCCATTCCGTCCGCGGGCACCGGCATCGCGCTGATGCTGATGTTCAACATCGGCGCCGCGGCGCTGCTGCTGCCGCCGCGCGTGGCTTTTGCCGCAGCCGGCGTCGCGGTTGCGGCGCTGATGGGAGAGTACGTGTGGACGTCGGCCGACGAGGGCGCTCATCGCGCGCTGTCCGAGCCGGTGATGTTCGCGATCGGCTATTTCGCGCTGGCGACCGTCATGAACGTGCTCGGGCGGCAGATGCGCGAGAGCTACGAGATCGCGGCCCTGCGCACCACCGAGAACGAGCATCTCGCGCAGGTCAACGAGCTGATCATCCGCCGCCTTCGCACCGGCGTGCTGCTGGTGGATGCCAGCGGTCGCATGAAACTGGCGAATGAGGCGGCGACTGCGTTGCTGGGTGACGTAGGCGACGAGGTGCACGGGTTCCGCGAACTCGCCGTCGCCGTACCGGAACTGGGGCGGCGACTGGTTGCGTGGCGCGAGACGGGCAGTTCGGACGACACGCCGCTGCGCCTTGCCGCCGACCAGCCCGATGTCATCCCGCGCTTCACCCGGCTGCAGGCCAACAGCGAGCAGGCCCTCGTCTTCCTCGACGACACGTCGCTGGTTTCGCAACGCGCAGAATCGATCACGCTCGCCACGCTCGGGCGCTTTTCCGCGAGCCTGGCGCATGAAATACGCAACCCGCTCGCGGCCATGAGTTACGCGGTGCAGCTGCTGGAAGAATCGGACGACATCCGGCCCGCTGATCGTCGGCTGCTGGAAATCATCCACCAGCACGTGGTGCGCATGAACGGCATCGTCGAGAACGTGCTCGGTCTGGCGCGGCGCGAACCGGCCAAGCCCGAAGTGATCGAAGTCGGCGCGTTCGCGCGCCAGTTCGTCCAGGACTATCTGGTCAGCCACGGCATCGAGAGCGATACGGTGGCCAGCGCCGCCTCGCAGCCCGGGATCAATGCACTGTTCGATCCGCGCCAGCTGCATCAGGTCACCACCGTGCTGGTGCACAACGCGCTGACCTATGGGCGCATGCCCGGCGAGTCGGCGCGCGTCACGCTGCGGGTGAGCTTGGATGCCGGCCAGCCGATTCTCGACGTGCTCGATCGCGGCCCGGGTATCCCGGAACCCGTACGCAATCGCCTGTTCCGCCCGTTCTTCACCACGTCGAGCCACGGCACCGGCCTTGGGCTCTACATCGCGCGCGAGCTCTGCCGCGCGAACCAGGCCAGCCTCGACTACGTGCCGACCCCGGGTGTCGGCGGTTGCTTCCGGATCCGGATGAGCGCGTTGGGCCGTTGACCTGACGCAAGGTTGACGAAAACCGCCCAAAGTGGCCGCAGCCGGTCACTTCCGTTAAGGTGTTCGGCGGAGGATCCGATGCCCGAACCCCGTAGCGCCCCCGCCCGCTCCGCTCTGGTCGTAGACGACGAGCGCGACATCCGCGAACTTCTGGTCATGACGTTGGGCCGCATGGGCCTGCGCTGCGACACGGCCGCCAACGTCACCGACGCGCGGGCGCTGCTGTCGCGGAACACCTACGACCTCTGCCTGACCGACATGCGCCTGCCCGACGGCACGGGGCTCGAGATCGTGGCCGAGATCAACCAGAAGCACCCGACCACGCCGGTCGCGATGATCACGGCGTTCGGCAACGTCGAGGCCGCGGTCGAGGCACTGAAGGCGGGCGCCTTCGATTTCGTCAGCAAGCCCGTCGACCTCGGCGTACTGCGCGACCTCGTCCGCCAGGCACTCGAGCTGCACGAGCGGCGACGCGCTGCAAACGAAGCCGGTATTTCGTCGCGCCTCTTCGGCGAATCGCCGGCGATGGCGTCACTTCGCGCCACGTTGACCAAGGTCGCGCGCAGCCAGGCGCCCGTCTATATCTCGGGCGAGTCGGGGGTCGGCAAGGAGCTGGTCGCCCGCACCATCCACGCCGAGGGCGGCCGCGCCTCGGGCCCCTTCGTGCCCGTCAACTGCGGCGCGATCCCGGCCGAGCTGATGGAGAGCGAGTTCTTCGGTCACAAGAAGGGCAGCTTCACGGGCGCCCACGCCGACAAGCCGGGGCTGTTCCAGGCCGCCGACGGCGGCACCCTGTTCCTCGACGAGGTCGCCGAGCTGCCGCTGCCGATGCAGGTCAAGCTGCTGCGTGCGATCCAGGAGAAGTCGATCCGCCCGGTAGGCTCCAACGCCGAGGTCAAGGTCGACGTCCGCATCCTCTCGGCCACGCACAAGGATCTCGCGGCGCTGGTCGAGGAAGGCCGCTTCCGGCACGACCTGTATTACCGGATCAACGTCATCGAGTTGCGCGTGCCGCCGCTGCGCGAGCGCCCGGAGGACCTCGTCGGCCTGTCGGACGTGATCCTGCGCCGGCTTGCCGCCGCACAGGACCGCCCGGCGCCGACTCTGTCGCCGGACGCTGTGGAGGCGCTTCGCGTCTACGGCTTCCCCGGAAACGTGCGCGAGCTGGAGAACATCCTCGAGCGCGCGCTTGCGATGGCCGATGGCACCGTCATCCGCTCCGACGAGCTGAGCCTGCCCAAGGCGAGCACCCGCCCGCTGCCCGGCCCCAGCGCCCCCACGGCGCCCCCGCCGAGCCCGTCAGCGGTCGACCCCCGCACGGTCGATCCGCGCGACACCGCCACCAGCGCCCTGCCCTCGTACATCGAGGAAATCGAGCGGGCCGCGATCCAGCACGCCCTCCAAGAAAATCGCTACAACAAGACGCGCACGGCGGCGGCGCTGGGCATCACCTTCCGCGCCCTGCGCTACAAGCTGAAAAAGCTCGGGATCGACCGACCGGCCGGCGGTGACGCGATGCGTCATCAGCCCGCCGAAGCTGACGCAGCGCGTCAGTGGGCGTGGATCCCTGTTCACCCAAGCGTGACCGACCGCCCGAAAGCGACCCCTCCCGACTGGCCCAACGGGTTGGCACGGGTTATGCGTATCCTCGGATGCACGGATAGCGCGTACGGCGGACCAAGGACCCGGCGAGTCGTCCGTACTCATCCGTGAAGATCCAAAACCACTCCTAGGGGATACACCATGAAGAACCAGAAAGGCTTCACCCTCATCGAACTGATGATCGTCGTCGCGATCATCGCGATCCTGGCCGCCATCGCGCTGCCGCAGTACCGCAACTACACCCAGCGTTCGTCGAACGGTGCGTGCATGGCAGAAGGCAAGGCCTTCATGAATACCGCAGTGGCGGATATCGCCGATGGCCGTGCATCCACCACGTTCGTGGGCACCGCGTGCACGACCGGCTCGCCTTCGCAGCTGACGACCGCCATGTACAACACGCCGGTGTCGGTCACCTTCACCCCGCAGACCAAGGGCAATGCTTCGTTGCTGGCGACCACGGTCTGCGATAGCGGCAACGGTTCGTGCCGCCTCACCGTGGTGCCGTAATAGCGCTCGACGCAACAATCGGACCCGGCGCAAGCCGGGTTCTTTATTTCGGAGGGTGCTGCCAAGGCGGGGCGCCTAGCGACTCCAAAGCGCGAAGCCGTCGTGAACCACCGGTAAGGCGATGAAGCGCGTATCAGTTGCAAAACGACCACGCTTTTTCTTACTCGGCTGCCTTGCAAGCGCGTTGTTCGCGATGCTGCTGCTGAGTCCCGGACTGGGCGGCGGGTTTCTCTTCGACGACCAAGCCAGCATCATCAACAACCAGGTTGTTCACCTGGTCCGGCTCGACACCGCCAGCCTCTCGCACGCTGCCTACAGCTACCAGCCAGGCAATGGCTCGCGCCCACTTTCGATGCTCACGTTCGCGTTGGATTACTGGTGGGGCGGCCTGAATCCGCTTCCCTACAAAATCACCAATCTGATAATCCACGGGCTGACGACCTGCGCGCTCGCACTGCTGTTCCGAAGCCTGCTCGCCGCGGCGCATTTCCCGCCGCGGCAATGTGCGATTGGCGCCGTTCTACTGGCTGCCATCTGGTCGATTCATCCGCTGCAGGTATCGTCGGTTCTCTACGTCGTGCAGCGCATGCAGACGCTGTGCACCCTGTTTATGGTGTTGGCGCTACTGAATTATGTGCGTATGCGCGTCGCCCTACGCGAGAGTCGCCCCTTCCGACTGAACTTGCTCCTGATCTGCTTGTCATGGGCCCTGGCGTTCGCGAGCAAGGAAGACGCCGTCCTGCTTCCGGCGTACACTTTCCTCCTCGAGCTCACACTGCTGCGTTTTCAAGCATCCAGCGTCTCCGTGTCTCGTTGGCTTCGGCTAGGCTACACGGCGTTCGTAGTCTTGGGCTGTTCAGCATATCTCGTCTTCTTGGCGCACGACTGGCAGTGGGCGCACTATCCTGGCCGCGATTTCTCCACGTCCGAGAGACTACTCACTCAAGCGCGCGTGCTCGTCATGTACATCGGCGAGATAGTCTTTCCGCTGCCCGCGCGGCTCAAGTTCTTCTATGACGACTTCGCCATCTCGCGCGGGCTGTTCGAGCCGTGGACAACGGCCGCATCAGTACTGACGATAGGTTCGCTCATCGCTTTGGCTTGGCGACTCCGCGCGACGCGACCGCTCATGGCGTTCGGCATTCTGTTCTTCTTCGCCGGGCACTTTGTCACCAGCAATGCGGTCAACCTAGAGATGGCGTTCGAGCATCGCAACCACCTCCCGATGATCGGGATCGTTCTGGCGTTGGGCGACCTTTGCGTCGCACTCCATTTGTATCAATCGGCGCTGGCGCGCCGAGTTGGGATCATTACTTTTGCGCTGCTTGCGACCGCATGTTCGGTGCGCGCCTACGCCTGGGGCGAACCGCTCAGATTCGCCAAGGAGACTCTTGTACATGCGCCGACATCCGAACGCGCATGGATGCTCCTGGATGCGGAATACGCGGAGCGGAGCGGGATGAACCCCGGCCCCTATTTGGACTTGGCGATTGCCACTAGCTCGAGAGGCGCGACGGTCACCAGCTCCCCGCCGCTACTTGCCAATGTGGTTATCTACAAGACCATCCGGGGTGACGTGACTCCGCAAGACTGGAACCGACTATTCGCCAACTTGGAACGCGCAACAATGGGCGTCCAGAACCACAACGTCGTCTGGATCATAGTGAACGACGCCAAGCGCAAGGTTCCGCTGGACGAAAGCAGCGTTATCGAGACGATCGAGATCATCGTCGAGCGTTCCGAGTTCACCGCCAATGAGTACCTTCAGCTGGCGGCATACATCTACAACGACACGACCCAGCCCGGCCGCGCGCTTCCCCTGCTACGCCGTGCAGTATTAGCGGCGGAACCCGACGATCCCGATATCAGCTCGATGTTTCGGGACCTGCCTTCGGTTGGGCGTGCCGACTGGGCTGCGGAACTTAAGTCGGTAATGATTGGCCGCTCGCCGCGAAGCGGGTCGGGAGTAGACGCGCAAACCCGAACACCCGCGGACCCTCGTCCGCTACCTCGCTGAGCCCCCCGGTGCCGCCCATTTGAGGCGATGCGACGATCATCGACGCGGGTCGATCACAGGTGTGCGCCCCTTGTGGTCGAAGTCTGCAGCAGGGTGGAGTGAGTCGTTCCTACGTGCCAAATAGCCGGGCACCGGTCGCGATTGGGCCGCTCCCTTTTCACGTGGCCGTGCGCTTTGGACGCATGACGCGGATCGCGCGGCTCCTAGCTTCGGTAGTCGTCAAGACCGCGGACACGCATGGTCGGCCTGCCCCGCCGGCTGTCGAACAACGGCAACAGCTAGTGCTGAAATTCAGCGCGGTGCTCGGGGCC
The DNA here is from genome assembly GCF_008274655.1 of Cognatilysobacter lacus. Taxonomy (GTDB): domain Bacteria; phylum Pseudomonadota; class Gammaproteobacteria; order Xanthomonadales; family Xanthomonadaceae; genus Cognatilysobacter; species Cognatilysobacter lacus. The sequence goes on along the minus strand of NZ_VTRV01000024.1, from coordinate 10,164 downwards.
CTTCGCGAATACGAACGCCACGTCGGCATAGTCGCGCATCGGCAACGGGGCATTCGCCCACAGTCGACGCTCCCACCGCGCGACCGTAGGCAAACATCGCGCGGGTACGAGTCCGTAACGAATCGCATAGACGAGCGGAAAATGTCCGCGACGGATCTGTGGCTGGGCAACTAGCTCGAATCCGGCAGATCGAAAGCATTGCTTCATGGAAGACGGCGCCCGCTGGCGCTTGCGGTTTGCTGTGTCGTAGTAATCGACCCGCCTGACCTGTTCAATCGCCACGACACGTCCGCGCGGTTTCAGCACACGCCGGAACTCAGCCAGCACGGCACACAGGTCGACGTCGTCAACAAGATATTGGAGCACTGCCGCCGTCGTCACCACATCGAATGAGGCGTCGCGAAACGGAAGCCGATGGCCATCTATCCTGACCAGCCGCGATTCGAGCAGAACATCCCGCTCTGTGGCGAGCGCGAGCATAGTCGCGGATATGTCCACGCCAACCGCGACGTCAAGATCATGGCGGCGGATGAGGCGCGAAAGGAATGTGCCTGTACCGCACCCGAAATCGAGCACGGACGAATCAATGTCGAGCCAAGGTTCGATGGCGAGGTCGCGACACGCCCCAATGTAGGCATTCTTACGGCCCAGTAGATCATTTGGGTCGGTGGCGGAAGCGCAGCCGACCTGACCGCCCTGTTGGTCCCAAAACCGCCGCATGTCGTCCGGCGATGAATGGCGCATCAGACGAGCTTCATCCGACGCCCCAGAACCCACCCCGCGGCGGCTGCCAGAAATTCGGACATCGTGAAGCAGACCCGGGCCGAGACTGAAAATGCCAGTGCCGTCCCGGGATCGACTCCGGCAAGTTGTGCAAGCACCACGAATGCACTCTCCCGCACGACGAGACCGCCCGGCATGAGCGACAGCACACCACCACATACCCACGCGAGCGAATAGAGCGCCCCGATCTTCAGTGCGTCCTCTTTTGCGAGGCCCGGCAGCATGAGCATGCAGGCCCACCAAAAGAAGCACCACTCAAGGATCAGCGCCCCCATCACCGGTGCCGCCCTCCCCAACGCGTTGGCGACAGTACTGTGGTCGCCACGGAGTCGGAGCGTCAGCCACGCGTAAACACATACGCTACCCGCGAGGCCCGCGGGCATACCGCCGCTTGCCAGCGAGTACACCAGCACGCTGCCAATCGTGGATACGGCCATATGGAGCGCGGCCGCATGGACCGCGGACTGCATTCCGACGCGGTCGGCTGTCTTCTTCAGCTGGAACGCCGTGCCCCAGTACTTGCCGGGCAGATACTTCATGGCCTGCGCAACGAGGTACCAGGAAGCCAGGGAGGTCCTATCCCGCGAGGGCCCGTCGGGCCTGGCAATCGAGGCGAACATCCACGCCGAGCTCGCGAGCATGAGGACGCCGGCGGACACTGCCCCAGCCAGACTCCACCAGCCTGCGCGACGCAGGGTGAGCCACGCCGACGCCTCCCAGGCGCTAAAGCCTCCCTTCGAGGCGGTGTAGGCGAGCACCACGACCGCGACAGCGGCCGCACCTCGGACGATTGCCCGATTATTCACGCAATAGCCATCTTGGCGTGGAGGTCGCCGCCCGCCGTGCGCGCATGAGCACGGTTAGTACGCCTCCCAATGGAGTACACGCATGGTCCCTCGTCACGCTGAATCCGAACCGGTTTCCCCACTTCCGCTTAAACGCGATGAGCCCCGGCTGGGATTCGGGTGACGCCATGAGATCGAAACGACGGCAGCCCCACTCGCGCGCGCGTGCGGCGAGGTGCTCGAGCAATAGGTCGCTGATGCCGGTGCCGCGGGCCATGACGTTAGCAGCGGCGTGAAGATAATATGCCGAGTCCTCATTCCGAACGCCGATCGCAAAGGCCACGACATCGCCCGCGCGGTCCCGATAGCAACGCGCGACCATCCGGCGATCTACATGGCAGAGCGCCGATAACCGATGGAAGTAGGCGGCGTTGTACCGCGCGCGACCACCGTGCCGTCCAACAGTGAGTAGATATAGCCTGTAGGCCTCGGTAGGCGGCAGACCGTCTTCAATACTTAATGCCGCAGCGCCGCGGCGCGCGTAAGCGAGATCTTTCCGAAGCTTCCGCCCCGGTGCCGCATGCCAAGCGTCGATGTTCTCGATCCACGCATCTGGCAGGGACGCGGTCGCGTCGGCGGCCGGGGCATCGCAGCGGGCCTCCACCGCCCGCATCACTACAGCACCTACAACGCGCCCTAGGCGGCACGCTGATTCGACGTCAATCTGTTCGGCTATCCGCGGCTCGACGAACGGGAACCCCAGATGGGCGACTCGAACCGGCCCCACGCGGAATACGGGCACCACCAGCCCGATCTCAGCTGCCGGATTCCATGCGTATGCGACTTCGCAGCCAAGCCCCCTAAGCACCCACCCCCACCGCTCACTAGCCCAAAGTGTGTGGGTATGTTCGCACCATCGCGCGTGCGCTGCCGAAGGTGTCTCGGCGAGAAGCCAGCCCCCGGACTCAAGCATCGAGCTGACACCGCCCCAGCCTTAGGAGCGTCGGCGCTACGACGTCCCGAATCGAGAAACGCGCGGCAACTATCGACATGGGGGCCGCTGATTCGGCCGGACTCCGACGCAATGCGCGCGCTATCGCGGCCGCGAAAGCAGTTGCAGTAACGGCGGTGGCGACCTCACCAATGCCCGCATGCACGAGTCGCGGGAGGTCCCCTACCGGCATGGCGACCACCGCGCATCCCATTTGCATCGCATCGGAAAACACAACGGGAATGCTCTCGATGCGCGACGGAATGAGCAGGTAGTCGGCACCTTCCAACGCTTCGGTTGCAGCGCGACGGTCGAGGAAACCCCGGCACCGCACTGGCCAACCTCTTGCCGCCAAATCGTGCGCCCTCCGAAGCACTTGCTCTTCCATAGGACCGCCGCCGCAGATCGTCACGTATTCGATCAGCGCCCAGTCGGCAGCGGAAAGGTGCTCAAGGGAATCAAGCAACAAGTCGACACCCTTGTTGCGATGCCAGCGACCTAGGAAGAGCAACCTGTACGGTGCTGCCGTCCGTAAGCTCCTAGCGGTGGGGACAAGCTGGCGCGCGCTCGGCAGGAACTGCACTTCCCGGCCCGATAGACGAGCACTGGCATCCGCGAGCTGTAGCCCATCCGAATAGCACGCCTTCGCGTCGCGGATGACCCGACGCATGTAGTTCCGCAGCAGGGGAATTCGTCCCAAAGTCCAGATATCACTCCCAAGCGTCCAAACCGAATACGGCACTCCCGTGATCATTGAGGCGTGGCGCGCCCATGCGCCGGACGGAAGGGCCCATAGCGCGATCTGGTGCGCGGTCGGCCCGGCGGCGACAGCGTCGAGGGTCGCGCGCCGCCCCCCTCGCACCACCTGGACGATTCGAGCGGCGTCACGCGGGTTCATGGGTGACAGCGTCGACAGCGGCTTTTCAGGCGCAGCGAAACGGAAGACCTCGACCGAGTGGCTAAAAGACTCCCGTGCCCGCACCAGTCCGGGTGCGACCACTCGCACTGGCACCGACCGTGCCAGCTCCAGCGCCAAATCCGCCACGAATGTCCCGGCCGCCTCGCTGCCGTCAGCGCGGAGTGGAAACGACGTCGTGATGAGCACGATCGCAGCCGTAGAGCTCATGCCTTGGCGGCCCGGACCAAATAGCCCGCAGGCATAGCCCGCCACTCTGGAAACACTCTTGACGCCGCCCAGGCCGTGACATTCACGACTGGCACCGCGATCGCCACGACCGGAACAACCAAGAGCGCAGGGCCACCCTTGCGAAGCGCCTCGACCGCACTCCCCGCGAGTGCCAGACAAGTTGCTAGCGCCGCGGTACGCAAAGCATGGGGCGAGCCGGTGATCTGCACCTCGGTGAACCCAACCATCGCCAGAGCACGCGCCAAGCCATGCTCGGTGAAGCGCTGGTAATCGTGCGGATCATCGTGCACCGGGTACATGAACGGCATGCTCAGGATGAGGCCGCCGCCCGGCTTTATCACGCGCGCCATCTCCTGCAGGGCCGCGTATGGGTCGGGCAGGTGCTCGACCACTTCCAGCGCAACGACGTAGTCAAATACGCCGTCCCGCAGCGGCAGCCTCGTCGCGTCGCCAAAAATCGTGGGTCGTGCACCGTACGTCGCGCCGCCGATTGCGGGGTGGTCGAGACCGACGTACGCGCAATGACCGGGCAGCTCGTTCTCAATCCATCTATCGGCACAGCCGACGTCTAGGACCGCGCCGCCTTGTACCCCCGCGAGCATGCGACGCACCTCGCACCGATCGCCCGCCATCCACTGCGGGTGCAACGGTGTCCGGCGGAACGGGGCGGCAAGGGCACGCAGGTGCCGAGCACTGATCATCGAGGCGATCGACAATATACAAGCGCAGTGATCTGCTCAGAAACCAAGCCGATCAGGAAGATGATGACCGCCGCGCTAAGCAGGAGCATGCTCATGTTGGTAAAACGATGCGCGGTGGCAAACGTATACCCGTAATAACCTAGCCCCAACGCGCCAAACAAGAGTGACAGCGGTGCGAACAGCTTGAGTGGCGAGTAGAGCGTGGCGATCTTGAAAATGATCAACAGAAACCGCACCCCGTCGCGCAGCGGGCGGATGTGGCTCCGTCCTACGCGGCGGCCGACAGGAATCGACACATACGCGACCGGATAACCGCTGCGAAAGAATGCCATCGTGCTCGTCGTCGGATACGAAAAGCCATTCGGGAGCAAATGCAGAAACTCGTTGAACCGATCCGCACGTACCGCGCGGAACCCGGAAGTCAGATCGAGAACGCGGTGGCCAGTCATCCAACTGGCCAGCTCGTTGTAGAAGCGGTTGGCCGCACCGCGGCTACGGTTGGCTTGTCCCGCAGCATCACGGGCACCGACGACCAGGTCGTACCCCTCTCCGAGCTTTGCCAGCAGCGCGTCGATGTACACGGCATCGTGCTGCCCATCGGCATCCATGAAGACGATCACATCCCCAGCGGCTGCGCGGACCCCGCGTTTGATCGCCGCGCCGTTCCCCATCGAGTAGGGCGAACGCACGACGCGGGCGCCATACTCCGCTGCGACGCGCCCGGTGCCGTCAGTCGAGCCGTCATCGGACACGATGATCTCGGCTTGAGGCCACATCGCGCGCAGAGCCGGCAGCGTCCGAGCGAGACCCTGCTCTTCGTTCTTCGCTGGCAGGATGATCGAAACGCGCATAAGGCGACCGTGGAAGGAGCTGCGCTAAGGGTGGCGCCTGGGCCCTTAGGACGCAACGCCGCCTTGCCGATTCGCTCAACGGGCGCACGCCTGCAGACCGCCCGAGTCAGCTCGCAGCATACGGGTGGCGGCTGGACGGCCGCAACGCCCAAATAGCGAACGCGTCGGCAATGCGTAAACCCGTTTTTGCGCTAGAGTCGGGCAAGGGGCTGGACAAGGAAATACATGAATACCGCCGCCACTGCCAATCTGGTGGGGATCACGGGCATCGCCCGTCGCCTGGTGTTGGACGGAGCGCTGGACGAAAGCGCCGCCCGGGACGCCATGGCGGCCGCCACCACGGACCGCAAGCCGCTGGCTGCCTACCTCTCGGAGCGGCGCTTGGTTTCGGCTGCCAGCATGGCGGCAGCCAATTCGGTCGAATTCGGCGTCCCGCTGCTGGACGCCTCGGCATTCGACCCTTCCCAGTCGGCGATAAAGCTCGTCAACGAGGAACTCCTCCGAAAGCACGGCGTCCTGCCCCTGTTCAAGCGCGGCAACCGCCTGTTCGTAGGCCTGACGGACCCGACGAACACCCACGCGCTCGACGAAATCAAGTTCCAGACCAACCTCGCGGTCGAGGCGATCCTGGTCGATGCCGACACCATTTCCCGCTGTCTCGACCGTTGGATGGAGTCGTCAGACACCCTCGGCGAGGGCAACGACGAAGAGGGGCTCGAGAACCTGGAAGTCGGCAAGGACGACGAGCTCGGCGGCAGCGACTCGGGCGTGGACGCCAAGGGCGACGACACGCCGGTCGTCAAGTTCGTGAACAAGGTCCTGATCGACGCCATCCGCCGCGGCGCCTCCGACATCCACTTCGAGCCCTACGAGACGGACTACCGCGTGCGCATGCGCATCGACGGAATCCTGAAGCAGGTGGCGAAGGCGCCGGTCAAGCTCAACACGCGCATTGCCGCGCGCCTGAAGGTGATGAGCCAGCTCGACATTGCCGAGAAGCGCGTGCCACAGGACGGGCGAATCAAGCTCAACCTATCCAAGACCAAGCAGATCGACTTCCGCGTCAGCACGCTGCCGACGCTGTTCGGCGAGAAGGTGGTGCTGCGTATCCTCGACGGCAGCGCGGCCAAGCTCGGCATCGACAAGCTCGGCTACGAGGAAGACCAGAAAGAGCTGTTCCTCAACGCGATCGCGAAGCCCTACGGCATGGTGCTGGTCACCGGGCCGACGGGCTCGGGCAAGACGGTCTCGCTGTACACCGCACTTAACATCCTCAACGAGGACGCGCGGAACATCTCCACGGTCGAGGACCCGGTCGAAATCCGCGTGGCGGGCATCAACCAGGTGCAGATGAACGTCAAGCGCGGCATGACATTCGCCGCGGCGCTGCGAAGCTTCCTGCGACAGGATCCGGACGTGATCATGGTCGGCGAGATCCGCGACCTCGAAACGGCGGAAATCGGCGTCAAGGCCGCGCAGACGGGCCACATGGTGCTGTCGACGCTGCACACCAACGACGCGCCCCAGACGGTCGCGCGGCTGATGAACATGGGTATCGCGCCCTACAACATCACGTCATCGGTGACGTTGATCATCGCGCAGCGACTCGCCCGCCGGCTGCACGATTGCAAGCGGCCGGTCCAGCTTCCGGAACATGCATTGCTGTCCGAGGGTTTCACCGCGCAGGACATCGCCGACGGCGTCACGCTTTACGAGCCGGTCGGCTGCCCGGATTGCACCGAGGGCTACAAGGGCCGTACCGGCATCTACCAGGTCATGCCCATGACCGAAGCGATCCAGGCCATCATCCTCGAGGGCGGCAACGCCATGCAGATCGCCGCCGCCGCCGAGCAGTCAGGCGTCCGCGACCTGCGCAAATCCGCCTTGCTGAAAGCGCGCAAGGGCGTCACCAGCCTCGCCGAAATCAACCGCGTCACCAAGGACTAAGCCATGTCCGCTAGCCGAAACGCCGCGAAGCCCGCCACCCGACCCGCCAACGAACTGCAGACCTTTACCTGGGTCGGCAAGGACAAGCGCGGTGTCGTCATGAAGGGCGAGCAGGCCGCGAAGAACATCAATTTGGTGAAGGCTGATCTTCGCAGGCAGGGGATCACGCCGCAGACGGTCAAGCCGAAGAGCAAGCCGATGTTTGGCGCCGCGGGAAAGACCGTCAAGCCGAGCGATATCGCGGTCTTCAGCCGGCAAGTCGCCACCATGATGAAGTCCGGTGTTCCTATTGTCGGAGCGCTCGAGATCATCGCAAGCGGCAACAAGAACCTGCGCATGCAGAACTTGGTCAACACGATTCGAGCGGACATCCAAGGCGGCATGTCGTTCTCCGAAGCACTCGCGAAGCACCCGGTGCAGTTCGACGAGCTCTACCAGAACCTGGTCCGCGCAGGCGAGACTGCGGGCGTGCTCGAAACCGTGCTGGAGACGATCGCGACCTACAAGGAGAACCTCGAGGCGCTGAAGGGCAAGATTAAGAAAGCGATGTTCTATCCGATCATGGTTCTTGCCGTCGCGCTCGTCGTTAGCGGCATCCTGCTGGTCTTCGTCGTGCCGCAATTCGAGGACGTTTTCAAGGGGTTCGGCGCAGAGTTGCCGGCATTCACGCAGATGGTCGTCAACCTCAGCCGCTTCATGGTGTCCTGGTGGTGGTTGATCCTTCTCGCCATCGTTGGAGCCGTCGCCGGCTTCATCGCGGCGAAGAAACGCTCGCTTGCCTTTCAGCACTTTCTCGATCGACTCGTGCTTAAGATGCCGGTGATTGGTCAGATCATGCATAACTCGTCGATCGCCCGGTTCGCGCGCACTCTTGGTGTCACTTTCAGGGCCGGGGTACCACTGGTAGAGGCGCTCGACATCGTCGCGGGCGCGACAGGCAACGTGGTCTACGAGACCGCGGTCAAGCGAATCCGGGACGACGTGGCGGTGGGTTACCCGGTGAACGTGTCGATGAAGCAGGTGAACCTGTTCCCGCACATGGTCATCCAGATGACGGCAATCGGCGAAGAAGCCGGCGCGCTAGACGCAATGCTGTTCAAGGTCGCTGAGTTTTACGAGCAGGAGGTCAACAACGCGGTCGATGCGCTGTCGAGCCTGTTGGAGCCTCTTATCATGGTGTTCCTCGGCGTGATCGTCGGTGGCATGGTGGTGGCGATGTACCTGCCGATCTTTAAACTCGCCTCGGTGGTCGGCTGATCGGTGGCATTCCTCGACCAGAATCCCCAGCTGGGTTATCCGCTCGTTGCCGGCTTCGGCCTGCTCGTCGGCAGCTTCCTCAACGTCGTGATCCTCCGGCTGCCCGCGCGGCTGGAGTGGTCGTGGAAGCGTGATTCGCGCGAGGTGCTCGAACTCGACGAGGTCTATGACCCGCCGCCGCCCGGCATCGTCGTCGAGCGTTCGCATTGCCCGCACTGCAAGCACGTGCTCAGCTGGTACGAGAACATCCCGCTTTTCAGCTGGCTCGCGCTTCGCGGCAAGTGCCGGCATTGCAAAGCGCCGATCTCTGCGCAGTACCCGCTGGTCGAGTTGCTGACCATGTTGCTGTTCGTCGCCTGCGTGGCGCGCTTCGGATTCGGCTGGCAAGGCTTCGGCGCGATGCTGTTCACCGGTTTTCTGGTGGCGATGTCGGGCATCGACCTGCGCACCCAGCTGCTGCCCGATGTATTGACCCTGCCACTGATGTGGCTTGGCCTCATCGCCGCGTCGGACCACCTCTACATGGCGGCGAAACCCGCGCTGGTGGGTGCCGCGGTTGGGTATGCGAGCCTGTGGTCGGTGTGGTGGCTGTTCAAGCAGCTCACCGGCAAGGAAGGCATGGGCCACGGCGACTTCAAGCTGCTCGCGGCGATCGGCGCGTGGACGGGGTTGCGGGGCATCCTGCCGACGGTACTGATCGCCTCGCTAGTCGGCGCGATCGTCGGCTCGATCTGGCTTGCGATCAAAGGCCGGGACCGCGCGACGCCCATCCCGTTCGGCCCCTATCTCGCCATCGCCGGTTGGATCGTCTTCTTCTGGGGCAAGGTGCTGGAGGACGGCTACCTCCACTACGCCCACCTCGACTGACGGCTGCTCAGATTTCCGATCGTCTGGCCGCCAGCGCCCGATAACGCGCGTCGAGCGCCGCTGCGGAAGACTCCAATGCATCGCGCTCGGCCGTATTGACGATGACATCGTCGGCAACGGCAAGCCGCTGCTCCCGTGAGGCCTGCGCCGCAATCATTCCATCCGCCAGTCCAGCGCTGATGCCGTCGCGCCGCACCAGGCGCTCGCGCTGCACGTTGATCGGCACGTCGACCACGAGGATGCGGTCGAAGTAGGGATACGCCGCCCGCCCGCCGCCTTCGGCGAGCAACGGGATGGCTGCCAGCACGTACGGTGCGTCCGACGCCCGGCACTGCGACTCCACCGCCGCCCGCACCCGCGGATGCACGATCGACTCCAGCACCGCGCGCGCCGCCGGGTTTTCGAACACCAGGCGGCGCAATGCGGCGCGGTCGAGCTGCCCGTCGGCGGCGAGCACGTCATTGCCGAAATGAGCGACCACGTCGGCGAGGCCCTCGCTGCCCGGCGCGACGACTTCGCGTGCGATCACGTCCGCATCGACGATCGCGGCGCCCAAGGCGTGGAAGCGTCGCGCCACCTCGGATTTGCCGGACGCGATGCCGCCGGTCAGGCCGACGACGTAGGGAGTGGACTCGAACGAGCTCATGTCGACAGGGCCACCCCGTCAGGCGCCGAAGAAGGCACGAATGCCCGCCACGCCCTGCGCGCCGTGGGAGCGCGCGTCCCCGAGGTCGGAGGGCCGGAGGCCGCCGATGGCGTAGATCGGCAGCGAGACCGACTCCCGCATCCGGGCGAACGCCGCCCAGCCAAGCGGCGGGCTGCCGGCATGCGAGGG
>NZ_VTRV01000239.1 GCF_008274655.1 Cognatilysobacter lacus | reverse complement strand
CCTATCCGGGCGTGTGGGCTCTAACAAGTCGTTCAACCCGACGCCGCTTCGCGGCGCGGGTCAACTCTGGTGTTAGGCCCCGTGGTGTTGGTTCACGGCGGCGTGCGCAGGTTGCGGTCGCACCGCCGCGTGTAGTTCCCGTCCAGCTTCGCCCTTTTTTCGTGGCGCCTGCCGGTTCGTCCTCGCCTTCGGCTATATCTGCCAAGGCTTCTCGCCGCCCGAGCATCCCGCGAACGTCTTCGGTCGGCAGCTGCGTTGAAGCGTTCTGGCGCGTGCGGTCTCACCTGCCGTAGCATCGCCGCAACCGTTGGGCTTCGGGTCGCGGTGTTCTCGCCGGGCCGGGGCCTAACAATTCGTCCAAGCCGACGTCGCTTCGTTCCGGCTTTGCAGTGGCAGGTAGAGCTTGCCACTGCAAAACCTCCACTACGCGCCGCGGCTTAACTCAGGTGTTAGGGCGCACGGGAGAGTGTCTATGTACGTGTTGTTTCTGCTTTGCGCATTAGCCGGCATTCTCGTCTTGCCCGTCATGCTTGGCGCCAGATTCGTTGGCGCCGAACGGACCGGTTTCGGCCCCGCGCTTGTCGCAGTTGTTCTTCAGTCGTGCCTGGTGTTCGCAGTCGGCTACTTTGCGCCAAACGTTCTCGGCGTACTTGTCGGATTCGTCTTGGGCGCTGTGCTTTATGCGTACACTCTCGGCACCACCGTGCCTCGCGGTGCCGGCATCAGCGTAGTGTCCGGCGGAATATCCATGGTCATCTCTTTTCTCTTCGCCAGCTCCTTCGCCATCATGGCAAGTGCGCCCTAACAATTCGTCCAAGCCGACGCCGCTTCGAGGCGCGGCTTAACTCAGGTGTTAGGCCCCGCATGCAGGTAGATCGCGGATCGAAGGTACCCAACCAGCTGTCTCCGACGCGCTAACGGAGCTGCCGGAGACCTATAAGTGGCCACCTACATCATCTATTACATCATCCTGTCGGGCGTGGCCGGCGGCGTGGCGCGAGCGTATATCGCTGCAGGGCTCAGTGCGGCGGAATCGATCGACCATCCCGCTCCGGCCCCACGCTGGGCGTGGCGCTATTTTGTGTTTTCCAGCGCTTACGCCTTCGCATGCCTCATAGCTCCCATGATCACAACACCTCTTTGGGCGCATCTTCCCGGCCACCCGCGGCGAACTGGCTTTGACTTGCTTGCCACGGCAGTGCCGATGGCTTTACTGATCAACTGGATCAGCTGTCGAATCATTCGGGCGAGCAACCGATGAGCTGCTACAGGCTTCGGGCTCGTCCCGCGGAACAGCCGGGGCCTAACAATTCGTCCAAGCCGACGCCGCTTCGCGGCGCGGCTTAACTCAGGTGTTAGGCCACTGTAGGGAGCAGCAATGAACGTGGAGTTCGTTCGTGCGATCGCCTTGGCTCTCCCGGAAGTGACGGAGGCGCCGCATTTCGATTACGGCTCATTCCGGGTCAAAGGAAAGATTTTCGTCACCCTGCCGCCGGATGGGGAACACATCCACGTGTTCGTGGACGAACAGGAGCGCTTGCTAGCGGTGGCCAAGTATCCCGCAGCCGTCGAGCCACTGCCATGGGGCCAGAAGATCTTGGGTGTACGGGTTAACCTTTCACTCGCGAAGCCTGAAGCAGTCGAGCATCTGGTTCACGCTGCCTGGCGCAACAAGGCGCCGAAGCGTCTCGTGGCTGCAGCCGGGTTGTCCGGTCCAGTGGCCTAACAATTCGTCCAAGCCGACGCCGCTTCGCGGCGCGGCTTAACTCAGGTGTTAGCGCCCACGCCGGGTTGCATTGTGGTCGTCGGGCTAATCGCTCCTCGGGTTTCCTGGCTCACGGCTGCATCGGCTTTCGGATTCATGGCTGCAAGCTCGCGCCGCTCCTGTCGTCCAGGCTTCTCGCAGTGATCAGAACGGCGGCGCCAGCTTGCCGGCCACATCCGTTCGGGCGCCGTCACTGCCCTCGCCGTTCGGCGCGCCTTCGGCGCCCCGTCCCGTCTATCTCGCGGTCCCGCTCTTCGTGCCAAACTCTCGCCACGTGGAGCAGCGCGCCAGTATCCCGGCGCGTGGGCTCTAACAATTCGTTCAAGCCGACGCCGCTTCGCGGCGCGGCTTAACTCAGGTGTTAGCGCCCACGCCGGGATGCAATGCGGTTGTCGGGCTAATCGCTCTTCGAGCTTCGTAGCTCACGGCCACATCGGCTCGTAGGTTCACGGCTG
>NZ_VTRV01000238.1 GCF_008274655.1 Cognatilysobacter lacus | reverse complement strand
GGTCCTTGGCCGTGCTCTCGTAGTCGAGCGAACCGGCGAAGGGCGGGTTGGCGAGGATCAGGCTGAACTGTCCTTCGTCGCCGCCAGCGCGTTGAGCCGGCCCGCTGCATTCGCCGCATCGACCTCTGCCCGGCAGGCGAAGCCGACCCACTCGCCACGCGCTCGCCGGCATCGCATCGAAACCCGGCAGCGGGCAAGCGTCAGCAGCGCGACCGTCGCGCTCGCGGGTTCGATTCGCCCGCGTAACCCGCGTAACCCGCGTGACTCAGCCGCCCTGCGGCAGCAACGCCAGCAACGCGACGCCCAACACCAGGCGATAGACCGCGAACGCGGTGAATCGGTGCGTCTGGATGTAGCGCAGCAGCCACTTCACCGCGATGAACGCGGTGACCATCGACACGACGAACGCGATCGCGAGCGCGGTCCAGTCCTCGCCGGCGGCGCCGCCATCCTTCAGCACGTGCAGGAGTTCGTAGCCGGTCGCCGCGAACATGGTCGGAATGCCGACGAGGAATGCGAACTCGGTCGCCGCGGGGCGCCACGTGGTGCCCGCCAGCAGGGCGACGAAGATCGTGGCCGCCGAGCGCGACGTGCCCGGGAACACGCCGGCCGCCACCTGCGCGATGCCGACCAGCAGCGCGACCGGCCAGGTGATGATCGTTCGCTCGCCGATCGCGGCGGCGCGTCGTGCCGCGAGGTATTCGGCCACCAGCATCCAGACCGCACCGATGATCAGCGCCAAGGCCACGGGCGTGACCGTCTCCGGCAGCTCGAAGCCCAGCTTCTTGGCGATCAGCCCCAGCACTGCGGTGACGAGGAATGCGAGGGCGAGCTTCAGCCCGTACTCGCGCGCCGGCTGGCCGTGCACGTCGGCGGTGCCGCGACCGAACATCGCCGCGACCAGCTGCACGATCCGCTCGCGGTAGATCGCCACCACCGCAAGGATCGCGCCCGCCTGGATCGCGATGTTGAACAGGTCGGAGCGATGCCCAAGCCAGCGTTCGGCGATCAGCAGGTGACCGGTGCTGGAGATCGGCAGGAATTCGGTGATGCCCTCGATCACACCGAGCAGGAGGGCTTGCAGGAAATCGGGCATGGTGGACGCCAGCGGTACGGAGCGGCGATGGTACGGGCCGGGCGGGGCGGCGTCAGCGGGCGCGTCCTGGCTGAACCAGTGGGCCGCGGGCGCGCCGCGGGTCCAGTGCCGCCGCCGCCAGCCGATACGGTATGCAGGACTCCGCATCCATGGACCGATGATCGACGCCCGTTCCAGCGCCATCCCGCAGGCAGCGCGACGCCTGCTCGACCTGCTCGCCAGCGGCGAGCGGCGACGCCGGCTGCGCCTGCTGCAATGGCTGATCGCCACGCTGGTCTACGCGGGCGCCGCGACGCTGCTGCTCAGCGGCGTCGGCGAGGGCTGGATCCAGGCCTCGGCCGTGCGTGCGTGGGTCGGTTTCATCGCACTGGTGCAGGTGATCAGCTACGCGGGGTTGCGCAGCGGCTGGAGCGAGCGCTGCCGCGATCCGTCGCTGAGCATGTGGCAGCTGGCGATGGGCGTGGTGGCGGTGAACTGGGGTTACCTGATCTGCGGGCCGATGCGCACGTCGGCGCTGTTCCCGCTGATGGTGATCTTCGCCTTCGGCGCGTTCGCACTGCGCTGGCGCCAGATCGCCCTGCTGACCGTGTTGGCGGTGGCGAGCCTGGTCGCCGCGATCGCGCTGCGCGTCACCCATCCGCAGTGGGTATCGGTGCAAGGCACGGTCGATCCGTTCCGCGTCGACACCAACAACCTGCTGATGATCCTCATCGTGCTGCCCGCCCTCGCCGTGATCGCGGCGCGCCTGTCCGGGTTGCGGCAGAAGCTGCGCGACCAGAGGGAGGCGCTCGGCCGCGCCCTGCAGGAGGTCGAGCGCCTGGCAGTGAGCGACGAGCTGACCGGGCTGCCCAACCGGCGGTCGATGCAGGCGCTGGTCGAGCGCAGCATCGCGCTGTCCGATCGCGGGATCGCGCCGTTCTGCGCGGCGATCCTCGACCTCGACCACTTCAAGGCGGTCAACGACAGTCTCGGCCACGCGGCCGGTGACGCGGTGCTGCGGCATGTCGGGTGCCTGGGGCTGGCCCAGTTGCGCGCGACCGACGTGCTCGGCCGCTGGGGCGGCGAGGAGTTCCTGCTGGTGATGCCGGGCACGGCCGATGCCGCCGCCGCCGCGCTCGCCCGCATCCGCACCGCCGTGCGTGAGGGCGCG
>NZ_VTRV01000237.1 GCF_008274655.1 Cognatilysobacter lacus | reverse complement strand
GACGGAGCCAAGTTCCCAGCGCCCCTCGCGGCGTTCGGGCCAGAGCCGAGGCAGGTGCGGCTGCGCAGCGAGGATCGATGCGATGACGTAGTGGGCGAGTTCGTGCGCGATCGTGCCCGGCAGGGCGAACGCCGCATACGCCCACAGCCCGAGACGGCGAGCGAACCGTTGCACCACGAGCACCGCGGCCAAGGCGAGCCACGCCTGCAGCGGCAGGGCCTCGAGCAGCGCGCGCAGGCGTTCGAATGGTTCGGGCATGCGGCCAGTATGCGGACGCCGCGCACGGCGACGGAGTTACTGTGCCGCGCGCAGCTGCTCGTGGCCTTCGAGCGATTTGGGCACCATGCCCATCGCCGCCCGATAGCGCGCATACAGCGCTTCGACCTTCGCGATGTACTCCTGCGTCTCGCGATAGGGCGGTACACCGCCATAGCGCGTCACCACGCCGGCGCCGGCGTTGTACGCCGCGGCAACCAGTCGCAGGTTGCCGCTGTAGCGGGTCGCGAGGCGGCGGATCATGCGAGCGCCGCCATCGATCGATTGTTCCGGCGACGTCGGGTCGATCACGCCGTAGTCCCGCGCCGTCGCCGGCATGAGCTGCATGACGCCCACGGCGCCCTTCGGCGAAATCGCGGTGGCATCGAAGCCGCTCTCGGCATGCGCGATCGCGCGCAGGTATGCATCGTCGACGCCGGTCTTCTTCGACGCCGCGCGGAACTGCCGGGCGAACTGGTCCAGTCGCGGCTTGCCGACGTGACCGAGGCCCGCATGCGCGGGTTCGCCGGGCGGCGTCTCCACGGTGAAGGACATCAGCTTCGTGGCACCCGGCAACTTGCGCGTGCCGTAGACAGTCTTTCCGTCCTGCTGGCGCTCGTAGAGGTTGCCCTTGACCACGCCGAGCGCACCCCACAGGTTCGGTGCCTTGCCGGGATCGTCCTGGAACGTCTTCTTCTCGCAACGCGAGCCGGGCTCGGGCGCGGTGGACAGGCTGACCGTGCCGTCGCGCAGGCACCGGTACACGGTGCGCGCATTGGCCTGCGGCGCGAACAGAAGGGCGGGGAGCAGCAGGAGCAGGAGGCGACGCATGGCGCGCATCGTAGGCGTCGCGCATGAACGATGGATGTGCCCGAGGTCAGGGGGAGTTCCGCAAGCGGCCGTGGGCGATACTGGCGCGACGCCGCGGCCGGGGAGGCCCATGCGAGAGAAACTCTTCCGTCCGGTCGTGCGTGCCTGTGCCTTGCTGCTGCTCGCAGTCGCCCTGCCCGTGATGGCAGCACAACCACTGGCGCGGCTCACCGCCAGCACGCCCGCCGCGCCGAACGCGCTGTCGCCGGCCGAGGTGGCCGCGATCGTGGCCGAGGCCCATGCGGCCTACGTGGCGCACGAGTCGTTCGTGAAGCCGCTGCCTGCGTCGTGGCGGACGCTCGACCGCGACCGCCTGCTGGCGCTGATGCGCATGCCGGAGTTCGCGACGCTGCCCGACGGCGCGCACCCCATGCTGATGAACCAGGCCGGCACGTGGGACCTGTTCGGCTGGCAGCGCCCGTCCGATGCGGCGCAACTCTGGGAACGCATCTGGCCGCGCAGCACGAGCAGCGATCCCACCGACTCGCCCAACAGCTACGGCCTCCCCTACTGGCCCGACCCGACGTGGTCGACGCAGGCGCGCGCGATGACGACCCTGTTCGCCTGCCTGCCCGACAGCGCCTGGCGCTCGAGCGGCGATCCGCTGGTCGAGGCGCTGCGCACGCCGGCCGCCTTCCAGTGGTCGAACGCGTACGGCTGGACGGGCTTCCGCGACTGCGTGCCCGACGGCGCGTTCCTGGAGGAAACGCGCCCCGATGCGGCCGGCCTCGCGGATCTGCGCGCGTTCCTCGCCGACCGCATCGTCGGCGAGCTGTACGTCGACCGCTGCACGCGCCATGGCGTCGAAGACTGCCTGTTCCTGCTGCATGCGCTCACCACGCTCGCCCCCCACGACCCGCGCCTGCCGGCGCTGGTGAAACGCCTGACGCCGGACTTCGACCTGGATGCGCCCATCGCGGTGCCCTACGTCTCGCGTGATGCGGCGGGCGACCTCGTCGACGGCGATCGAGCCCGGCTGCAGCTCGCGCACGACCGCGCCGCGCGCCGCAGCCTGTTCCTCACCCACGCGATCCGTGTGATGGTCGCCTGGCCGCAGGCATGGCCGCCCGGCGCG
>NZ_VTRV01000236.1 GCF_008274655.1 Cognatilysobacter lacus | reverse complement strand
GGCCCACCTCGGGCCGCGGATCGCCGTAGCCCACCCCTGACCCGCAGGCCGCGCCTGAGCCTGCTTGCGCGCGCGACGATCCACCGGCGCGCCCTGTTCAGCACGACGTCAAAAGGCCGGCGCGCGCAGCGGGGCCATAAGGCGGCACGCCCCTTGCACTAGGCAGGCGAGCCCCAGGAGCCGACGCCACGTGTCAGCCAAGCCCGCCATCGCCACCGCACCCGACGCCGTCGGGGAACCGCCGAAGAAGAGCCGCAAGAAGCTCGTGCTGGTCCTGGGCGTCGTTCTGTTGCTCGCTGCCGGCGGCACGGGCGCGTGGTGGTTCACCGCCGGGGCCACCCGCCACGAAGTCGCGCCCAAGCTGCCCACCCAGTACTTCGCGATGGACCCGGCCTTCGTGGTCAACCTCGCCGACACCGACGGGGTGCGCTACCTGCAGGCAGACGTGCAGCTCGCCACCCGCGACCCGGAAACGTTGAAGGCGCTGCAGGAACAGGCGCCCGCCATCCGTAACCGCCTGCTGCTGCTGTTCGGCCAACAGACCAGCGCGCAGCTGATCCAGCGCAGCGGCAAGGAGCGTTTGCAGGACCGCGCGCTCGCCGAAGTGAAGTCCGTCCTCAAGCACGAGGGCGCGCCCGACAAGGTCGAGGCCGTGATCTTCACCAGTCTGGTCACCCAGTAAGGGATTCCGATGAGCGCCGACCTGCTTTCACAGGACGAGATCGATGCCCTCCTCCACGGCGTGGATGCCGGGGCGATCGAGGTCGAACCGCCGGCCGCGCCCGGTGAGGCGCGCAATTACGACTTCGCGAGCCAGGACCGCATCGTTCGAGGCCGCCTGCCCACGCTCGAGATGATCAACGAGCGCTTCGCACGCACGTGGCGGATTGGCCTGTTCAACCTGCTGCGGCGTTCCGCCGATCTTTCCGTGCGCGGCATCGACGTGATCCGGTTCGGCGAATACATGCACTCGCTGCAGGTGCCAAACAACCTCAACCTGGTGAAGATGAAGCCGCTGCGCGGCACCGCGATCATCGTGTTCGAACCCCGGCTGGTGTTCACCACGGTCGACAACTTCTTTGGTGGCGCGGGCAAGTTCCACACGCGCATAGAAGGCCGCGAGTTCACGCCCACTGAAATGCGGGTGATCCAGCTGCTGCTCAAGCAGACGTTCACCGACCTCACCGAGGCCTGGGCACCGGTGATGCCGGTCGAATTCGAATACGTCAATTCCGAGGTGAATCCCCACTTCGCGAACGTGATCTCGCCACGCGAATACATCGTCGTCAGCCGTTTCCATGTCGAGCTAGAAGGCGGCGGCGGCGAACTGCATGTAGCCCTGCCTTATTCAATGCTCGAGCCGATCCGCGAACTACTCGACGCCGGCGTGCAGAGCGACCGTATCGAGAAGGACGAGAACTGGACGCATGCGATGCGCGCCCAGCTGCAGGACGCCGACGTGGAGATCAGCAGTTCCATTGCGCGGCGCCAGATCAGCCTGCGCGCGCTGAGCAAGCTGAAGGTGGGCGACATCATTCCGATCGAACTGCCGAAGCAGGTCACGATCGAAGTCGAGAGCACGCCGCTGTTCGGCGGTGAGTTCGGCACGCACAACGGCAAGAACGCGATCAAGATCACGCATGTCAATGCGCCGCGTTCGCTGATTCCCCTTGGTTCACTGAGCGAGATGTCATGAACGCTTCCGATGCCGCGGCGCCCGCCGCATTCGAGACCCTCACCGCCGAAGGGACGGGCAATGGCGCCGACCTGAACCTGGACGTGATCCTGGACGTGTCGGTCACCCTGTCGCTGGAAGTCGGCCGCACGCGCATCCCGATCCGCAACCTGCTGCAGCTCAACCAGGGCTCGGTGGTGGAACTCGAACGCGCCGCCGGCGACCCGCTCGATGTCTACGTCAATGGCACGTTGATCGCGCAGGGCGAAGTCGTGGTGGTCAACGACCGCTTCGGCGTGCGGCTCACCGACGTGGTGAGCCCGTCCGAGCGCATCAAGCGCCTGCGGTGAGCAGCGTGGGCCCGGCCATGGACGATGCGGTGTTTGCGGCCGCGCCTGTACCGGCAGCCACGACGGCCGCGCCCGCGTCGGCGTCACTTGCGACATCCGCTGACGCGCAACCCCGAGTTGCGCCGCGGGCCGGTGCCGCGCCCATCGCTGCAACACCGCAAGCGGCTGCCACAACTACTGCGGCACCTGTCGTCCCCTCGGCGCCGACCACCGTGGCTGCGCCGCCGACGCACGCGGTCAACTTTCCGTTGCGTGCGACGACCGCGCACGTCGCGCAGCCCGCAGGTCACGCGCCCGGCG
>NZ_VTRV01000235.1 GCF_008274655.1 Cognatilysobacter lacus | reverse complement strand
GGCGGGACCCGAAGCTTCGCGTCCGTCCGGCCGACCTTCATAAGAACCAGCCGAAATTGAACCTGACCCCATTTTTCGACGAACCGCGCGTGCGTCCGCATGCCGCATGGCGGGCGTTGGGTACGACGGCCGAGCAACGATTCGCGGCGTATCGCGCGTTGATCGCTTCGGGGCTGACCACTGAAGAACTCGAAGCGTTGACGTCACACACGCGGCAGCAGAAAGCGTGGGGAGTCAACGCTTCAAGTCGGAAATCGAAACCCTAGTGGGGCGCTCGATGGCGATTCGACAAGCCGGGCGGCCGCGAGCGTCAGGAAATGGAACCTGACCCTACCCGATATGTAGGGCGGGTTTTAACCCGCCTTACGCGGGTTGACCCCATTTGCCAATTGCCCAGGGGTCAGGAAATGGAACCTGACCCCTTTTCTAGACATTGCCCCGCACGCCCACCAACGGCGGGTCGAGACCCGCCCTACCCGATATGTAGGGCGGTTAACCCGCCTTACGCGGGTTGCGCTCTATTTATGGGAGTTGCTCAGGTAATAGTCGAGAACTATCCCGCCCGAGTCGTATTTAACGGCCAGGTACCAACCCACTCTTTCCGATGCCTCAGCGTCGTTTCGAGAAACGGGTTGCTCTTCGAAATCGATGACACCCCACGTGCTACCGCCCGGTCTCAGCTGCTTTCGCTGTACATCAAACTTACTACCGAAAACGAGGTCGACGGTTTTAACTGGGGACCATTTTTGAATTAGTCCAGCATTCATTACGTCGATGGCGACCTGAAGCCTCTGCTTTCGAGAAGTACACGCTCCGTACCGAGAATGCGCACGCGCAACACTGAGACCCTCGGATTGCCCCGGCGACCGAGCGCTAGCCGCTCCTGTCACGAGCAGAACTAACAGCACGAATGGCGCAAACATCATTTTGTGCATGTGGTGCACCAAATTGTCTCCGGGTATGCCGGATCACTGGGAGGGGCACTGTACACGTAGCCCCGCTGACCGGGCGCCTGAGCGGAATGATTCATCCACGCATAATTTCTGGTATTGCGGAAATACGTGACGTAGTTGTAATGCCCGCCTGCGCTCGAGATTGACGAATTCGGCACCTTTCCCCTCGAATCCGGCATCGGCTCAGCGCCTTGCCAGTGCCCTTGCTTCCCGAAAATAAACGACCGTCCGATGCACTGTACAGCGCGCTGAATTGCCTTTGCTTCGTCCTTGTAGCAATCCGTACCAGGCGCGTCTTCTGGAAACTGCTGGCCCGCGCCTTGATAAGCGCTCGCGAGACCTATGCAACCCCTGTCCAGATCTTTTTCCACTGCAGCGGATAGCGGACGCGGGCTCATATACCGCTCGAATTCACCACGAGGAACATTGATCAGTGATCCCTTCGCGTCTAGGGAGAGCAACTCAGAAAGCCCTAACGGGTCAGTACTCCGAATTGGATGATTTCCAACATACGCGTAAATCGACGCACCACCTTCCAGCCCAATTGGGTCAGGCTGCGAGTACCGCGCAGTTCCCGCGTCGTATCCATCTCGGTAGTAATTGTAGTTCAGCCCACTCCCACTGTCATACCGCTGCCCCGGGAACCGCATATCCAGCACGAACGTCTTGCCATCCGCGTCCGGGTCCTGCACCGGATTGCTCTTTCCGAACGGCTCGTTCTGCAGCGGCCACGACCACACCGCCTTCTGACGCGTCGCGTCGATCACCGCACGCGGCGTGCCCAGGTGATCGGGCTGCACTTGGTACACCTGATACGCCGTCGTCGAGCCCGCACTCAGCGCATAAACACCCATTGGCAGATCGCCCAGCCAGATGAACTCCTGCTTGCGCGCACCGGTCGAGTCGTACTCCCCTATCCAATGCCCGGCCTCGTCGTACACCTCATACGTCTGTGCAGTGGACGTGGTCGTCGGATAACGACGCACCTGCTCGCCCTTGCCGTTGTAGGCGTAGTTCATTTGCACGGTCGAGCCGTTCTTCGCCACGTTCATGCGGCCGGTAACGTCATAGGTGAACGTCTTGGCGACGCCGTTCACCGTGCCGGTCAGCATGTTGCCCATCGCGTCGTAGGTGCGGGCGACGGTGCCGACCTTGGTCAGCTGATGACTCGTCGCCGGGTAGGTGTACGCCGTCGTGCCGGTGCCGGTGACCTTGGTGTCGGACAGACGATTGCCGGTGGCGTCGTAGCTGTAGCCCTGGAGCAGCACATTGCTCGGATCATTCGCCGCGGTGAGGCGGTTGAGTCCGTCGTACGTGTAGCCGCGCAGTGGCACCGAGATATTCGGGTTGCTCGCGGTGTCGCCGAGCGAAGTCAGGTTGCCGACCTCGTCCCAGCCCAGCAGGTAATGCAG
>NZ_VTRV01000234.1 GCF_008274655.1 Cognatilysobacter lacus | reverse complement strand
CCCGCCGATGCGCCAGCGGCCGCCGAACCGCAGCAGGCGACCGGGACCGGCGAGGCCACGCCGCCGGTTACCGACGCGTCGACGGCTGCCTCGACGCCCGCCGAATCCGATTTCAACGAGCTCTACGGCGCCGAAGCGGCGAAGGGCCAGCCCGCTGCCGCGCCTCTCGCGGTGTACGACCCGTGGGAGCCCTACAACCGCCGCATGCACCGCTTCAACAACGCGGTGGACCGACACGTCGCCAAGCCGCTCGCCAAGGCTTACGTGAAGGTGGTACCGCGCCCGGTCCGCAGCGGCGTCAGCAATTTCTTCAGCAACCTCGGCCAGCCCGCGTCGGCGGTCAATGCGCTGTTGCAGGGTCGCCCGAAGCAGGCCGCGCACTCGCTCGGCCGTTTCGTGATGAATTCGACGCTCGGCATCGGCGGCATTTTCGATCCCGCCACCGACGCCAAGCTGCAGAACCGCAACGAGGATTTCGGGCAGACGCTCGGGGTCTGGGGCTGGAAGCGCTCGCGCTACGTCGAGCTGCCTTTGTTCGGCCCCCGCACGCTGCGCGACGTGGTCGGCATGGCCGGCGACTCGCCGCTGTCGCTGATGCGCGGCATCGAGGCCGACCGCATCCGGGTGCCGCTGCAGGGCCTGCAGCTCGTCGACGTGCGCATGCAGCTGATGTCCACCGACGCACTGCGCGAAGGCGCCGAGGACGATTACAGCCTGGTGCGCGACGCCTGGATGCAACGGCGCGCGTACCAGATCGACGGCGACCGCGCCGACGAGGTGCCGGCCTACCTCAAAGACGATCCGAACATGGTGCCGGTCGGCGCGATGCCGATTCCCGGCGGGCGCTGACCGCGCGATCGAGCCTGTTGCCCGCTGCGTTCGGATGCAGTGCTAGTCGTCCGACGCGTCGGGAATTTCCAGTAGCAGTGTCTCGTCGTCCGGCTGCAGGTCGCCGTGCAGCGCCTTCTTGCCGCGCGCGCCGAGTTCGGCCAGCCGGCGTGCGCGCGGCAACACCGCCTGCGGCGACTCGGTAAGCCGGTTGCGTGCATCGCGGAAGGTGTCGGCGGCCTTCTGCAGGCCCGCACCAACGCGGTCGAAGTCCGCCAGGAAGCCGCTCAACGCATCCAGCAGCAGACCACCGGCCTCGCCGATCTTCTGCGCCTGCTTCTGCAGCTTGTCGCGCGCCCACAGGCGGTCGACGACGCGCAGCACCGCCATCAGCGTATTGGGCGACGCGAATACCACGTGCCGTTCAAACGCGAACGCCTGCAGGGCGTCGTCAGCGCCCAGCGCGGCCGACAGCGCGCCCTCGATCGGCACGAACAGCACCGTGGTATCGAGGGCGGTTTCGCCGACAGCCTTCGGGTAGTTGCGCTCGGCGAGATCCTTGACGTGCTGGCGAAGCGCGACCGCATGGCGCCGCATGGCGTCGTGCTGCGCCTCGGGTGCATCGGCATTCATCGCGTCCTGCCACGCGATCAGGTTGACCTTGCTGTCGATCACGACGCGACGTTCGTCCGGCAAACGCACCACCACGTCGGGGCGCAACAGCCGGCCTTCGTCGTCATTGCTGCTCTGCTGGCGCTCGTAGTGCACGCCGGCTTCGAGGCCGGACGCGCGCAGCACGTTTTCCAGCATCAGCTCGCCCCAGTCGCCGCGCACCTTGGCGTTGCCGCGAAGCGCTCGCGTGAGGGCATCGGCCTTGGCCGCCATGTTCTCGTTGAGGCTGTGCAGCTTTTCGACCGCACCGGCGAGCTTCGCGCGCTCCAGCGCCTCGTCGGAGTAGACCGTGTCCACCCGCTGGCGGAACTGGTGGATCTGCTCGGCGAACGGCTTGAGCAGCGTTTCGATGTCGGCCTTCGACTGCCCGGTCGCCGTGCGCACGTTCTTCTCGAACTGCTGCCCGCGCTCTTCGAACACCTTGCCGGCCATCTGCGCGAAGCTCGCGGACAGTTTGGCCTGCGCGTCCTCGATGAAGGCGCGCATCTCGCCCTCGGCCTTGCGCGCGTGCTGCAGGTTGGCCTGTGCCTGCGCCAGGTCGTTGCCGATGCGCGTGGCGTCGGCCTGCAGCGTGGCCTGCGCCTCGCGCAACGCCGCCACTTCGGACTTGCGCTCGGCCAGTTCCCGCGCAGCCGTCGCATGCGCGCCCTTTTCCAGCGACAGCGCATCGCGCAACGAATCGGCGGCGGCGCGCAGCGTTTCTAGCTCCTGCGCGGCCTGGCGCGCGCCCTCTAGCGCCGCATGCAGGCGGCCCTGTGCCTCGGCGTCGCCGCGTGATCGCTCCTGGGCCTGCGCGAGCGCGGCGGCGAGCCGGTCGCACTCGGCCTGCAGGTGCGGCGCCGGTGCGCGGGACGACAGCCGCCAAAGGGCGACGCCGACGAAAGCGAGGGCGAGCCCGGCAAGGGCGACGATGATGAGCGCG
>NZ_VTRV01000233.1 GCF_008274655.1 Cognatilysobacter lacus | reverse complement strand
ACTCGCCCGCGCTGGAAGGCTGCGGCGCGCCGGAAGCCGGCGCTGCCTCGGGGTTATGCGGCCGCTCATGGCGCGGCGGCTGCTCGCTGCGGGGTGCGGATTCGCTCGTCTGCGCCTGGTCGGCGCGCGGGGCGGTTTCAGTACGTGCAGGGACCTCCGTCGATGGGCTCGGCGCGGGTTCGTTGCGGGGTGCCGTTTCAGCGGCGGTGACGGCGGTCGGATCGGCCTTGGAAACGCGCGTCTTGCGCACGCGCTTTTCGGCGACTTCGCCGGCGTCGGGGATCTGGTCGGACAAGCGGAATTCCTCGCTAAGCGGCGAGCGCCCACGGTTGCGCGGGCGATGTCGGGATCAAAAGAGGGGTGCGGCGGGCGCGAGCGCGCCGGGCCAGCGGCAAACTAGCACCGCCGCAACGGGCCGTGCAAGCGCCCGGGCGGCGGGGCGTGGCTGGGGCGAGCCAAGCGGCAGTGCCGCGGGTTCGGCTCGCCTCAGCCCGAGGACATCGTGCAGGACGGAGGCGCGCCCTGCACGGATCGACGTCCGTCGGTTTATCGCGGGCTCACGCCCGTGGCGCTCAGAGCGCCTTGTCGATCAGTTGCGCCAGCTGAGCCTTGCCCACCGCGCCGATCTGCTGCGAGTGGATCTGGCCGCCCTTGAACAGCAGCAGCATCGGGATCGAGCGCACGTGGTACTTCATGGCACTGGCGCGGTTGTGGTCGACATTGACCTTGACGATCTTCGCGCGACCCTCGTACGTGCCGGCCAGCTCCTCGAGCGCAGGCGCGATCATCTTGCAGGGGCCGCACCACTCGGCCCAGAAGTCGACGAGCACGGGCTCGGACGACTGCAGCACCTCGCGGTCGAAGTCGGCGTCGCCGACATGCTTGATCTTCTCGCTCACTGAACAGGTCTCCTCGGGAACCGATGCGGCGGACATCCTCGCACGGACCGCGTGCAGGCATGCGCTACACTTGGGGGCCTCTCCGCGGTGGCGCAAGCCCCGCACGGCCGTCCGATCCGCGCCCGCGAACGCTCCATCCGCGTGTGCCCCGCCCGCATCGACTGCGCGCCCGGACGCCCCTTGCCGGCCCGGCTTCATGCCCGGCCGCCGACCCTCGCAAGCGCCCAGCGGCGCGCCGGAACCTGATGAGCGACAAGCCCCTTACCGATATCTCCTTCACCTCGTTCGACCTGCACCCGACGTTGCTCGCCGGGCTTGAAGCCGCCGGCTTCACGCGCTGCACGCCGATCCAGGCCCTGACCCTTCCGCTCACGCTGACCGGCCGCGACGTCGCCGGCCAGGCGCAGACCGGCACCGGCAAGACGCTCGCGTTCCTGGTGACCGTGCTCGACCGCCTGCTGAAAAAGCCCGCGCTCGCCGACCGCAAGGCGGAGGACCCGCGCGCGCTGATCCTCGCCCCGACCCGCGAGCTCGCGATCCAGATCCACAAGGACGCGGTGAAGTTCGGGTCCGACCTCGGCATCAAGTTCGCGCTCGTCTACGGCGGCGTCGACTACGACAAGCAGCGCCAGATCCTGCAGTCGGGCGCCGACGTGATCATCGCGACCCCGGGTCGCCTGATCGACTACGTCAAGCAGCACAAGGTGGTCTCGCTGCACGCCTGCGAGATCTGCGTGCTCGACGAAGCCGACCGCATGTTCGACCTCGGCTTCATCAAGGACATCCGCTTCCTGCTGCGCCGCATGCCCGAGCGCACCACGCGGCAGACGCTGCTGTTCTCGGCGACGCTCAGCCACCGCGTACTCGAGCTCGCCTACGAGCACATGAACGAGCCCGAGAAGATCGTTGTCGAAAGCGAGTTCATCACCGCGGCCAAGGTGCGCCAGAAGGTGTACTACCCGGCTGACGAGGAAAAGATCCCGCTGCTGATCGCGCTGCTGTCGCGCAGCGAAGGCGCGCGCACGATGGTGTTCGTCAACACCAAGGCGTTCGTCGAGCGCGTCGCCAGGGCGCTCGAGCGCGCGGGCTACCGCGTCGGCGTGCTGTCGGGCGACGTGCCGCAGAAGAAGCGCGAGTCGCTGCTGAAGAAGTTCCAGGCCGGCCAGCTCGAGATCCTGGTGGCGACGGACGTGGCCGCGCGAGGGCTGCACATCGACGGCGTGTCGCACGTCTACAACTACGACCTGCCGTTCGACGCGGAGGACTATGTCCACCGCATCGGCCGTACCGCGCGCCTGGGCGCCGAGGGTGATGCGATCAGCTTCGCCTGCGAGCGCTATGCGATGAGCCTGCCGGATATCGAGGCCTACATCGAGCAGAAGCTGCCGACCGAACAGGTCACCTCGGACATGCTGGTCGCGCTGCCGCGCCCGGTGCGCGAGAAGGTGGCGGGCGAGGAAGAGGAGAGCGTGAGCTCGATCTTCCGCGAGGCGCGCGAGCAGAAGGCCGAGGACGACGCGCGACGCGGCATCAAGCCGCGCAGCGGCGGTCGCGGTGCAAGCGGTGCCCCGCGCGACGGCGAGCGTCGCCCG
>NZ_VTRV01000232.1 GCF_008274655.1 Cognatilysobacter lacus | reverse complement strand
CGCGGCGAACGTGTCGCGCCCGGCAACGCCGTCGACGCCGAGGCCCTGGGCGCGCTGGAAGTTGCGCAGCGCCTCGTCCGTGCGCGCCCCGAAGTCGCCGTCGACGGGAATCGCGCGGCCGTGTGCGTCATGCACGCCCAGAGCATTCAGTCGCTGCTGCAGAGAACGCACCTGCGTACCGTGCTCGCCCGCGCGCAGCACGCCGTCGACCATCGCGTCGCCGCCGGGCAACGGTGCCGGATTCGGGCCCGAGGGATGGCGATCGGGCGTAATCGCACCGCGCTCGATGTCGGCGATGTAACGGCGGAAGGCGCCAGGCTCCATCTCGATGTGCGCATGGATCGAGCCCGGGGTCCCGGTGTCGCCCATGCGCCCGAGCGGTGCGCCGTACTCGACGCGGCTGCCTTCGGCGGGCGACGTTCCCGGGCGCATGTGCAGCACCTGCGCCAGCATCACCGCGCCGGGCTCGCCGAACGGGCGGTCGTAGATGCGCACGGCGTTGGTCGGATCGTGCAGGTAGTGCACGAAACCATTCGCGGGCGCGGGAATATTCGTTGGGCCGCCGTGGTCGACCGCGAAGATCATGTCCTTCTTGACGTACGTGTGCCCACCGACATGGCGCACCTCCTCGAGGCGCCCATCGACGGTGGCGTAGTCGCGTCCGGGTTCCTGCCCGGAGCTCGGGTGATGCTTCTCGAGGTCTTCGTAACGCTGGACCGATTCGACGTGGCTGCCGACGCTCTCGGTGATGGTGTATCGCGACATGCTGGGCTCCTTGCTGGCGTTGTCGAGGGGTAGCGTCAATCGAGGGCGGGGGGCAGCTGCTCCACGAGACGCCAGCAATCGCCGCTGCGTTCGAAGCGATAGGCGCGGCCTTCCGACGATCCGTACGCGTAACGCACCGTGGTGCCGCCGTCCGCGGCGTCGGTGGTCTGGACCGGAAGCGGCGCGCTATCGGTATGTCCTTCCGCGTCGATGTGATGGAACGCGCGGCCGTCGTAGGCGAGGTTGAAACCGTTGTAGTCCGATGACGCGTAGGCCACCGGCTCCACGCGATCGCCCTGCTCGTCCGAGTGCAGCTCCGCCGCCTTCACAACGGGCGCGGTAAACGCGCTGCGCACGCTAGCGCTCGTGGCGTAGGCGTGCAGGAATGCCTTGAAATCCTTGCCCGGGCATGCAGCCGGCGCCGCGCTTGGCAATGCCCTGGTTTCCGAAGACAGGACCATGAAGTCCGCGTCGGGCCCGTTCCACTTCGAGGCATCGCCGAATGCATGCAGCGTCAGGCGTTGCGCGCCTCCGGGTTTCGCGAACCGCATCAGGCAATGACCGTCGCCGCTGCAGCTGTCGGTTTCCGGCAGCGCGTTGCATACGGGCGCATCGCCGCCGACGTTCGTGCGGCATTCCGGCGTGCGCAACGGCAGCCATCCCGCCGCGAGCAGCGCGCCTCGCGCCTTCGCGTACGGCATGTTGGCGTACGTATCGCCGGCCGGCTTCGCTTCGTGTGCGGGTTGCGGCTGGTGCGGCGCGCCCGCGTTGGCGGCGGACGACTTCGCGGCGCGCGACGCCGCGCCGCCCTGCTCGGCGCCGTTGCAGGCGGAGATGGTGAGAAGCGACAGGCACAGCGCGACACGACGGAGCATCTTCAGCATCCTTGCTTGGGCGCCCGAGGGTGACGGGCGCGGTGGATCCTAGATTGCAGTCGAGCCGCGTTGCAGGCAATAGGTCGGGTCTGGCGAATCGTGGTGCCGCGTGCATTGGCGTCGACGTCACTAGGACGCACCGCCGGGCCCACGATCCGCGTCAAGCCATTCAAGCGGCTAGCACGGGATAACACGGGATATGCCGACGGTGTTCGCATTGCGATCGCGGCCGGGCCCAACCGCTAGAGCACCGGGCTGCGTGCCGGCGCGTGCTCCCGCGCAAGTTGCTGGGCGACGAGCGCTCTTGACTCGATCGCGTGCGCAGCCTGGCTGCTGCTCGTCTCGAGCGACTGCGTGACCGCACTGGCAACGACGATCGCGGCAGAAATGCGGTTGGTCGATCCGTTGTCGACCCCCTGACTGAATTGCACCGCCTGCACATGCGCACGATCCGCGCCGATTTCCACGCGATCGACGTGCGTTAGCCCGGCACGGGCGGCCTCCGCTGCGGCAACGCCGGCAAGCGCCGTCGTGTGTGGTCCACCGGGGATTCCCAGTCGTCGGTCCAGCTCCTGCACGGCGCCGAGCGACTGGCGATACAGCGCGTTAGCGGGATGCGTACTGCTCGCCATCGTGCGGTCTTCCGCCGCGAGCCGCAGATGGGTGGGCTCGTCGAACCGTCCCGTCACTGCCAGCCCGCGATCGCGCTGGAACTGCTCGGTCGCGTGTCGCGAATTCGGGCCGACAACACCATCGGCCTGCACGAGCTTGCCGTCCGTACCGGTATAGCCGAGGTGCGCAAGCCTTGCCTGCGCGGCGCGCACGGCGTCGGGGTGCGGCGATGGCGCTGCGTGGTGTTCGGCGGCGTCGCGCGAACGGGGAAGCGGACCGCGCTGCG
>NZ_VTRV01000231.1 GCF_008274655.1 Cognatilysobacter lacus | reverse complement strand
GGCGTCGCCGGCAGCGGATCGGGCGAGGCCGGCGCGGGCTCTTCGTCATCGACCTGCGGCACGGCCCCCGGCGTCGCCGGTGCGGCGGCGGGTTTGGCGACCGTCGGCGCGACCTCGGTGAGCGGCACGTAGTCGAGCGGCGCGCCACCCTGCGGGGAACGCTTCACGTCGGGGTCCGGCGCCGGCATCTTGCCGAGCAGCCATGCATCGAACACCTTGCGCGCGATCGGCGCCGCCGACGACGCACCGAAGCCGCCATGTTCGACCGACACGGCGATCGCGATCTGCGGGTTGTCCGCCGGCGCGTAGGCAATGAACAGCGCCTGGTGGCGCAGGTTGTACGGCAGCGCATGCGGATCGACGTTGCGCCCGGCCTGTCGCCCGACCTTCTGCGCGGTGCCGGTCTTGCCCGCCATCAGGAACTGCGCGCCGCGCGCGATGTTGGCCGCGGTGCCGCCGCCGTGCACGGTCGCGATCATGCCTTCCTGCACCGCGCGCAGGTGTTCTTCGCTGGTGGTGATGCGCGCGCCGGGCGGATGCGGCGTGGCGCGCCAGCTGCTGTTGTAGCCCTCGCGCGTGGCCATCACCACGTGCAGTGGATTGAGCGCGCCGCCGTTGGCGATCGCGGCGGTGCCACGCACCAGCTGCAGCACCGTCGCCACCCAGTAACCCTGGCCGATGCCGGCGATCACCGTTTCGCCCGCGTACCACGGCTCCTTGCTGCGCTTGGCCTTCCATTCCGGCGACGGCACGATGCCGATGCTCTCGCCCAGCATGTCGATGCCCGACTTCTGCCCGAAGCCGAACTTCTGCATGTACAGGTCGAACTTCTCGACGCCCATGTCGTAGGCGAGCTTGTAGTAGTAGAAGTTGACCGACTGCGCGATGGATTTCTTCAGGTCGGTCCAGCCCGCGCCGCCGTGTGCGTCACGATAGCCGCGGCGCTGTCCGGGGATGTGGAACTCGCCGGTCGAAAACACCGCTGTCGACGGCGTGCGCAGCCCGCTGTCGAGCCCGGCGAGGCCGAACAACGGCTTGATCGTCGAACCCGGCGGGCCGCCGCCGAGCAGGGGCCGGTTGAACAGCGGTCGCGACGGATTGGTGGTCAACGCCTTGTAGGCCGTGTGCGAAATTCCGTTGACGAACAGGTTGGCGTCGTACGACGGCAGCGACACCATCGCCAGTACGTCGCCGGTGCGCGGATCGACCGCAACCGCCGCGCCGTCCATGTCGCCGAACGCAGTGACCATCGCCTGCTGCAGGTCGATGTCGATCGACAGCCGCAGGTCGGTGCCGGGCTGCGCGGGCACGCGGCCGACCGTGCGCAGCGGGCGCCCCTCGACGTTCGTCTCGACCTTCTCGTAACCGATCCTGCCGCGCAGCAGTTCCTCGTACGAGCGCTCGAGTCCGGTCTTGCCGATGTGTGTCAGCGCATCGAATCCGGGGCCGAGGTTCTTGGCGTCCGCCACGTCGACGCGGCCGACGTAGCCGATGACGTGCGCCGTGAGTTCGCCATACGGATAACGGCGGTTGAGGTACGACACCAGCTCGATGCCCGGATAGCGCCAGCGATCGACCGCGAAACGCGCGGCTTCTTCGTCGCTGACGCGCATCTTCAGCGTGATCGGCTTGAAGCCGCGCGACGCGTGGCGCGCCTGCTCGAAATGCTCGAGGTCTTCCGGCGCGAATGCCACGCGCTGCGACAGGCCCGGCAGCCACTTCGCGGGATCGCCTGCCTCGCTCGGGGTGACGTCCAGCCGCCACGCGGGCACGTTGTCGGCGAGGATGCGGCCCTTGCGGTCGTAGATCAGGCCGCGACCCGGCACGATCGGTTGCAGCTTGATGCGGTTGGCTTCCGAGCGCGTCACGAAGTCGTCGTGCTGCAGCACCTGCAGGCGGAAATACCAGCCGCCCAGGCCCAGCAGCGCAGCCGCGATGAACAGCATCGCCACGAATGCGCGTGCGCGGAACTGCGCGGCTTCGGCGCCTGCATTCTTGAGGCGACGCGAGCGGGGTCGTACCAGGGCCATCGTCCGGCCCTCAGCGTCGACGCCATGCGCCGAGGCGCAGGCCGTCGAGGAGCAGGAATACCAGCGGCCACAACAGCATGCCGACGATCGTCGCCGCCCAGTACGCCATCGGCAGGACGGGCTCGCCGAGCGCCGCGTGCAGGCCAGCGCTGACGATGCGGTCGTTGACCAGCAGCGCGCCTAGCGTGAGCGCCTGCTGCGACAGCGGGAAGAACCGCAACCGCGCGCGGAAGCGCTGCACGATGAACGCGAGGATGACCAGGCGCAGCGCCTGTTCGCCGAGCAGCCCGCCGTCGACGATGTCGGCGACGAGGCCGAGAAGGAACGCGAAGCCCAGCCCGACGCGGTCAGGGTCTTCGATCAGCCAGTAGGCGAGCACCAGCGCGACCCAGAACGGTCGCAACGTCTGCAGCGCGAGCGGTAACGGCAGCAGCCCGAGCAGCAAGGCCGCGGCGAGGCTCGCGTAGAGGATCCAGCGCGGATAGGCGCGCATCAGTGGCCTCCCGGTGGCGGCGCTGCGGCCGGACTCGCGCCGGTGGCCCGCGACGGCGCGAGGCGCG
>NZ_VTRV01000230.1 GCF_008274655.1 Cognatilysobacter lacus | reverse complement strand
GCGCGTGGGCTGAGCGACGCGCACAACGCAACGGCCGCCGCCTTGTGCGGCAACGTGACGTTGGCGCCGCGGCCACCCTCACGCGCGAACCGCTCGACCGCCGCGGCGAAGTCGTCCGGTGCCGCGTCGATCCGCGCGTAGTCGAGCTCGATCCCGCACTGCGACGCGAACGCCGCGTGGATGGACGGCGAAAGCGAATGCGCGACGGGGTGGCCGAACACGGCGAATCGGTTACGGTGCATCAGTCGTGGTTGCCGGGTTGAATGCGTGCGCACCGTACACCACCGTTTCCGCGTCGCGCTCGCCGCCGCCGCGCTGTTCACATTGCCGAGCGCCGCGTTCGCGCCTTGGGGCATGGAAGGCGTGGGCGTGGTCTCCACGCGTGACGACGAGCTGCGCGCAACGATCAGCCCCGACGGCGCGTGGGTGGTCTGGGCCAGCCCGGATCGCCCCGGCGGGCCCGGCGGCGGCGATCTGTGGCGGGCGCGCCGACTCGACGGCCGCTGGCAGCACCCCGAGGCCGTCGCGGTCGACACAGCCGACGGTGAGTCCGCGCCAGGCTTCAGCGCCGACGGCCGCTGGCTGTATTTCGTCTCGAACCGCCCTGGCGGCTTTGGCGGCGACGACCTCTATCGTGCGCCGGTCGACGCGCAAGGCGGCATCGGCCAGGCCAGCAACCTCGGCAGTGCCATCAACACGCGGGGCGACGAATGGGCGCCCACGCCCAGCCGCGGCGGCCGCCGCCTGCTGTTCGCCAGCAACGGCGCGCGCGGCGCGAGGCGCCACGATCTTTTCGTCGCCACCTGGAATGGCAAGGCGTTCACCGGCCCGCGCCCGGTACCGGGCCTCGCGACCGATGCGGACGAGTTCGACGCCGCCTGGCTCGACGACGGCAACGGCATCGTGTTCGCGCGTTCGGTCGACGCCTCGTCGAAGCCGACGCGGCTCTACGTCGCCACGTGCCGCGCCGGCGCGTACACGAGCGTCGAGCCACTCGCGCTTGCATTCAATACGGGCGAGGCGCGCACGCAGGCGCCGGTGCTTGATTGGAACCGTCCGAACGAGATGCTGGTGAGCGGTGCCGCGCCGTCGCCGAAAGCCGGGAAGTCCGACATCTACCGCATCCTGGTGCCCAGCGTGCACGGCGATGGCAGCTGCCGCTGAACGAAGGCGGCGCGAGCTGAAAGGAACGCCAACCGTGCATTGCGAAACGCGAGAATCGCCCGCGGTGCCAGACGTCCGTGC
Organism: Cognatilysobacter lacus; assembly: GCF_008274655.1. Lineage (GTDB taxonomy): Bacteria > Pseudomonadota > Gammaproteobacteria > Xanthomonadales > Xanthomonadaceae > Cognatilysobacter > Cognatilysobacter lacus. The sequence goes on along the minus strand of NZ_VTRV01000230.1, from coordinate 1,335 downwards.
GTCGCGTCGAGGCGGCGCGTGTATCGCCCCCGCGGCGCCTGCGTTGGCGACGCAGCGCGTCCGGCAACCCTGCCTCTGGCGCGCGTCAGTCCCGCTCGCGCAACCACCGCGCCGCGTCGAGCGCGTAATACGTCAGCACGCCGTCGGCGCCGGCCCGCTTCATCGCCGTGAGCGCTTCGAGCGCGACCTTGCGCTCGTCCAGCCAGCCGTTGAGCGAGGCCGCCTTGAGCATCGCGTACTCGCCACTGACCTGGTAGACGAAGGTCGGCGCGCCGAATTCGTCCTTCACCCGCCGCACGATGTCGAGGTACGGCAGGCCCGGCTTGATCATCACCATGTCCGCGCCCTCGGCGAGGTCGAGCGAGACCTCGCGCAGCGCTTCGTCGGAATTGGCCGGGTCCATCTGGTACGTGGTCTTGTCGGCCTTGCCGAGCGCGGCGGCGCTGCCCACCGCGTCGCGGAACGGGCCGTAGAAGGCGCTCGCGTACTTCGCGCTGTAGGCGAGGATGCGCGTGTGGATGTGGTCGTCCATTTCCAGCGCCGCGCGGATCTCGCCGATGCGGCCGTCCATCATGTCGCTCGGCGCGACGATGTCAGCGCCGGCGCGCGCGTGGCTCAGCGCCTGCTTCACCAGCGCGTCGACGGTTTCGTCGTTGAGCACGTAGCCGTTCTCGTCGATCAGGCCGTCCTGCCCGTGCGAGGTGTACGGATCGAGCGCGACGTCGGTGATCACGCCGAGCTCGGGGAAGCGCGACTTCAGCGCGAACACCGCGCGCTGCACCAGGCCCTCGTCGTCCCACGCGGCCGCCGCGTCGAGCGACTTGGCCTCCGCCGCCGTGACCGGGAAAAGTGCGAGGGCCGGGATGCGCAGTTCGCTCGCCTGCTCGGCCACCCGTAGCAGCTCGTCGATCGACAGCCGCTCCACGCCGGGCATCGACGCGACCGGCGCGCGGTCGGCGAGTTCGTGCACGAAGACCGGGTAGATCAGGTCGTTCGGGGTCAGGACGGTCTCGCGCATCAGCCGCCGCGAGAAATCGTCGCGGCGCATCCGCCGCGGGCGCACGTAGGGATAGCTCATGGTGCGCAGTTTACGCCGGCGTCCGCCGATGCCGGCGGCCGGGCGCCTGGCCACGCCTCGACGGCGTCAAGCCTTCACCGCGGGTCGGTCGGCAGTGGCTGCAGCCGCGAACCGGCGACAATGTTCGCCCCGACCCGTGTCGCGTCAAAGGCGTCGGCGGTGCCCGCGCCCCGCGTGCCCGAACGGGCGCCGACATGACCGCGGCGGCAGGAAGGCGCGCGGCACGGCTACGATGCCGCGCATGCGCTCACCGGTGC
>NZ_VTRV01000023.1 GCF_008274655.1 Cognatilysobacter lacus | reverse complement strand
CGGCGCTGCGCTCGCGTCCGCCGCGACGGTGGCCAGGCGGGCGCAGGCAGCCGGCCTCGGCGTCAATGCCGGGCACGACCTCAGCCAGCAGAACCTGCCGGCGTTCCTGAAGGGCGTTCCCGACGTGCTGGAAGTGTCGATCGGCCATGCCTTGATAGGCGAGGCGTTGTACGACGGACTCGAGCCGACGGTGCGTCGCTACCTGGCGGTCATTGCCGCGGCCGCCGCTACCGCCTGACGGGGTCGATCCGCCGCCGACGTCGCGGAGCCACGCGCGGTCGGGCATACCGCATGCGGAACCCGGAGTTGTGTATTGCGTGCCGGTCAGCGGGACCAACGCTGCCGCCGCAGCCACGCAGTGGGCCTCCCGCGTCCGCAACCAAAAAAAACGCCACCCGAAGGCGGCGCTTTCAACAAGGTAAGCGTGGAGCTTCGCTGGCGGGGCGACGGCCTCGCGACCGTTCTTTGTCCCGCCGCGCGATTTACTGGTCGTGCTGCACGAAGCCGATCTTGTCCATGCCCGCGTTCTTGGAATACGCGAGAACCTTGGCGAGCGCTTCGTACTGGGCCTGGCCGTTGACGTCGATCTCGACGCGCGGCTGGTTGGTCGGATCACGCTGCACCGTCTGGCGCATCACCGATTCCAGCTGGCTCATGGGCATCGGGGTGTGATCCCAGGTGACGGCGCCCGATGCGTCGATCACAAGCGACACCGGCGGCGGCGGTTCCTTGTCGACCGGCGGCGGATTCAGCGTCGGCTGCGGCAGGTTGATGTCGATCGGGTACGAGGAGATCGGCGCGGTCACCATGAAGATGATGAGCAGCACGAGCATGACGTCGACGAGCGGCGTCACGTTCATGTCGGCCATCGGCGACGCACCACCGGAATCGTTCTTGAAAGCCATTACGGTTCCTCAGCGCTCGCGGGTGGCAACGAAGCCAACCTTGCGCATGCCCTGGTGCTGGGCCAGATCCACGTACTCCTTGAGGATCTGGTACTTCGTCGTCTTGTCGCCGCGGACATTGATCTGCGGCTGCGGCATCTTCTGGGCAGTCACCGAGAGCTCGCTTTCAAGCGCGTTCTTGGTGATCGGCTCGTCGTTCCAGAACACCGTGCCGTCTTCCTTGATCGTCAACGTCACCGGCGGTGCGGGAGGCACCGAGTCCGGCGTGTGGTCGAGCTTGGCCTTCGGCAGTTCGACGGCGATCTTGTGCTGCATGAGGGGCGTGGTGATCATGAAGATGATCAGCAGGACCAGCATCACGTCCACGAGGGGCGTGACGTTGATCTCGGCCATCGGGCCGCCGCTGTTGCCTGTACTGAAAGCCATGTCCGGTACTCGGTTAGACGTTCGACGGTGTCTTAGCGCTTCGCCGGAATTTCGCCGACGCGGGCGCCGGTGGCGAAGAAGTCATGCAGGTCGTGCGCGAACGTGTCGAACTTGTTGTTCGTGACCCGGTTCAGGCGGTTGAAGAAGTTGTAAGCCAACACCGCCGGGATCGCGACGAACAGGCCGAGCGCGGTCATGATCAGCGCCTCGCCGACCGGGCCCGCGACGGCTTCGATGCCGGCGTTGCCGCTGGCGCCGATGCGGATCAGGGCGCCGTAGATGCCCCAGACGGTACCGAGCAGACCCACGAACGGCGCGGTCGAGCCGACGGTGGCGAGCACGGTCAGGCCGGCCTCGAGACGCGAGGACTCACGGGTGACGGCCTGGCGCAGGGCGCGGTCGACGAACTCCGAGCGATTCAGCGACTCGACCAGGCGCGAGCCTTCGTGGCGCTGGTGGTGCGCGGCGGCCTGGGCGGCGTCGAGCGCGATCTTGGAGAACGGCTCGCTGCGCGGCTGCTCTTCCATGTAGCGGATCGCGTCCTGCGCGTTCGGCGTTTCCCAGAACGTGTGGATCACACGGTCCGAGGTGCCGCGCAGGCGGATGTTCTTGATGAAGTTCATGACGATCCAGTAGATCGACAGGGTCGACATCAGCGTCAGGGTGAGAAGCACGACCCACGAGATGATGTACGCGCCGGGGTTCGAGGTCATTTCCTGAAGCAGGTGCAGCGGGCCCATCTGCGTCAGGGCAGATGCGGCGTTGCCTCCGGTGGCGGCGGCTTGGGCGAGGGTTTCCTGCAGCATGACGCTTACCTTTGTTGAGTAGTTGAAAGGTGGTGCAAAGGAAGAAACGGAGGGGCGGAGACCGCTACCGCTGTATTACTCGAGCGACCACACGACAGGGACCACGGCGGTACCCGGATCGCCCGGGCAGACCTTCCAACGGCGGACCGCGGTAACGGCGGCGCGGTCGAGATCGCGGTTGCCGGCGCTCTTGCGAACGCTGGCGTCGGTGATCGTGCCGTCGCCGGTCCAGGTCACCTGCACGATCGTGGTGCCTTCGGCCTGCTCACGCAGCGCCGTCGGCGGGTAGCTCGGATTGGTCTTGCTGCAGACGCTGGCCTGACCGTTGACGACGTTCGCCGGCGGTGCCGGAGCCTTCGCCGGAGGCGCAGGCGGAGCCGGCGGCGGCGCAGGCGGGTCGATCGGGCTCGGATCGTTGTTCTCGATCGGCGGCTGCTCCGGCGGCGGCGGCGTGCGGGTCGGCTGCACGATCTGCTGCTTGGGCGGATTGAGGATCAACTGCTTGGGCGGTTCTTTCGGCGGCGGCGGCGGCGGCGGGGGCGGCGGCGGCGGCTTGATGAGGTTGACAACCGTAACCTGGTCCTCTTCCTTGACGACCTTGGGCGCGGTCGCCGGGACGAGAAGCAGAAGGAGTGCCGCGACGTGCACGGCGATCGCGGAGGAGACACCGGCAATACGTGCCCAGTTCAGCCCTTCGTTATCTCGACGGGAAAGGTCTTGCGTCATGCGCCATTGCTCAGGAGGAATTTCCGGACGCCATGGCGCCGCGGGCGGTGTGCAAACCCAAGGCGTTGCAGCCTGTGGGAATTTCCAAGCATATACCAAACGGCTGCAGCGGTTCCAAGGGCGTTTCGCCTGCCTGTGACCGCTGCCGCGATCGGATTATTTGCCCGGTAGCGCAATGATCTTCTTCGCATCCTCGGGATGCTTTAAGCCCTTCGCCAGCGCCTGCTGGGCGGCCGCCTTGGCCTCGGGAATACGTTGCTCGTTGCGGAGTACGCCAGCGAGCGCGAGCGCGGCCTCGCCGTCCTTTCCGAGCGCTGCGGCCTTCTGGTACGCCGCGATCGCCTTGTCGGTCTGGTCGGAGAAGTAATAGGACTGGGCCAGAGCGAGGTAAACGTTGTAGTCGGGCTTGAGAACGCCCTTCGACATGCCCTCGTTGATCGTATCGATCGTCTGCTGTTCCTTGCCCTGGATATTCGCGTAGATCGAGAAGAGCTGGCGGTAGTCGGAATCGTCCGTCAGCTGGCCCGACTTGCGCATCTCCTCGAGCAGCTGCGCAGCCTTTTCGGTCTGCTTGGTCTGCAGGTAGGACTGAACGAGGTTGAAACGGGCCTGCTTGTCGCCGGGGTTCTTGGCGGCGACGCCCTCGGCGATCTTCGCGGCTTCGGCGGTGTTTCCGCTGCGCGACAGCGAGTCGGCGAGCAGGGCATCCCAGTCGGAATGACCCGGTGCAGCCGCCACGGCCGGCTTGAGCACGGCAGCGGCCTCGGCATAACGGCCCAGTCGATACAGCGCATTGCCGCGCAGCACGAGCGACGCCGAATCGGTGGCGCGCGACTCGGCGAGGAACCGGTCGACGCTGGCGAGGGCGCCGCCGTAGTCCTTGCTCATCATCTGGATCTGCGCGCGCTGCTGCATCAGGCCGAAGTGCGCGTCGTTGTCGAGGCTGTTCTGCGCGATGGCGAGGTCGATATAGCGCAGCGCCGCCGGGTAGTCCTGGGCGGAAATCGCCGTCTGCGCGGCGAGCTGCGCCGCAAAAGCCTTCTCGTACGGGTTCGAGGCCGCATCACCGATGATCGCGTCCGCAGCCACACGCGCTTCCGCGGACTGGCCGGCGTTGTACGTCTTCAGCAGGGCCTGCAGTTTCGGCGTGCCCTTCACCGATGCCTTGCCGACCGGGACGCTGCGCGTCGCGTTCGGGAACCTGGTCGAGACCGGCGCGGCTGCGGTGGTCTGCTCGGCGACGACCGCCGACTTCTTATGCCGGGCTTCGCGCGCCTTGCGGGCTGCGTCGGCGCGTCCGCCGCTCTCGACGGCCTTGTCGTCCATGTCATCGTTCTGGGCGAACGCGGGTGCGACGACCGACGCGGTGGTGAGGGCGAGGACGACCGCCGCAAGAGTGCGGCGACGGAACTTGGGAAGGGTCATTGGGGAGCCTCGTTCGACCGCCAGGGGGCGGGTGCGGCGCAGGGCCGGGGGGCGGTCACGCTAGCAGAAACGCGACCGGCGTTGGAACGGGGCTGGAAGCGGCCCGTCGAAGCGTTCAGCCGCACCTCGGGCGAAGGCCGGACGCCTGCGCCTGCTCGAAGACGGGCATCAGCGAACCCGCGCGTTGGCTGAGTTCATTGAGGCGCGACTGCGGGTCGGGATGGGTGGACAGGAACTCCGGCGGGCGGCTCTGGCTCGCGGCGATCATGTTCTGCCAGAGGTTCACGGCCTGGCGCGGGTCATAGCCGGCACGCGCCATCAGTTGCTGGCCCACGACGTCGGCTTCGGTCTCCTGCGCGCGCGAGTTCGGCAGCAGGAAGAGCGCCTGCGCGCCGGCGGCGCCGTACTGCGACACCGCGTTGCCAGCGTTGGCGCCGTAGCGCGACCCGATCACCGCGCCCGCCAGGCCGACGATCGTCTGCGACTCCAGCTGGCGGGTAATGCGCTCTTCGTGGTGGCGCGAGATTACGTGCCCGATCTCGTGCGCGAGCACGGCGGCGAGCTGGTCCTGGTTCCGCGCGACCTTGAAGATACCGGTGTAGACGCCGACGTTGCCGCCTGGAAGCGCGAACGCGTTCGGCTCGTCCTTCTGGAACAGCGCGACGTCCCACCTGCCCTGGTAGCCGGCGGGCAACTGGCGCGTGATCGAATCGACCACGCAGCGCACGTAGCCGGTTTCCTGCGCATTGCCGCTCTGCGGGGTCTGGGCCTTGGCCTGCGCAAACGCCTGCTCACCGAGTTGATCGAGCTGCGCCTGCGAGATCCCGCCGACCATCTGCTTGCGACCCGTGGGCGAGGTGGTGGTCGCACAGCCGGCGAGGGCGAGCGTGATCGCAAAGGCGAGGAGCGCGGACTTCATGGCGGCATCCAGATGAATGGGCCTTCGTTTGTATGCGGCGCTGGATCAAGGGGTCGTCAATGGCGGCCGTGGAAGTGAACGGCGGGTCAGGTACCGATCGCTGTTCGATGCCAAAGAGTCTCGATGGGGATGCCACGGGCGCGCGTCGCTGATAGCGCTTCGCAGACTTCCCTCGTGCGTCGCCGCTGCACGGCCTGGTCGCAGCAACCCGCGCCCCGCGTTCCGCGCGTGCGTCGGCGTGTGTCGCACCACAAAAAAGCCCGGGTTTCCCCGGGCGTTTTCCGATTGCCTGCGACCGCGAGTCAGACGTCGAGGTTCGCCACCTTCAACGCGTTTTCCTCAATGAATTCGCGGCGGGGCTCGACCACGTCGCCCATCAGCGTCGAGAAGATCGCGTCGGCTCCGACGGCATCCTCGATGCGCACCTGCAGCAGGCGACGCGTTTCCGGGTTCACCGTGGTCTCCCACAACTGTTCCGGATTCATTTCGCCCAGGCCCTTGAAGCGCTGGATCTGGCGGCCCTTCTTCGCCTCGTCCATCAGCCACGCGTACGCATCGCCGAAGCGTGCGATCGGCTGCGCGCGGTTGGCACGCACGATCTGCGCACCGTCGCGCACGAGCCCGTTGAACTGCGTAGCCGCCTCGCGGATCGCGCGCAGCTCGCCGGTTTCGAACGACGACATCGGCAGCACCTGCACGGTGGAATCGCCCATGTGCGTGCGATGCACCAGCAGCGCCGCGGGGCGCAGCTCGGCGGCGGGATTCCATTCGAGGCGATACACCGGCTTGCCAAGGCGACCGTCGTTGATGCGCGCCTCGATTACCTTCAGCGCCTCGGCGTCGAGCTCGTCGGTGGCCGCGTTGAAGGGGGCGATGTCGAGCAATGCTTCGAGCACCTGCGCGTCGAAGCGATGTGCATTACGGCGGACCGCATCACGCGCGTTCGCATACGCCAGCAACAGCTTTTCCAACGCCTCGCCGACGATCGGTGGCTCGCCGTCGGCCGGGATCAGCGACGCGCCTTCGACGGCGTTGCCGGCGAGGTACGCATCGAGCGCCGCGTCGTCCTTCATGTACATCTCGTTCTTGCCCTGCTTGATCTTGTAGAGCGGCGGCAGGCCGATATAGACATGGCCGCGCTCGATCAGCTCGGGCATCTGGCGATAGAAGAACGTCAGCAGCAGCGTGCGGATGTGCGAACCGTCGACGTCGGCGTCGGTCATCAGGATGATGCGGTGGTAGCGCAGCTTGTCCGGGTTGTACTCGTCCTTGCCGATGCCCGTGCCAAGCGCGGTGATCAGCGTGCCGACTTCGGCGGACGCGAGCATGCGATCGAAGCGCGCGCGCTCGACGTTGAGGATCTTGCCCTTGAGCGGGAGGATCGCCTGGGTCTTGCGGTTGCGGCCCTGCTTGGCGGAGCCGCCGGCCGAGTCGCCCTCGACAATGAAGAGCTCCGACTTCGCCGGATCCTTTTCCTGGCAGTCGGCGAGCTTGCCCGGCAGGCCGGCGATGTCGAGCGCACCCTTGCGGCGAGTCAGGTCGCGCGCCTTGCGGGCCGCCTCGCGGGCACGCGCGGCGTCGACTATCTTGCCGGCGATGGCGCGCGCTTCGTGCGGGTGTTCCTGCAGGAACTCCTCCAAACGTGTGCCGAACGTGCTCTCAACGACCGGGCGCACCTCGGAACTGACCAGCTTCTCCTTGGTCTGCGAGGAGAAGCTCGGGTCGGGCACCTTGACGCTGAGCACCGCGATCAGGCCTTCGCGCATGTCGTCGCCCGACAGCGAGACCTTCGCCTGCTTGGCGATGCCGCTCTGCTCGATGTAGTTGGTCAGCGTGCGCGTCAGCGCGGCGCGGAAGCCGATCAGGTGCGTGCCGCCGTCCTTCTGCGGGATGTTGTTGGTGAAGCAGAACATCGTTTCCTGGTAGGCGTCGGTCCACTGCAGGGCGACGTCCACGACGATGCCGTTCTGCTCGCCCGACACCGAGATCACGTGCGGATGAAGCGGGTTCTTCAGCTGCGCCAAATGCTCGACGAACGAGCGGATGCCACCCTCGAACTCGAAGACGTCGCGCTTGCCTTCGCCGCGCTCGTCGGTGAGCACGATGCGCACGCCGGAGTTGAGGAACGACAGCTCGCGCAGGCGCTTGACCAGGATGTCGTAGTGGAACTCGACGTCGGTGAAGATCTCGGCGGCCGGCATGAAGCGCAGCAGCGTGCCGCGGCGCTCGGAGGCCTCCAACTGCTTCAGCGGGTACTGCGGCTCGCCGAGTGCGTATTCCTGGCGGTAGTGGTGCCCATCGCGCCAGATGTCGAGCCACAGGTGCGAGCTGAGCGCGTTGACCACCGAGACGCCGACGCCGTGCAGGCCGCCGGAAACCTTGTAGCTGTTGTCGTCGAACTTGCCGCCGGCGTGCAGCACGGTGAGGATCACCTCAGCCGCGGAGACGCCCTCTTCCTTGTGGATGTCGACCGGGATGCCGCGCCCGTTGTCGAACACCGAGCAGGAGCCGTCGGCATGCAGGGTGACGTTGACTTCGTTGGCGTGGCCGGCGAGGGCCTCGTCGATGCCGTTGTCGACGACTTCGAAGACCATGTGATGCAGGCCGGTGCCGTCGTGCACGTCGCCGATGTACATGCCGGGGCGCTTGCGGACGGCCTCGAGGCCGCGCAGCACGGTGATCTTGGACGAATCGTAGGAGTCGTTGGGGGCGGCGGCGGGCGTCGCGTCTTCGGGGAGCTGGGACATCGGGCAGGCGTCTCCTGCGAGGCCGTGACCCACGGACGTGGACGGCGTCGCGACACATTAGCTATACGTGCGCGAAGTATAGCAGCGGGTCTCAGTCGCTCTGCGGACGCCGGCTAAACAGACGAGATCCGGCCGTGTTCCACGTGGAACAGTTTTGGCGCGAGGCCCAGCTCGACGATGGCGGCGGGCAGCTCCGTGCCCGAGACGAAAACCTGGCTGCCGCGCTCGACCAGGCGCTGCAGCACGCGCCGCTGGTGATGACGGTCGAGTTCAGAAGCCAGGTCGTCGAGGGCAAACACCGGCTGCTGGCCGGTGACCTCGGCGTGGAAATCCGCCTGCGCAAGCAGCGCGGCGAGCGCGGCCAGTTTCGCCTGCCCGCGGGACAGCGCGTCTCGGCCCGGAATCGCCGCGAACGACGGCCGCCAGTCAGCCCGGTGCGGGCCGACGCTCGTGTGGCCGGCGAGGAGGTCGCGATCACGCGCCAGCAGCAGCGCGTCCGCAAGCGGCAGCTCGTCGCGCTTCCAGCCAGGCAGGTAGGCGAGGCTGGCCACGCCTAGGCTCGGTGCGAGTTCCGCGGCGAGCACGGCGAACCCGGCTGCCAGGGCATCCACGTAGCGACGGCGCTGTTCGGTCAGCTCCTCGCCGGTGTCGGCGAGCTCCGCGTCCCACGCGTCGAGCTGGGCGTCGCGGACGCGCTGCTTCAGCAGGATGTTCCGCTGCTTCAGCGCGCGGGCGTACCGCCGCCAGGGCCGCATGAAGGCAGGTTCCACGTGGAACAATCCCCAGTCGAGGAAGCGCCGCCGGACCTCGCTGCCGCCGTGGACGAGTTCGTGGCTACCGGGCTCGAACGTGACGACGGCCAACGCGGCGCAGAGTTCGCCGAGCTGGGCAACCGGCTCGCCGTCGAGCCGGCCGGTCCATTCGCTGCCGCTATGCCGCATTCCTGCGCGCCGCACGCGGCCGCTTGCGCCCGTCTCCTTCCACTCGACGAATACTTCAAGCGCCGCCGTGGGGCTGCCGGCCTGGACCAATCCCTCGCGGACGCGACCCCGGAAGCTGCGGCCGTAGGCCATCAGGTGAAGCGCCTCGATGACGCTCGTCTTGCCCGCGCCGTTGTCGCCGATCAGCAGATTGAGTCCCGGCGCGGGTGACAGGCTGACGTCATCGAAGCGTCGAAGATGGCGGATGTCGAGACGGGTGACCTGCACGGGAATGGAGCGGAAGACGGGTCGACAGGGTAGGCGATGGCGGGCACGGGCGCGTGACCCGCGTGGGCCTGCCGCGGCGGGAGGCGCGACGGGTCGCGCGAATGAACGGGGCGAAGTGACCCGCGAGCACTTGCCGGATGTCACAGAAGCCCGTGAAAACAGAAACGCCCGGCAATGCCGGGCGCTCCATGTTCCACGTGGAACCAACCGTCAGAGTCGCAACGGCATGATCACGTGGCGGCACCGGTCGTTCGAGGCTTCCCGGAGCAGCGCCGACGAGTTGGCGTCGCGCAGCTGCAGGACGACCTGATCCTCTTTCAGCGCGCCCAGCGCATCCAGCACGTAGCCGACGTTGAAACCGACCGCCAGGTCATCGACCCGCGTATCCGCCTCGACCTCTTCCTGCGCCTCTTCCTGTTCGGGATTGTGCGCGGAGATCTTCAGCTGGCCGGGGGACACTTCCATGCGCACGCCGCGGTACTTCTCGTTCGACAGGATGGCGGCCCGCTGTAGGGCAGCGCGCAGCACATCGCGGTCGATGCGCACTTCCTTGTCGGCACCGATCGGCACCACGGCCTCGTAGTCGGGGAACCGTCCGTCGATGAGCTTGCTGGTAAAGGTCACGTCGTCGCGCTTCACGCGCAGGTGGCCGCGGCCCATTTCCAGCTCGAGGATGCGCTCGCCGCCTTCCAGCAGGCGCTGCAGCTCGGTGACGCCCTTGCGCGGCACGATCAGCTGGCGCTTGGTCTGCGCGCCGGTGCCTTCCAGCCCGGCCTCGCACAGGGCAAGCCGGTGGCCGTCGGTAGCGACGCAGCGCAGGGAGCTTTCCCGGACGTCGAACAGCAGGCCGTTCAGGTAGTAGCGCACGTCTTGCTGCGCCATCGCGAACGCGGTGCGCTCGATGAGCTCCTTGAGCGCCGCCTCGGGCACCTGCACGCGTTCGGTGGCATCCACGTCGTCCAGCGACGGGAAATCCCCCGGTGGCAGGCTCGACAGCGTGAAGCGCGAGCGCCCTGCCTGGACGGAGACCCGATCACCGGTCTGGCTGATCGTGATGCGGCTGCCGTCGGGCAGGGCACGCACGATCTCGAACAGCTTGCGGGCCGGGATCGTTGTCTCGCCGTCCTCCGCGTCCTCGACTGCGACGCGGGAGACCATCTCGACTTCGAGGTCGGTACCGGTCAGCGACAGCAGGCCGCTCTTCACCTGCACCAGCAGGTTGGCGAGCACGGGCAGGGTCTGGCGTCGCTCGACGACGTTGACGACCTGCGCGAGCGGCTTCAGAAATACTTCGCGTTGGAGGGAAAAACGCATCTGGACCCGATCCCCGTTCCGTTTCTAAAGAAGTGGATTAAATCTAAAGCATGGTGGTGGTGGAGGGCGCCGGAATCCGGTACAACTCCACCAACTTACTGAATTTAAAGGGTTTTCACACCAGGCAACCCCTGTTGGGAAGTGCCGGTCTCGGCGTGCTCAACCTGTGGACAAATAACCGACCGACGTGGTCGCCCCGAATTGTCCACAGCTTGCCCCCTGCCTGCACAGCTGCTGCGCACACCTTACTCGCTCAGCTTGCGGATGAGTTTCTCCCAATCTTCGCGAAGCTTGCCGTCGGTCTCCATCAGCGTGCGGATCTGGCGGCAGGCGTGCAGCACGGTGGTGTGGTCGCGGCCGGCGAAGGCGTCGCCGATCTCGGGCAGCGAGTGCTCGGTGAGTTCCTTGGCCAGCGCCATCGCCATCTGCCGGGGCCGCGCCAGCGAGCGCGTGCGCCGCTTGCTCAGCAGGTCCTTCATCTGCAGCCCGTAGTAGTCGCCCACGACCTTCTGGATGTTGGGGATGCCGATCGCCTGCTGCTGGGCGCGAAGCAGGTCGCGCAGCGTCTCCTGGGCGAACTCCACAGTGATCGAGCGCCCGGTGAAGTTGGCGCGCGCGGCCAGCGTGTTGAGCGCGCCCTCGAGATCGCGGACGTTGCTGCGCATCTTCTTGGCGAGCAGGAAGGCGACGTCCTCGGGGATCTCGACGCCGCGCTCGCGGGCCTTGCTAAGCACGATCTGCGCGCGCGTCTCGAAGTCCGGCGGTTCGATCGCCACCGAGAGTCCCCACGCCAGCCGCGACTTGAGCCGTGGCTCCAGGCCCTCGACCTCGCGCGGATAGCGGTCGCAGGTCAGGATGATCTGCTGGCGGCCGTCGAAGAGCTGGTTGAACGTGTGGAAGAACTCTTCCTGCGTGCGGTCCTTGCCCGCGAAGAACTGGATATCGTCGATCAGCAGCGCATCGACCTGCTGGAACTGCCGCTTGAACGCGTCCATCGTCTTGTCCTGCAGCGACTTCATCATCGCGCTGAAGAACTGCTCGCTGCGCAGGTACAGCACGCGGAAACCCGGCGTGTTGGTGCGCATCAGGTTGCCGGCGGCGAACATCAGGTGCGTCTTGCCGAGGCCGGTACCTCCGTAGAGCAGCAGCGGGTTGTGCGCGCGGTCGCCCGGTTTGAGCGCCGCCTGCATCGCGGCGGCGCGTCCGAGCTGGTTGCTGCGGCCTTCGACGAAGTTGTCGAAGTTGTAGTGGTTGTCGAGGTTGCCACTGAACGACATCGGCGGCGGTGCGGTCGGCGTAGCCAGGCCAGCGCGTCCGATCGGCACCTCGCGGGCGGACTCGGCCTTCGCGCGCGGCAGCGACCCGACTTCCAGGCTCACGTCGTCGCTGTCGACGAAATAGCGCAGCAGCTCGCGGATGCGCGGCAGGTAGCGCTCGCGCACCTGGTCGACCACGAACGCGTTCGGGGCGTACAGCACGGTGCGGCCGCCGTTCTGGTCGGCCTGCAGCGGCCGCAGCCAGGTGTGCACGTCCTCGGCCGGCAGTTCGGCCTCCAGGCGTTCAAGGCAGCGCTGCCAGGCGTCGATCGTCGAGGTCAAGGCGGAACCTGCAGGAATCAGCGGAACGGGACCGTCGGCGTGGCGGCGCGGAAGCCTCGTCGGGAGGCCGCGTCGCTCGTATCGGGGGTCGCGCAGACTAGCATTTATCCACAACCCGGCGACAGAGTTGTCCACATGCCGGTGAGCGGGCCCACGTCGACGGCCCTCACGTCGGCTTGACCGGGCTTTGCCGCGCCCGTTAGACTTCCGGGTTCTCTACGCCGTCCTTATCCGAGCCGCCTCATGGCCACCAAGCGCACCTTCCAGCCCAGCAACCTCAAGCGCAAGCGCGACCACGGCTTCCGTGCCCGCATGGCCACGGCCGACGGCCGCAAGATCCTCGCGCGTCGCCGCGCGAAGGGCCGCAAGCGCCTCACCGCCTGATCGCGGTCGCCCGGCCGTTGCGCCGGGCTGCTTCCGCCGCGCGCAATGCCGGCCGAAGCCAGCGTCCACGACGCACATGACCCAGCTACGCCATCCCCCGTCGGCGCGCGTGCGAACGCGCGCCGATTTCGATCGCGTGTTCAAGGACGGCCGTCGCGTCGGCCTGCCGTTCCTCGCCCTGCACCACCGCCCGGACGGCGCGATCGGCGCGCGGCTGGGACTGGCGGTGTCGCGCAAGGTCGATCCGCACGCGGTCGGCCGCAACCGCATCAAGCGACAGCTACGCGAGGCCTTCCGCCACGTGCGCGCCAACCTGCCGCCGGGCGACTATGTCCTCGTCGCGCGTCCGGGCGCGTCCCAGCGCGACGGTCTTGAATTGCGCGCGGCGTTCCTCGATCTCCTCCGCCGGGCCCGCGCGTTGCCGGCTCCGGCCCCCGTCGGCACAATGCCGCCGCCGCCTCCCTCTCCCATCGCCGACGCCGACCCGCGTCCGGCCTGAGTCCGCCTGCCCATGAACCAGACCCGCCTGTTCCTCCTTTTCGCCTGGCTGATGGTGGCGACGCTGCTGTGGATGGAATGGAACAAGGAGCAGGTGGCGACGCCCGCGCCGGTGACCGCCACGTCGACGACCGCCGGCGCCAACCCGGCCGCGACCGCGCCGGGAGCGATTCCGGCTGCGCCTGCCGTGGCCGGTGCCCGACCGACGTCCGCGGTCGCGCCGGCCGCCACCGGCGCTTTGGTCACGGTCCACACCGACGTGCTCGACGTGACGCTCGACGGCGGCCAGATGCTGCAGGCCGACCTGCCGACCTTTGCCGACCTCGACGACCCCAGCCGCCCCGTCCGGCTGTTCTCGACCGACCCCCAGCACTACTTCACCGCGCAGAGTGGCTGGGTCTCGACCATCGCCGGGGCTGCGCCGACCCATCTCTCCGGGTTCGTTCCCGCCGGCCCGCAGCGCGCGTACACCCTGGCGCCCGGCGCTCCCGCGGTCGAGGTTCCGTTCCTCTGGCAGGGCGCGAACGGCGTCACCATCCGCCGCACCTACACGTTCACCCGCGGCGCCTACACCGTCACCGTCCGCGACGACGTGGCGAACGCCGGCGCGTCGCCGTGGCAGGGCACCGTCTACCGCCAGCTCGCGCGCACCATGCCCGAGGCGCCCAAGGGCGGCTTCACCTCCGGCCGCGTGTTCGCATTCCAGGGCGCGGCCTGGTTCAGCCCGGCGGACAAGGCCTACGACAAGCTCGCGTTCGCCAAGTACGGCAAGGACGACCCGCTCAAGAAGGCCGTCAAGGGCGGCTGGATCGCGTTCCTGCAGCACCACTTCTTCGCAGCGTGGATTCCGCAGCCGGGCGACGCCTCCGAATTCGCGACGGCCACCGCCAGCGGCGTCGGCGGCACGAATTACCTGATCCGCGAACTCGGCCCGACGCTCGCGGTGGCGCCGGGCGGTCGCGCATCGACCGTCGCTCGCCTGTGGGTGGGCCCGAAGAGCGTGGAGCAGATCGCCGCGCAGAACGTGCCGGGCCTGGAGCGCGCGGTCGACTTCAGCACCTACGCCACCATGGCCACGCTGGCCGGTTGGCTGTACGCGGTGCTGGCCTGGCTGCACGGCTACATCGGCAACTGGGGCTGGTCGATCATCGGCCTCGTCGTGCTGATCAAGCTCGTGCTGCTGCCGATGGCGAACGTGCAGTACCGCTCGATGGCGAAGATGCGCCGCCTGCAGCCCAAGCTCGCGCAGCTCAAGGAACGCCACGGCGAGGATCGCCAGAAATTCCAGATGGCGACGATGGAGCTGTACCGGAAGGAGAAGGTCAACCCGATGGGTGGCTGCCTGCCGCTGCTGGTGCAGATGCCGATCTTCCTCGCGCTGTACTGGATGCTGGGCGAGTCGGTCGAGCTGCGCCACGCGCCGTGGATCGGCTGGATCCACGACCTCACCGCGCGCGATCCGTACTTCGTGCTGCCCGCGATCAATGCAGGCGTGATGTTCCTGACCCAGAAGCTCACGCCGAACGCGGGCATGGATCCCGCGCAGGCCAAGATGATGCAGTTCATGCCGCTGGTGTTCGCGGTGATGTTCGCCTTCTTCCCGTCCGGCCTCGTGCTGTACTGGGTCACGAACGGCCTGCTCACGCTTTCGCAGCAGTGGTATTTCCTGCGCAAGTACGGCGAGCCGGCGAAGAAGGCCTGATCGACGCGAAGCCCGCCGTGATGGCGGGCTTTGTCGTTGTGGACGACCGATCCATGCACACGCGCGACACCATCGCCGCGATCGCCACCGCCGCCGGCAGCGCCGGCGTCGGCATCGTGCGGCTGTCGGGCCAACATGCACGTGCGATCGGCGAGGCGATCGCCGGGCGAGCGCTGACGCCACGCCACGCCCACCACGTGCGTTTCCGCGACGGCGACACGTCGATCGACGACGGGCTTGCGGTGTACTTCGCCGCGCCCGCCAGTTACACGGGCGAGGACGTCGTCGAGCTGCAGGCGCATGGGAGCCCCGCCGTGCTGTCGCAGTTGCTCGACGCCTGCTTTTCCCGCGGCGCGCGCCCTGCACGCCCGGGCGAGTTCACGGAGCGCGCGTTCCTCGAAGGCCGCCTCGACCTCGCCCAAGCCGAAGCGGTCGCCGATCTCATCGCCGCCTCGGACGTGCGCGCCGCGCGCGCGGCGCGGCGGGCGCTAGACGGCGAGTTCTCGCAGCGCGTCGATGCCATCGCCGCGGCACTGCTGCACGTGCGCGTGCATTGCGAAGCGGCAATCGACTTCGCGGACGAGCCGCTGGATACCCTCGGTGGCGACGATATGCGCCGTCGCATCGAGCAGATCGATATCGACCTTGCTGCGTTGCTTGAAGCCGCCGAGCGTGGCCGTCAACTCCGCGACGGCCTGCATGCGGTGATCGTCGGGCCGCCCAATGCCGGCAAGAGTTCGTTGCTCAACGCGCTTGCAGGCGTCGAACGCGCGATCGTCACCGACATCGCCGGCACCACGCGCGACGTGCTGCACGAAACCGTGCGCGTCGAAGGCGTCGAGCTGCTGCTGGCCGACACCGCTGGGCTGCGCGACAGCACCGACGCCATCGAGCGCGAGGGCATGCGTCGCGCGCATGTCGAACTGGCGCGCGCGGACCTGGCGATCGTGGTGCTCGACGCGCGCACCATCGAAGCAGGTGTCGCCGCCACGCGCGACGCGATCGCGAACGTACCGGCGGTGCTGTGGCTGGCGAACAAGTGTGACCTGGAGGATTCGAACGTACCCGCGGGCTTCGTTGCCGTGTCGGCCCGAACCGGCGCAGGCCTCAACGAGGTGCGCCGTCGGCTGCACGCACTCGCCGTCGGGCCCGACGCCGACACTGCGCAGGGCGCGTTCACCGCCCGCACGCGCCACGTGCATGCGTTGATGAAGGCCCGCGAGGAACTCTCACTCGCGCGCGCGCAGATCGCGCACGAACACCTTGATCTCGCCGCGGAACAGCTGCGGCGCGCGCACGACGCGCTGGGCGAGATCACCGGCCGCGTGCGCGCGGACGACCTGCTGGGCCACGTGTTCTCGAGCTTTTGCATCGGCAAGTAGAGCGCTCGGCCTGCCGGAAACCGCTCGAGGCGGATTCCACGGTCGTGATCCTCGACATCGGCATGCCGTGTATCTCCGGCTGCGACGTCGCGCGCCGATTGCGCGAGAGCGGCACGCAGGTTCCGTTGATCGCACTGACCGGATGGGGGCAGGCAACGGATCGCGAGCAGGCGCTGGCGGCGGGCTTCAATCGGCATCTGCTGAAGCCCGTCGCCATTCCGCTGCTCCTCGACCTGCTTTCGTCACGGCCGTCGTCGGCCGCGCGCCCCGTTGAACGCCCGGGCTAGCGCCGCGGGTGGCGATGGCTCCGCTACCTGCGAGGCCCGGACGCGCGCGTGCTCGCGCCGAGGGTTTGCGGCTTGCGTTCCGCGCCGGCTCGCGGCTGTCGGCGCTATGCTCGCGGTTCGCAGCGTCGGCTGCGCGCTCATTTTCATCGAAGCTGATGCAGTCGGCCGCGCCGCGGACCGTGTCGTCGGCCTACTGGGGGTCACATGCATTCGGGAAGTTGTCACTGCGGCGCCGTCCGCTTCACCGCGCAGGGTGAGTTCGACCAGGTCATCGAGTGCAATTGTTCGCACTGCAGCCGCAAGGGCCTGCTGTTGTGGTTCGTCCCGCGTGCGTCGTTCGAGGTCGTGTCCGGCGAAGACAGCTTGACGACCTACACGTTCAACAAGCACGTCATCGACCACAGGTTCTGCGCCACCTGCGGCTGCCAGCCTTTCAGCTTCGGTCGCGCGCCGGACGGTGCGGAGATGGCGGCGGTCAACGTGCGTTGCATCGAGGGCATCGAGCTCGACAGCGTCAAGCGCGTGCCGGTCAATGGCCGCGAGTTCTAGTCGCGCGGCGGTCCGGTGCGGCGCGCCTCGTGCGCGCGGCCTGCCACGATTCTGCGCGTGCAGGAGGCGCCATCGATGAGCCTGTCGACTGCGCAGCGCGGCGTGGTCGCAGGCGCATCGCAGGCGATGCTGCTGTCGCTGGCCGTACTCGGGGCGGCTGTGGCGTCAGGCGCGTTGCCGGCCGCGCCCGACACGCCTGCCGCGCGCGTGCAGCTGCTCGCTGCATGCAGCCTTGCGCCGCTGCTGGCGCTGGCGGCCTGCATCGCCGCGCTTGCGCAGCACCGCTTCCGGACGCCGGCCGACATCGACGGCAGCGGGCTCACCGCCGGGACCGATCGGGCCAAGGTGCTGCAGGCGCTGCTCCAGAACACGCTCGAACAACTCGCCCTCGCGCTGCCTGCGTACGCCGCGTGGGCCGCGTTGGCGCCGTCGCACATGGTCCGTGCGCTGCCCGGTGCCGCGCTGCTGTTCGTCGCCGGTCGCCTGTTGTTCGCCCGCGGCTACGCCAGCGGTGCGGCGGGCCGGGCGATGGGTTTCGGCCTCACCTTCTATCCGTCGATCCTGTTGCTCGCAGGAAACGTCGTATTCGTGATCGCCAGGGTCGTCCCCTGACGAGGCGCCGCGGCGAGCACGGGACAGCAACGCGCATCGCCTTGCATCGGCAACGAAGAAGCCTTCGCAGCGGACGCTATGCCGGAACCGCTCGGTGACCTGGCGCATCTGCTCGAGTGCGCGGCGCTCGATTACAGGGGCCAACTCAAGACGGAACTCGCAGACCTCTGCAAATGCCCCGAGGGCGCGTCGGACGGGTATGCACTCGACCCCGTGCAGTCGGAGCTGCGCGAACTGGTGGGCTCACTAGGCGCGTGCCGCGCGGGCCGGAACAACTCCGGCGCCGGCACGCTGAGCGCGATCGGCCGGCGTTGTTGGCGGATGGCGCGTTCGCCTCGTTAAGCGGTCGGCGGCCGCGCGAGTTGCATCTGCTCGGCAGTGCTGCGCTCGCGGGACGAGCGGGAGCCGACAACCGATGTGTGATGGACCGAACCCACCGTAAGGCAACGCGCGCGCCGCGCCACTGCTTCAGAACCTCATTCGCGTGAACGTATCCGGCAGGAACCGCGTGAACCGCGACTACGCGAGGCGCGACACGATATCCAGCGCCACGGCTTCCGCGGTCCGGATGCCATCGACGCCGGCTGACAGGATGCCACCGGCGTAGCCGGCACCTTCGCCGGCCGGAAACAGCCCGCGCGTATTGAGGCTGTGGCCGTCGTCGCCGCGCGTGATGCGCACCGGCGACGACGTTCGGGTTTCGACGCCGGTCAGCACGGCATCGTGCATCGCGAACCCGCGGATCTGCCTGTCGAACGCGGCCAGCGCCTCGCGGATCGCGGCGATTGCATACGCCGGCAGCGACGGCGCGAGATCGCCGAGGCGCACGCCCGGCTTGTACGAAGGCAGCACGGCACCGAACTCGCTGGACGCGCGCCCCTGGAGGAAATCACCGACGAGCTGGCCGGGCGCCTCGTAGTCGCCGCCGCCGAGTTCGAACGCCCGCGCTTCCCAGTGTCGTTGCAACGCAATGCCGGCCAGCGGGCCGTCGCCATAGGGTGCGAAGTCCTCGGGCGTGATGCCGCAGACGATCGCCGCGTTCGCGTTGCGCTCGTTGCGCGAGTACTGGCTCATGCCGTTGGTGACGACGCGACCCGGCTCGCTGGCCGCAGCCACGACCGTGCCGCCGGGACACATGCAGAAGCTGTACACCGAGCGGCCATTGCGGCAGTGGTGGACGAGCTTGTAATCGGCGGCGCCCAGCAGCGGATGTCCGGCCTGCGTACCGAAGCGCGCCGCATCGATCAACGACTGCGGATGCTCGATCCGGAACCCGATCGAGAACGGCTTCGCTTCGAGGAACACGCCGCGCGAATGCAGCATGGCGAACGTATCGCGCGCGCTGTGGCCGAGCGCGAGCACCAGATGGTCGGTGCGCAGTTGCTCGCCACTCTCGAGCGTTACACCGCGAACGTGGCGCACGCCGTCGCTGTCGGTGTCTACCAGCACGTCGTCCACGCGCTGGCTGAAGCGGATCTCCCCGCCGAGCGATTCGATCGTGGCGCGCATCTGTTCCACCATCGACACCAGCCGGAACGTGCCGATGTGCGGCTTGCTGACGTAGGCGATCTCTTCGGGCGCGCCGGCGCGGACGAACTCGTCGATCACCTTGCGCCCGTAATGTCTCGGGTCGCTGATCTGGCTCCACAGCTTGCCGTCGGAAAACGTGCCGGCGCCGCCTTCGCCGAACTGCACGTTCGATTCCGGGTCCAGCACTTTCTTGCGCCACAGGCCCCAGGTGTCCTTGGTGCGCTCGCGAACCGCCTTGCCGCGCTCGAGGATGATCGGCCGGAAGCCCATCTGGGCGAGCACCAGTCCCGCGAAAAGCCCGCACGGCCCCATGCCGAGCACGAGCGGCCGCAGCGCGAGCCCAGGGGGCGCGTTCGCGACGAACCTGTACGTCGTATCGGGCGTGCGCATCACCTTGCCGCCGTCACCGGCGCGCGCGAATTCCGTCGACTCCGTGTCCAGCTGCAGCCGCTGCAGGATGTCGGCCTCGCGCGGGGTGTCGACGTCGACCGAATAGATCAGCGCGATCGCACCACGGCGGCGCGCGTCGTAGCTGCGCTTGGCGACCGTGAAGCCGGCAAGCTCGTCGGCGGTGATGCCGAGCCGGCCCAGGATCGCCTCGCGCAACGCCGCCTCGGTGTGATCGAGCGGCAGCTTGAGATCGGTCAGTCGCAGCATGCGGTGCATCCGGTGGCGCGGGTCGCGGCCGTCATTTTAGGCGCGCGGGGCGCGGGCGCCGGTCTGGCGGCAACCAATAGCCGCATGGCCCGAGCCAGCCGCCTTTCCGAGCCAAGCCTTCAGCGCCGCGCGGACCCGCTGCAGTCCGACACGGTGAACAGCGTGCGCGCATTCTTGGCGCGGTACATCGCGTCGTCGGCGAAGCGCATCAGCGTCGCCGCGTCGTAATCCGGCCCCACCTGGTAGGCCACGCCCACGCTGGGCATGCAGTGGAGCGTCGTGTCGCGCCACGGCGTGCCGGCGCGCGCGGCCTCGATGATCTTGTCGGCCACCACCGGCGCATCGCGCTCGACGTTGTCGATGCCCTCCACCATCACCGCGAACTCGTCGCCCGCCAGCCGCGCCACGAAGTCGCTGGCACGGACGCAGCCACGCACCTGCTCCGCGAACATGGCGAGCACGTGGTCGCCTGCAGCGTGCCCGTAACTGTCGTTCACCGCCTTGAAGCCGTCGAGGTCGAGGAACATGACCGCCAGCGGTGCGCGCGCACGGCGGGCACGCGCGATGCCGCGCTCGAGCTCCTCGTTCCAGGCCGCGCGATTGGGCAGGCCGGTGAGTTCGTCACGCAAGGCACGCCGCGACATGTCGGCGGCCAGCTCGTGGCTGGAATCCGTTTCGGCCTGGCGCGCGATGACACCGCCGATGAACTGTGCGAACAGGGACAACGCGTACGCGTCGATGCGGTCGAACGCTGCCGGGAACCGCGAGACCGACTTGAGCACGCCGATCGCGTCACCGCCCCGCAGCAGCGGCACTACCAGCATGGATCGCGCACCGATTTTCCGACATGCGGGCGCGTCCACGCGAGGGTCGGTTTCGGTGTCGTCGCAATAGATCACCTGCTTGCGTGCGACGCACAAGCCGGACAGGCTCGTTGCCGCCTTCAGGCGCAGCCCGACGTAGCCCGCCACCGTGCCCGAGGCGGTCTGGTAATCGAGTTCGTCCCCGTCCACCAGTTCCACCACCGAGCCCTGCGCGCGTGTGAGCTGCATGACCTGGTTCACCGTTTCGCGCATCAATGCAGGCGTGGTGCCGGCTGACGAGCTCACCGCACCGAGCGCGGCGACGATCTCGAGCAGGCGGTCGCGCTCGGCCTTGATGTGTTCAGCACTTTCGATGTCGGACCCGTCGGCGCGCATGGCACGGCTGCTGGAAGCGTTCTTCGATCTTAACGGTCCAGAGGCCCGCAGCACGGGACTTTGGTGCGCACGCTAGCGCGCGTTGCGCCCGATTAAGCGTCGGCCTCAGTGGGTAGTGGCGCCATGCGCGCGCCCGGAACAGCACCCGCTGACACGGGTCGCCCTCGCGCACGACGACGTCGCCGCGCCCGTTCCGCCGCGCATCAATGCGGTTTGCCGCGCGGACGCGTCAGGCGCGACGGGCTCGATCACTCGGCCCCGATCGCCTGGTGACGCGAGAAGCGATCGCGGTAGACCTTGGGGCCGACGCCAAACTGGCGCTGGAACGCGCGGCGCATCGCCTGTTCATCGCCGTAGCCGACGCGGTCGGCGATCGCCTTCAGCGGCAGCTCGCTGGTCTGCAGCGAGCGGCATGCCGCTTCGAGCCGGATGGATTCGACCATCCGTGCCGGCGTCACGCCCATGCGCGCCGTGTAGGTGCGGGCGAAGGTGCGCGCGCTCATGTGCACGTGCCCGGCGAGGTGCTCCACGGTGAGGTGCGATCGCAGGTTGGCTGCGATCCACGCATGCAGGTCGCCGAACCCGCCGGGGTCCTTCAGTTGCGCCGACAGCGGCGCGCTGAACTGCGACTGCCCGCCCGACCGCTTGATGAACATCACCAGCCGGCGCGCGGTCTCGATCGCCACCTGGTGACCGAAGTCGTCCTCGATCAGCGCGAGGGTCATGTCGATGCCGGCGGTGACCCCCGCCGATGTCCATACCGAACCGTCGCGCACGAAGATGCTGTCCGCGTCGACCTCGATGTCGGGATGCCTGTCACGCAGGCGCAGCGCCCATTCCCAGTGCGTGGCCACTTTCCGGCCGTCCAGCTGGCCCGCTTCCGCGAGCAGGAACGCGCCGGTGCAGACCGAGCACAGCCTGCGCACCGTCGGCGCGCGTGACGCCACCCACTCGATCAGCTTGCGCGGCGCGCTGTACGACTCGCCCTTGCAACCGCCGGGCGCGATCAGCGTATCGATGGCCACGTCATGCAGTGTTTCGACCGACACCGTGTCGATGGCCAGGCCCGCGCCGGTCATCACCTTGCCGCCGTCGGCCGATGCAACCACGGTGGCGTAGCGCGGCGGTGCGTCCGCATCGCCGTGGCGCGTGGCGGTCGCGAATGCCTGCAGCGGCCCGCACAGGTCGAGCACGTTCATGTGCTCGTACGCGAGGAGCACGATGCAGTGGGGCGGAGGCGGGTTCGACATCGGGCTAGCAGCATGCGCGTTCGCCGCGGCGCGGTCGAGGTCGGCTCCCGCACTCATGGCGCGAAGCCGGGGTACTCGAAGTCCAGCGCGACCGCGTACGCGGTGCGGTGGCCGTAGCGTGCTTCGACACCGGCCAGCACCGTGTCGAACACCTGCCCCGGTGCCACGGCAGCGAGCGGCGGCAGCCGCACGTCGACCGAGCTACTCGCGGCTGTCACGTCCGGAAGGAAGCGCAGGCCATAGCGGCTCGTCACCGGCGCGCTGCTCGGTGCCACCGACAGCGCCTGGCTGCGGCCCGTGCGCGAGTACGCGTCGGCGGTGACGGCCAGTGCGATCTCGTCCATGCCGGGCGTGAGCGGCACGCCGACCGTCTGCGAGCGGCGCAGGTAGGGATTGAACGCGAGCTTCGTGGCGAACGCAGCCAGGTTGCCGTAGTGCGGGCGGAAAACTTCGCTGTCGTGGCGTGCGCTCCAGTCGGCGACGCCCATTCCGCGGGCGACTGCGGCCGCGCGGTCGGACCCTGCTATCGCTTCCACCAGTGCGATCGATATGGGCATGGCCGCGCTGATTCCCGCGCTCGACATGACGTTGCCATCGGCGACGTAGCGCGTGTTGCGCACCCAATGCGTGGTCGGGAAGTCCTGCACGCGCTGGCTTTCAGAGGCCCAGTGCGCGGTCGCCCACCTGCCCTTGAGCAGGCCGGCGTTGCCGACCACCAGCGCGCCATCGCAGATGCTCACCACCGTCGCGCCCTTTCGCGACTGCGCGGCGATCCACGCGAGTACGGTGGCGTCGTCGCGCTTCACCATCGCCGGCACGATCACGTAGTCGGCGCCTTCCGGATGCTGCGCGTCGAACCCGGCCATGGTGGCGTCGAGCTGCGCGCGCAGCGCCGGCCGGAAGCGCAGCGGACCTTCGTGAGCGGCGAGCGCGACGGTGTCGATGCCCGCACGCTTGAGCACCGCATACGGGATCGCGAAGTCGGTGAGTTCGGTGCCGCTGTTCTCGGCAGCGATGGCGACCAGTGCGCGGACATGGCCGTGCGTCGACACCCATGCAGGCATCTTCGTCGGGACGGCCGCGGCGAGCGGCGGCGTGATGCCCGACGCGGTGCGCGGCACGGCGATGGCGGCGACAAGCGCGGCGAGCGCGACGAACAGCGGAGCGAACGAGCGGGAAGGCGGAAGGTGCATGGCGAGTCCGGAAACATCCGCGGTTGCGGTGCATGCAGTCTTCCCGGATCCGGGCGCGGCCGAAATGTCATCGCACGATCACTTCCTGCCATATCGACGGACGCCGCGGCCGCCGCGTCGCCGTAGCCACGCGCAGGCAGGCGTCGGCCAAACATGAGCGTGACGCCGAACGTGTTCATCCCCGTGCGCGGATCACGCAGCCCGCGCAGCCGCGCGGACGTCGTCGATGTCGGTTTCGCCGCGCACAACTGCCGCTCTCACGATCGCTCGACGACATCGCTGATCTATTGATGCCCAGCCCGCCGCGCTGTCGCAGGCCGCCAGAGATTCGAGCGGGTCAACAGCTTGCAAGGCCCCGGTTCGCCGGGGTCTTCGGCGTTTTCAGCAGGAGACGTGGCGTGGCAATTCTTCCGGGCGCGGCAGCGCGCAATGCAGCCGCCCCCTATCGCGAGGCGCGTTTCGTATATCCGGCGTACGTGCGGTCGCTGGGCCGCTCGCTGTACGAGTCGCACCTGCCGGACTTCGAAGGCGTCACCGCGATGTCCAGCCGCCTCGACACCCTGGAGGCCGCGCTGCAGATGCAGTTGATCGAGCACCTCACCAACACGCTGTGCGACGTGCCCGCCGCGTCGTCGATGCATGGCCTGAGCGGCGAGGTTCCGGTCGACGGCATGTGGATCGCGGTCGACCTCGGGCCCGTACTGGAACGGTATCGTCCGACGGTCGGCTGGGCAGTCGAGCGGCGCGATGCCACGAAGCTGTATCGACCCAAGCGCGGGCACGCCGATGTACCCGGCGCCTTGGTCGGCAGGGACGAGACCGGACGACCGCGGCACTGGGGCTGATCCGCAGGCGGGCCTCGCGGCGTTGCATCCGACCGGCGCGGCCCGTACGCGCGCCGCGGACCGCGACGCTGCGACCAACCGCCCGTTCCCCGCAGCTGCAATCGAGGAACGCCGGCCTTGCCTGCCGCCTGCCGGGCCGCGTCGCTCTCTGACCCGGCGCGGCGCTCGCTGCCCGCCCCGGGCGGGCAGCCCGCCCGACTTCACGACGACGTCGCGAAATTACGCAGCGGGAGCTTGACAAAGCCCATCGCGTCGAGCGATCAAGGCCCGTGCGCGCACCTCGCGCACCTCAGGGGAGTGAGACCATGAATTCCGATACCCGCGTCCGGCCGATGCCGCGCGTCTCCGTACTGCCGCGCGCCGTGCTCGTGCTTGCGCTCGGCGGGCTGCTGGCCGCCTGTGGCAAGGACGAAACCGCGACCCCCGCCGCCGGCACGGCCGCCAGCACCGCGCAACCGGCGGCCACGCCGGCGACCGTCATCTCCGGCAAGGTCGCGGCGATGAAGCCGGCCGAACTGCGCGACGCCGCCAGCAAGGCGTACAACGAAAACCGCCTGTACGCCCCGGCCGGTGACAACGCGATCGAGTACTACCTCGCGCTGCGCGACAAGTCGCCGAACGACGCGGCGGTGTCGAGCGCGCTGACCGACCTGCTGCCGATGGCGGTCATCGCGACCGAGCAGAGCGTCGCCCGTAACGACTTCAGCGAGGCGCAGCGACTGACCGCGCTGCTGGAGAAAGCCGATCCGCAGCATCCGGCGCTGACCCGCCTGAAGACCGCGATCACCGACCAGCAGCAGGTCGCGCAGCAGCGCGCCACGCAGCAGCAGCTCACCGCCGAGGAGCAGGCCAAGAAGCAGGCCGACCTCGAGAAGCAGCGCCTCGAGGACCAGAAGAAGCAGCAGGCCCTCGCCGCGAAGCAGCTCGCCGACAGCCAGGTCGCCGACCGTGGCGCCGCCGCTGCCAGGGCCGCTGCCGACCGCGCC
>NZ_VTRV01000229.1 GCF_008274655.1 Cognatilysobacter lacus | reverse complement strand
GTTCGTCAATTGCCTGACCACCAACCTCACCTCGTTCTTCCGCGAGGGCTACCACTTCGACGTCCTGCTCGAGCAGCGCGCGATCGTCGATGGCGGACAGCGGGCGGGCGTCGGGCGATCGGCTCATCGCGCCATTATGGTGGCGCTGAACGCCGGTCGGCCCGCGCCGACGCCCGGCGCCTCGGGTCCGGCGGAATCGGGATATCCTCGTGCGGTTCCGGGACGAGCCCGGACGGGGAGCGCCATGCGCCGTATCTGCCTATGCCTGCTGATCATGTTCGCCTGCGCGGACGTCGCTGCGCGCGAGGTACGGCTGAGCAGCCCCGACAGCAGCGGCGGTACCGACGGCGCCCCGGCGCAGAAGGCGGAGGCCCGCAAACCGGCGGCCCCGCGTGACGCGGCACCCGCGCGCGAATCCCACGTCCGTCCGAGCGTGCACGGCGACGTCGGCTCGCTGATGCGCTGGCACAGCTTCCTTCCCGGCATGTTCCGCTGACGCTTGCTCGGCTGGCTTCGTCGCCTCGCGCGGCCCGATAGACCCGAAACCCCGCTCGACCCCGCCCTCGCCGCCGATGTCTTCGCGCGTGCGCCATGGGCCCGCGCGCTCGATGCCGGTCGTCGCGAGCGCCTCTCCTGCCTTGCCGCGTGGTTCCTGCGCAACCGTGCGATCACGCCGGTGGCCGGGCTCGAACTCGACATCCGCGATCGCGCGCTGCTTTCCGCGCTGTGCTGCCTGCCAGTGCTCGAATTCGGCATCGGCGGCCTGCGAGGCTGGTCGGAGCTGATCGTCTATCCGGATGCCTTCCGCGTCGAGCGCAGCCATGTCGATGCGGCAGGCGTGCTGCACGAAGGCCAGGACGACCTGATCGGCGAGTCGTGGCAGGCCGGCCCGCTGGTGCTGTCATGGGCCGACGTGCTCACAGACTGCGCCGCGCCGCGCGACGGCTTCTGCGTGGCCGCGCACGAGATGGCGCACAAACTCGACGCGCTGGACGGCGACCTCGACGGAACGCCGCCGCTGCCCCGCGACTGGCATGCGCAATGGGTTCGCGATTTCCAGGCCGCGTTCGATGGCCTCAACGCGCGCCTCGACCGCGGCAAGCGCACGCCGATCGACGACTACGCCGCCGAATCGCCCGACGAGTTCTTCGCGGTGGCCACCGAGTACCACTTCAGCGCGCCGGAGCGGTTGCGTCGCGCATACCCGGCAGTGGCGGATCACCTTGTCCGTTTCTACGGGCCGCCGCCGTTCGGCTGAGTCACTCCAGCAGGCGCGCCCAGCCTTCCATGCCCTCGATGCGCGAGAGAACCAGCTTGACGCATACCAGCAGCGGCACCGCGAGCAGCAGCCCGACCATGCTCCAGACCCAGCCGAACACCATCAGCGCAAGGATCAGCACCAGCGGCGACAGACGCATGCTGCGTCCGAGCACGATCGGGGTCAGCAGCTGGCCCTCGAGCGTATGCACCAGCAGGTAGATGCCCGCCGGCGCGAACGCCATCCAGTCGTGGTAACGCAGGAAACCCATTATCAGCAACGTCAGGATTCCCAGCAGCGGCCCCACGTAGGGCGCGAAGTTGAGCAGGAACGCCATCGTCCCCCACAGCAGCGCTTCCTGCGGCGGCACGCCGAACCAGACCAGCAGCCCGGCGATCACCGCGCCGACCACGAAGTTGATGACGGTGATGGTAAGGACGTAGCGCGAGATCTCGCGCTCGATCGACGCGAGGATGTCGACGGTGATCCTCTGCTTCTGCCGCGAGGACAGCAGCCCGAGCGCGTGCCGTTGCAGGTTCTCGCCGTAGACCATGAAGAAGAACGTGAGCAACACGACGGCCAGGATCGAACTGACGATCTTCGGCGTCGACGCCAGCCAGTGATACGGGTCGCGCGTTTCGGTGCGCACGACGGTGCGCGAGTCGCCGGAGCCGGCCGTCGCCGCGCTCGCAAGTCGCTGCGCGGCCTGGTTGGCCTCGTGCACCGGCTTGATCATCGCGCGCAGCTTGGGCGCGATCGAGCGGATGCCGCTGGGCGCGTCGTGGATCCACTGGGTGGCCGGCTGCACCAGTTGCTCGACCAGCACGACGGTGCCGGCGAAGCCCAGCGTGATCACCAGCAGCGCGCCCAGGAAACGCGGCACGTACAGGCGCTTGAGCACGCGGATGATCGGGTTGCCGACCAGTGCGAAGAACATCGCCAGCAGCACCGGCAGCACCAGTCCCTGCGCCGCCCACAGCGTGAAGCCCACGGCCAGCACGGCGAGCACGACCACGGCGGCCGGCGCGCGCGGACGCGGCGGCGAGGTGCTCGGCTCGGCGGGTGGCGGCAGGTCGGAACCCGTCGGTGGCACGACGGTGTGCTGCGGGGTCGTGGCGGTCATCCGGATCTCAGCTGACGTCGACCGGGTCGACGGCCGGGACGGACGCCTGCACCGAGTCCGCCACGTCGCCGACATCGCTGGCGACGCTGTCGACATGGCTGGCCGCCTGCTGCGCCGTCGCGCTCGCGACCAACCCGGATAGCGCGGTGATCATCTGCATGATCGAGCCGCCCTTGACGACGGCCTTGGCCGGCTCCACCCGCCCGACCACGAAGCCGG
>NZ_VTRV01000228.1 GCF_008274655.1 Cognatilysobacter lacus | reverse complement strand
ATTTGCGGATCCGGCGCCATGACGGGCGACGCAGTGTCGACTGACTGCGAAGCAACCGCGCCTGTTCCGCGCGTGCGTGCGGCCGATGGCGGCGGGCTGCGATGCAAACGATCGGCCGCATGCCGCGGCGGCTGTTTCCAGACGGACGCGCGCCGCCGGGGGACGTCGTGAGCGACGCCCTGTTCGACCAGCGCCAGGTCGGCCGTGCGTTTTCGCGCGCGGCATCGCATTACGACGAAGCCGCGGCCCTGCAGCGCGAGGTCGCGGATCGGCTCGCCGAGTCGCTGCCGTATTACGAGGACAAGGCGCTGGGCGCACGCACGCCCTCGGTCGCGCTCGACGTCGGCTGCGGCACCGGCCACCTGACCGCGCAGCTGCAGCAGCGGTGGCCGAAGGCGCAGGTGATCGGCGTCGACCTGGCAGCGGGCATGCTCGAGACCGCAAGGCAGCGGCTGTCGATCAAACGTGGCCTGTTCGACTTCGCGCGTCGCCCGCAGTTGCTGCGCGGCGACGCGCTCGCGCTGCCACTGCGCGCCGGAAGCGTCGACGTGCTGGTTTCAAACCTTTGCCTGCAGTGGATCGAAGACCTGCCCGGCGTCTTCGCCGAGTTCCGTCGCGTGCTCAAGCCCGACGGCCTGTTGCTCGTGTCGACGTTCGCCTTGCAGACGCTGATGGAATTGCGCGAGGCCTTCGCGCAGGCGGACGAGGCGCCGCACGTGAGCCCGTTCGTCGACATCGCGCGCTTCGGCGACGCGCTGGTGGCCGCGGGCTTTCGCGACCCCGTGCTCGATCGCGACGTGTTCCGTCTTACGCAGCCCGACCTGCCGTCGATCATGCGCGAGCTGCGCACGCTCGGGGCCACGAATGCGATGCACGACCGGCGTCGCGCGCTCACCGGACGCGCGCGCTTCGCACGCGCCGCGCAGGCGTACGAGTCGATGCGCGGCGCTGACGGGCTTCTGCCGGTGACTTGGGAAGTCGTCTACGCGCAGGCCTGGGGGCCGCAGCCGGGCGCGCCGATCCGTCGCGGCGGCTTTGACGAGGTGCATGTGCCGGTCACCGCGATCCCGATCCGTCGACGCGGGTGAAGAGCCCACCGCGCGTCGCGCTCGGTGCCATCGCGCTCGCGCTGCTGTCGGCGCTGTTCTTTACTTCGACCTACGTGCTCAACCGCGCTGCTGCGCTCGACGGCGGCCACTGGGCGTGGACCGCCGCACTGCGTTACGTGGTGACGGTGCCCTTGATGCTGCCGCTCATGCGTGGGCGCTGGACCACCCTGTGGCGCGCGATGCGGGTGCATCCGCGCGCGTGGCTGCTGTGGAGCGGCATCGGGTTCGTGCTGTTCTACCTGTGCCTGAGCTACGCGGCCGCGAGCGGTCCGGCGTGGCTGGTGGCCAGCACGTTCCAGCTCACCGTCGTCGCCGGGATGCTGTGCGCGCCGTTGCTGTATCGCGATGCCAGGGCGCGCATTCCGCGTGCCGCCCTGGTTTGCGGGCTGCTGGCGTTGGCCGGTGTATTGACCATGCAGGCGGCGCAGGCGGGCGGGCGGCTCGACCGCAACGCGTGGATCGCGCTCGGCTGCGTCGCGGTGAGCGCGTTCGCGTATCCGTTGGGTAACCGCGGGCTGCTGCTGCACCTGGAGCGCGCGGGCATCGAACTCGACGCGACGCAGCGCGTGTTCGGACTATCGCTGGCGAGCCTGCCGCTGTGGTTGCCGGTGATCGTGTTCGCGCAAATGCGCGCGGGTGCACCGTCGCTGCATCAGGTATGGCTGGCGGGCGGCGTCGCGCTCGGTGCGGGAATCATCGCGACCGTGTTGTTCTTCCGCGCGACCGGCATGGTGCGTCGCGATCCGGTCGCGCTGGCCGCGGCCGAGGCGATGCAGGCGGCCGAAATCCTGTTCGCCACGCTGATCGGCGCGGCGTGGTTGGGCGAGGCGTGGCCGCACGGTATCGCCGCGCTCGGCGCCGGCATCGTGGTGCTGGCGATCGTGCTGTTCAGTGCCCTGGTCGCGCGAAGCCCGCGCGGCTGAAAATCAGCGTCGCGCCGTGCGGAAGAACACGCGCCCCTGGTAGGGCGTACCGAGTACCTGCGGTTCGAAGCCCGCGGCGCGCACGCGCGCGGCGATGTCCGCGAAGTTCTCCTGCCTGCACACCCACAGCTGGTCCGGTTGCTGCCGACGCAAACCGGTGGCGATCGATCCGTCGTATTCGGGATTGAACTTCGCGTCGGCGACCGGATCGATCGAGAACTTCTCGACCTGCACGTTCTGCCCGAGGTGCAGGTGGACGCCGTAGCGCGCCATGTCCTCGACGAACAGCACCTCGCTGATCGGCGCCTGCGTGCGCGTGCGGATCTCCGCCGCCCAGTCGCGTGCGTTCTTGTGCGTGGGGAAGTGCGCCGAACCCAGCTTCAGCGCGAACATCACCACGGCCCAGCCGGCCATCCAGGCGAGGCGCGGCATGGCGCGCCCGTCGCGCACCGATTGCAGCGTGGCAAGCAACGCCAACGGCGCGAACAGCGGCAGGATGTACAGCGGAAGCCGCGAGCGCGCGATGCAGAACACCGCCAGCGGCACCAGCGCCCACAACGTGGGCAGCAGCCACGGCGCGTCCATGGCGCGTGCGGC
>NZ_VTRV01000227.1 GCF_008274655.1 Cognatilysobacter lacus | reverse complement strand
ATCAATCCTCGTGTGGGGCCTAACACCTGAGTTAAGCCGCGCCGCGAAGCGGCGTCGGCTTGGACGAATTGTTAGGCGCGTGACCGACCGACCACAAGCGCCGCAACCGAGCTGCACGAAACAAGCGCCAGAAGGGCGGAAGCACCGAGCGCCAAATATGGACCGATGGGCTCAGCATGGCCGCAAGCGCCTGCAATGCAAAAGCTACCGAGTCCGACGTACAGCAACCAGGCGAAGCTAAGAAGGCCCAGGAGCCCGGAAAAGAAAGCGGTGCGCTCCAACGGGCTTGAGGTGCGACGCCCAAGGACGATTGCAGCGACGTGGAGCAAGGCCGCAAGAGCCGTGCCGACGAGCAGTGCCATACGAACTCCATGTACTACGGTTCAGCAGAACGCGCCTAACACCTGAGTTAAGCCGCGCCGCGAAGCGGCGTCGGCTTGGACGAATTGTTAGGCGCCAGGACCACGAGAGTATCCCCCGACTGCATTTCGAGTTCGTAGCGACCCGGTTGGGGCTCCCGAAGCTCGAGTACCGACACGGACGGTCCCCATGGCGTTCTGTGCGGCACAAACAACTCTTCCACATGATCGAAGCGAAGGTGAAACGGCTCCGGGTGGCTGGGTGAGCCGCGAAACTCTAGCCAGCAAGTGCCACTGGCCCAATCCAAGCGTGCGGACAGCAGCGTTGCGTCGTGGAAACTGAAGGGCTGTGTTGTCACATTCGTGGCGCCTAACACCTGAGTTAAGCCGCGCCGCGAAGCGGCGTCGGCTTGGACGAATTGTTAGGCCGCAGCTTATGCGATGAGATCGCGTTCTGCATCGACGCCGCCGAGCGATAACGCTTCGGGCGGGATGCCAAAGTTTTCAGCCTGGCTGAGCATGAGGGAGATGACCTCATATAAGGCTGCCGAACGGCCCGACTGGAAATCGCCTGCGCCGTCGGACCGTTCGCGCCGCGCCTCAGCGAGCGCCTCCAGCGCCCGCTCTTTGAGCAAGAAACCGAGATCTTTTAGGTAGAGCGCTTCGGAACTCTCCATGCGGCCTAACACCTGAGTTAAGCCGCGCCGCGAAGCGGCGTCGGCTTGGACGAATTGTTAGCCGTCATTTCGGATACGCCGGGTTCGTAAGCCGTTCGGAAATAAGGTGTGACTGCACACAACGGCCGGCGAATGCAACCAGATGCTCCGCCATATCCTGAGTTATGGCAGTGGCGGGTGTGCTCGGGGAGTTTTCGCGTGAATCGACATATGTAGCGGCGTTCTTGAATTGATATGAATCACCGACTCGACCGTCAGCGTCTTTCAGCCATTCAAGATCAGAGTCTCGCAGTAGGTCAATATCCAGGCCAAACATGTAGAAGTGCATATTTTGCGAGCTTATCTTCGCCTTGTGGTCTGAGAGCCGTCGGCGCGTTTTGCGCCAATCGACTGGCTCGCCTTTCATGATTCGACCAATGATGCCAACCACCATGGGAATCTTGCCCATCTCCTCGATGGCGAAGTGGGCCAAAAGGAACGCGCGAGCCCATCTTTGATGCGCGACAAGAATCTCTGCCTCGTCCGTCAGCTCGATGGCATTGCTCAATATGGCGAGACGCAGACCGTGAAGGTCGGAGACCGACATTGCTTCCATGACGGCTAACACCTGAGTTAAGCCGCGCCGCGAAGCGGCGTCGGCTTGGACGAATTGTTAGGCCCCAACCACGCGAACGGGACCACCAGCGACATTCTCGACGGCTCAGCGGTGCGGACAGCCGGGCCAGCAGCACGGCCGCCGCATGCCGCTGCGCATCTTATCCAGCCCGACGGCGATGCGGCGTTGGCGCGTGGCGGCCTGTTTCGGTGAGGTGACCCAACAGATCCATTCGTTTCGGGCGAGTGGGCTGATGTCGGCCCAGACGCTAGCCACAGCAGGATCGCTGTCCAAAGCAGCGCGGAAATCGTCCGGCAGTTCGTGAACGGTGCCGCCAGCAAGCTTTTCGGCGTTCATGGATCTGGCCATTGGGGCCTAACACCTGAGTTAAGCCGCGCCGCGAAGCGGCGTCGGCTTGGACGAATTGTTAGGCCCCGGCCCTGGCGAGAAACCGCACGACGAAGAGCCAACACTTGCGGCGGATGCTACGGCAGGTGAGACCGCGCCGGCCAGCACAGCCGAGAGGTCCTGCCACCCGAAGCGTTGAGCCGGACACTAAGCGTGCCGGGCGGGGTCGGGCGAACTGCCGAAGGCGAGACTGAGCCGGCAGGCGCTTCGAGGCGACAACGAGGGCCGGACCGGAACTGCACGGCGCTTCAGAACTTCAACCTGCGCACGACGCACTGAACTCTCGATCCCGGGGCCTAACACCTGAGTTAAGCCGCGCCGCGAAGCGGCGTCGGCTTGGACGAATTGTTAGGCCCCGGCCCGGCGTGGAACTGCACGAGCGGAACCCGCCGGTTGCCCGCATGTTACGACGGGAAGAGCTTACCGGCGCGAGCGAACCTGGACGGAGCGGCCGCCCGAAGGCGATACACGGTTTGGCCGGAACGCTGACGCAAGCCAGGGGCCGCGACCGAAGGGGAGGGTTGGAACCACGACGTGCGTTGCTATCGCAACCTGCGCACGACGCACTGAACCCGCATTACGGGGCCTAACACCTGAGTTAAGCCGCGCCGCGAAGCGGCGTCGGCTTGGACGAATTGTTAG
>NZ_VTRV01000226.1 GCF_008274655.1 Cognatilysobacter lacus | reverse complement strand
GACGCGGGCCAGGCCGGTACGCCGCCACCGGGCGCGCCGCCGCATCCGTAGCGCCGCGATGCGCTTTTCCAAGATGCACGGCGCGGGCAATGACTTCGTCGTGCTCGACCTGCGCGACGGGCGCGGGCCGCCGTCGCCGGCGTTGTGCCGCGCGCTCGCCGACCGGCACACCGGCGTGGGCTGCGACCAGATACTCACCATCGAACGCGCCGAAGCACCCGGCGTCGTCGCGCGCTACGGCATCTTCAATGCCGACGGCAGCGCGGCGCAGCAGTGCGGCAACGGTGCGCGTTGCGTCGCCGCGTGGCTGAAGCGCGACGGCGACCAGCGCGGCGAGCCGTTGTCCGATCGCTTCGCCGTCGAGAGCCCGGCCGGCCGCCACGCCGTCGAATTCCTCGCGGACGGCAGCGTGCGCCTGGACATGGGCCGCCCGGATTTCGAGCCTGCGCACATTCCGCTGGCCGGTTTTTCCAGCGCCGACGACTGCCTCCTCGCGCCGCACCCGGGCGTGCGGTTCTCGGCGGTCTCGATGGGCAATCCGCATGCCGTCGTGCGCGTCGACGACATCGACCGCGCGCCGCTCGACACTGTCGGCCCGGCGCTGCAGCGTGATGCCGCGTTCCCGGATTCGGCCAACGTGGGCTTCGTGCAGGTCATCGACCGGGGCCACCTGCGTCTGCGCGTCTACGAGCGCGGCGTGGGCGAAACGCTGGCCTGTGGCAGCGGCGCCTGCGCGGCCGCCGCTGTCGCGATGCGGCACGGTTGGGTCGACCGCAGCGTCGACGTGAAACTGCCCGGCGGCATCCTGCACATCGACTGGCCGGACGACGCGGCGTCCATCGCGATGGCCGGTCCCGCCGCATTCGTCTTCGAAGGAGAGTGGATCGCATGACCGACACCGAAAAGCTGGGCGCGCACGAGATCGCCGCCTGGCTTCGCCGCCATCCTGAGTTCCTGCGCCAGTTCCCCGATCTGGCGGGCTCCCTGGTGGTGCCGCGCGAGTCCGGCCCGGCCGCGTCGCTGGCCAGCTACCAGCTGGAAGTGCTGCGCGAGAAGAACCGCGAGCTCACGCGCCGCCTGCACGAGCTGTCGGCCAATGCGCAGGAGAACGAGCGCCTGTCCGTTCGCATCCACCAGTTGACGCTGGGGCTGATGCGCCAGACGAGTGCGGTGGACACGCTGAGCGCGATGGCCGCATCGCTCGCCGAGGATTTCAACGGCGACATCGTGCGCATCGTGCTGTTCAAGCCGGTCGCGGGCATTGAGCCGAATGAATGGCTCGACGTGATCGGCCCCGGTGACATGCGCTTCAAGGCGTTCGCCGATTTCCTCGCGGGCGACGAGCCGCTGTGCGGCAGGCTGCAGCCTGCCAAGCACGACGTGCTCTACGGCGAGCGCGTCGACGACGTGCAGTCCACGGCGCTGTTCCCCGCGCAGGGGCTCGCGATGGTCGCCGTCGGCAGCGGCGATCCGAACCGCTTCTATCCGGGCATGGGCACGCTGTTCCTGCGCATGATGGGCGAGGCCTTCGCCGCGGCACTGTCGAGGTATGTCGACTGACGCGCCCGCCGCGCCGGCGGTGACGTCGGCGTCCGTCGAGGCTTTCCTCGCACACCTAGCCGGTGAGCGGCAGCTCTCGGCGCACACGCTCGACGCGTATCGTCGCGACCTGTCGGCGCTTGCGTCCTGGGCGCAGCCCCGCGGCGTGGTGATCGACGCGCTGGATGTAACGCAGCTGCGCGCGTTCATCGCCGACGAACATCGCCGCGGCTGCGCCCCGAAGACACTCCAGCGACGACTTTCTGCCTGCCGCAGTTTCTTCGGCTGGATGTTGCGGCACGGGCATGTCGCCGCCAATCCGGTGGCGGGGCTGCGCGCGCCGAAAGCGCCACGCAAGCTGCCGAAAGTTCTCGATCCGGACGAGGCCAAGGCGCTGGTCGAAACCCCGACGGACGCGCCGCTGGGGCTGCGCGATCGCGCGTTGCTCGAGTTGTTCTATTCCTCGGGGCTGCGCCTGTCCGAACTGTGTGGCTTGCGCTGGTCGCAGGTCGACCTCGAAGACGGGCTGGTGACCGTGCACGGCAAGGGCAAGCGCGAACGCGTCGTGCCGGTGGGCACGCATGCGCGTGCGGCAATGCTCGAATGGCGCACGTCCACCGGCGCGAAATTGGACGAGCCCGTGTTCCCGGGCCGCGGCGGTGCGCCGATCACGCCGCGCGCCGTGCAGCTGCGAGTGCGCCAGCTCGCCGAGCGCCAGGGCCTGTTCAAGCAGGTGCATCCGCACATGCTTCGACACTCGTTCGCCAGCCACATCCTGGAATCCTCGGGCGACCTGCGCGGCGTGCAGGAGCTTCTCGGCCACGCCGACCTTGCGACCACGCAGATCTACACGCACCTCGACTACCAGCACCTGGCCAAGGTGTACGACGCCGCGCATCCACGCGCGCGGCGCAAGTCCAAGAACGACGGCGACGACGCGTAGCGGCGCGCGCGTGCCGGGGTAGCGGCAGCGGAGGTCCCCTCTCGATCGGGCGACCAACGGTGCGCCGGGGGCGTCCA
The DNA here is from genome assembly GCF_008274655.1 of Cognatilysobacter lacus. Classification (GTDB taxonomy): domain Bacteria; phylum Pseudomonadota; class Gammaproteobacteria; order Xanthomonadales; family Xanthomonadaceae; genus Cognatilysobacter; species Cognatilysobacter lacus. The sequence goes on along the minus strand of NZ_VTRV01000226.1, from coordinate 69 downwards.
GATCGGCTACCACGCCGTGTCGCCGTTCGATCCGGCGAAGGGCATGGTCGCCAAGACCGGCGCCCGGAA
>NZ_VTRV01000225.1 GCF_008274655.1 Cognatilysobacter lacus | reverse complement strand
ATCAATCCTCGTGTGGGGCCTAACACCTGAGTTAAGCCGCGCCGCGAAGCGGCGTCGGCTTGGACGAATTGTTAGGCCTTTGACCGACGTTTCCACCAGTGCCTGAGCCCGATAAGCAGCATAGCGCCAACCAACACAGCGCCAACAGCGAATGCACTCCGACAGGCGGACTCCGGCGCGAGGCCGGCCGCACCAGCGACCTTCACCGCGCAATTTCGCTCCCCTGACCCAAAAGCGACCCAGAGCTCGACTACGAGCATGAGGCCGACAATGGCTAACGCGAGGATCTCGGCGAGGTGCGGGCGGTTGAAGGCGCTTGCCAGCTGCGCGCTACCAGCCACGACGAATGCGGAGGCCGCCAGATAGGCCACCCACGCCGGAGCGTTTAAGCCTTCCGGATACAGCGTGATCATCCCAGCCGTAAAGAGTCCGACCGCGACGATCGCCGCACCGAACAGCTTGGGATGCGAAATCGCTGCGTTCAAAGGCCTAACACCTGAGTTAAGCCGCGGCGCGAAGCGGCGTCGGCTTGGACGAATTGTTAGACGACATTACTAGTGACACGCCGATGCCGGCTTTAACTCAACCACAAGATTGTGGATTGGAGTGTCACCGACATTCTCGACGACGTGCTGGGATGCCTCATGCCAGAACGCATCGCCCTCCCTGTGCTCGCTGATGAGCTGGGTGCCGTTGGCGAGCGTGATCTTGGCCTTGTAGGGGCTGAAAACGTAAACGGCGTACTTTGGGTGAGAGTGCATGGGCGTTTTCTCTCCGACAGCCACGTCGTGGAATTGCATGCGGACGCACTCATTTTCCAGTAGTACCTTCATTTCAGGTACCGCAACCGCTCTGTCTTGAGCCAACAGGGGTGCGGGGCCTGCGAGAACAGCCAGCGCGACGAGCGAGATCTTGATCATTGCTGTCTCCGAGTGTGGGTACTGCGGCTATGTCGTCTAACACCTGAGTTAAGCCGCGCCGCGAAGCGGCGTCGGCTTGGACGAATTGTTAGGCCCCTTGCGACGGAGGCCGGATCCCGTGTTGCCGGACCACAGCTGAGTAGTGCTCTGCCAACCCGGTCAAGGATTGGTGCACGTAAAGCAGACCTTCCTGCGCCTCATCGGAAAGGTTACATGTCTCTATCTCCGCCACAGCGCGAGATAGCCATGACGCCAAGTGTGAAATGGTGTCGCCCTGCACGAGAACGCCAGGAAAATGACGCCCTGGATGCCGCATGACTGCCGCGTTGGTTGCATCCGAGTAGATCTCAATTTGCTCGAGTCGCACAGCGCACCTTTCTAAAGGGGCCTAACACCTGAATTAAGCCGAGCCGCGAAGCGGCTTCGGCTTGAATGAATTGTTAGGCCGCGTGCGGGCTAGAACCGTGCACAACGCATACGACCAACAGAATCCAACAATAGCAAGCCAAGCGAATGCCAAGACAAAGCACTGGGAGGCAAAGTGCAGATGTGGAAAAGAGTACGTTGGGTTTTGGATATGCCCGTACGAAGGCATAGCTAAAGTCTTGGCATAAGAGAGCAGCGTCTCTACGCCAAGCCACATTGGAGCTAGCCAGCCGATCGAGAAAAGCCCGACACAAGCACTTAGGAATTTGCGTTGAGTCATGTCAGCGGCCTAACACCTGAGTTAAGCCGCGCCGCGAAGCGGCGTCGGCTTGGACGAATTGTTAGCGCCCATGCTACTAGCGTACCGGCGGCAGGCGAACGACCCGGACTTGCGACATTTGGGCAACGCCCGGGCCGGACTCTACCGACTCAAAGTAAACGACCGGGCCGTACGACCCGAAGTACGCGCCGCCTGCTTCGAAGGTGTCTCTTACCATGATCAGACGGTAGCCGCGGCCTTGGTAGTAGGTTCCAAGTGGCCGCTTTTGCCATCGGGCGACACGACGAGCGTGGATCGGCTTGCCATTGGCGGCAACGCGGCAGAAGTCTTCTTGTGCGTCCCGCACGACACTGACCGACGACGGCGGTAGGTCAGGATCATCGAGGTTCGCAATGGGGCTACATGGAGCAAACGCTGCTGCAGCTGGCGCGATCGGCGGCGCGGCTTCTCTCGCACACGCTGCGACGCAGAGGGATAGCAGAACGCTTGAGACTCGCAACATGGGCGCTAACACCTGAGTTAAGCCGCGCCGCGAAGCGGCGTCGGCTTGGACGAATTGTTAGGGCGCACTGCCGCGATCCTTCCGAATTAGATCCTTGAGCGCCGTGAGGCCGCCACACATGCAGAGGATCACTGCCTTGAACTCCAAGCCCTCCGGCGGCGGGTTCTTCGCCAGCGTGGGTTTCACTGATTCCGCCGAGCTCACAAACTGAATTAGCGATTTGATCTTCTCGTCAACTGCTCGCGGTTCCAGATTGTGCGCAAGGTCATTGCGAATACCGTTCAGCCGCTTTGCAGCATCCCAGATCCAAGGCTCCGAAGCGCTGTGAGGACTTATGGCTTGGACTAGGCAAATTACCTGATGGCACTCAAAGCGAGTTCCGCGCTCGCCGCGCAGCGCATCCGGAAACGTGAGCAGCAGACCGAAAATCTCTCGGATCAGCTCTTCCACAAGCAGGTGCCCTTTGAGGACCTGCAGCGTCATATCGGCCCCGTCCGGGAAGTGCTCCTGGATTCGCCCGAAATCACGATCGATAGAGGTATCCATCATGTGCGCCCTAACACC
>NZ_VTRV01000224.1 GCF_008274655.1 Cognatilysobacter lacus | reverse complement strand
CGCCGGGAAGCCTGTGCCGCTGACCGGCCGCGCGGGCCGCGCAGGCAACACGAACACGGCGGCCGTGCGCGGTGGAACGCTGAAGTGGCCGAGCCCATCGCTGCGCGCCTGGCGAACGCGCGCGTCCGCGCCGCGGCGCTGCACGGGATGCAGAACGTAGGGCTTGCCACGCTCGGATGGCAGGACGATGGAACGCGCCTCGGCCGACGCGTTCACCAGGTAGAGCACTTCCCGATATGCGCCGGCATCGATGCCGCTGCCGTCCACGTGGCCGACGATCACCGCGTTGTTGGTCGCCGTCCCGGCATTCGGAAACGTCAGGCGTCGCTGGACTTCTGCCGCATCGCGCAGCCGCAGCAGCGGTGTCGACGCGCGGATGCGCAGCCAGTCGCGGAAGACATCGCGCATCCACGCGATGTCGCGCGGCGTCGGTCGGATGCGGGGATCGCGAAGAACCGGCGCCAGCAGCGGCCAGTCCTTGCTGTTGTCCGCGGATGCCGGCAAGCCGGCGCCGAATCCGTTGTCGGTGTAGGTCCAGTCGAGCCGATTGAACCGGTCGCCCGAGTCGAAGCTGTTGCGATCGAGCGACTTGCTGCGCAGGAGGTCGATGCCGGCGTGGTAGTAGGCCACGCCCTGGCTCAGCGCCACCACCGCGACGCCGAGCGCCTGCACGCGCGCGCGCTCGGCGCGTGGCGTTGTGCTCGGAAGCCGCAGTGCATCGACATCGAACAGCGTGAGGTTGTCGTGGTTCTCGACGTAGTTGACGACGTCACCGGGCGCGATGGCGTAACCGGCCGGCTGGCCTGCGTAGGCGAGGCTGGCCAGCGTGTCACGATGGCCATCGGCAAAGGTCATCGGGTAGTCGCGCAGCGTGCCGGCGAGCCCGGCGTGCACCAGGTCCGCCGCACGGGCGGCAGCGGGGTCGGTGACCGGCAATTCCGCGAGGCCGTTGAGCCAGCCCTTGCGCTGCACGAGGTCCGCGCCGGAATCGCAGCAGCCACCACCGCGCAGCGCGTCCCGTGCGCGGTCGCTGAAGGTGCCGATGCCGGTACCGGCCAGCCGACCCTGCGCGGCCTGCACGAAGCGGCGGCCGTCGGCCACTTCGCCGTAGTTCCAGCCTTCCCCGATCAGCGGAACGTCGTGGCCGACAGCGTCGCGCAACGCACGTTGCGCCTGCTCCATCACCGCGCGCGGCTGATGGCCCATCAGGTCGAAGCGGAACGAATCGATGCCGTAGTCGCGCGCCCAGCGCACCAGCGTGTCCACCATCAGGCGCGCCATCATGCGGTGCTCGGTCGCGGTGTTGGCGCAGCAGGTCGAATGCTCGACCGCGCCGTTCGCATCGAGCCGCAGGTAGTAGCCGGGAACGATGCGGTCGAGCACCGATGTCGCGTCCTGGCCCGACGCGTGCACATGGTTGTACACCACGTCCATGCCGACGCGCAGGCCGGCCGCGTGCAGCGCCTGGACCATGGCGCGGAACTCGCGGATGCGCGCGTCACCGTCGCTCGCGTCGGTGGCGTAACTGCCTTCCGGTGCGCCGAAGTGATACGGGTCGTAGCCCCAGTTGTAGCAGTCGCGTGCGGCGCTGGCGGCGATCAGTTGCTGCGGTATCGGGCTGTCAGGCGCGGATGGCGGTATCACCGGCGTCGTGCAGCCGCGTTCCGGCACGCTGGCGAAATCGAATACGGGCAACAGGTGGATATCGGTGAGGCCGGCCTCGCGCAGCGCGCGCAGGTGGCGCATCCCGTTCGATGCGGCATCGATGAAGGCCAGGTAGCGTCCGCGATGCGCCGCGGGGACGCTCCGGTCGGCGGCGGAGAAGTCGCGCACGTGCAACTCGTAGATGGACATGTCGACGTTGCCCGCGGGCGGCGCAGGTCGCGGGTGGGTCGTCCAGCCGGCGGGTGCGAGGCGCGGATCGTCCAGATCTGCCAGCACGCTGCGCGCCGAGTCGGCGGTGAGCGTCACCGCATACGGATCGGTCACGCGGTTTCGAACAACGCCGACGCCGGGCACCTGCACGTCGACGAGGAACGCATAGGCGCGGCCGCGATGGTCCCCGTCGAGATCGAGCGTCCAGGCGCCGGTGACGCGGTCGTGCCGGAGCGGAAGCGTGCGCTCGGCGGGGCCGTCGGCGCCGGCGTACAGACACACGGCGACCTGGCGCGCGGTGGGTGCCCACAGGCCCAGTTCGGTCGACGTCGCGCTGACGCGAGGCGCCGGCACCGCGCGATCGCCGTCGAGCGCCGCGTCGAGCAGGCCGGGTGACTGCAGCAGCGTCGCATCGACGACGCGGCCGTCGGCGTTCTCCTGCAGCAGCCACCACTGCGCATCGAGGTGGTCGCGGACGTCGCGTTGGTCATCGGTAGTCAGTAGGAACTGCGCACCGGGCGGGACGAACGCGAACGCTGGCGGCGTCGGCTCGCCGGAACCGACGATCGCCGTTAGCGAGATCGCGCGATCCGCGCCCTGCACGCGACGCTCCGCGTCCAGATGCAACGCCGCGTCGTCGGACCGCGCGAGCCTGTATCGGGCGGACGGTGACTTGCCCGGCCATCGCACCGTGTGCGCGTCGAGCCAGTAGGCGCGTGCGTCGACGCGAGGATCAGCGACCGCCGCGAGCGTTCGCGCGGGTGACGCGGCATCGCAGTCCGC
>NZ_VTRV01000223.1 GCF_008274655.1 Cognatilysobacter lacus | reverse complement strand
GGCGCTGCGGGTCGAGGAGTTCCTGCCCGAGCGCCTGAAGCTCGACCTCACCGCCCCCGACGTGCTGCGCCCCGGCCCGCAGACGACTGCCGGCGGCGGCAACCTCCCGACCAACGGGCCGGTGCAGAACGGCCCGGTCGGCCAGGCGCCCAGCGAGGAGAGCACGCGGCCGCAGGTGGCGCAGATCTTCGAGCAGCCGGGCGTGCTCACCCCGCGCGGCAAGTTCGTGCTCGAGCCGTCGGTGCAGCTGGACTATTCGTCGAACGATCGCGTCGCGCTGATCGGCTACACGATCATCCCCGCGATCCTGATCGGGCTGATCGACGTGCGGCAGGTAAAGACCACTACCGCGACGGCCGCGCTCACCGGCCGCTTCGGCGTCACCAACCGCTTCGAGGTCGAGGCCAAGGTGCCGTACGTCTACACCTATACCGACACCATCAGCCGCGAGATCTTCACCGGCAGCGCGACCGACAAGGTCTTCAACAGCGAAGGCAGCGGGCTGGGCGACGTCGAGGTCACCGCGCGTTACCAGTTCAACCACGGCGGCCCCGATTCGCCGTACTGGGTCGGCTGGCTGCGCTACAAGTCGCGCACCGGCAAGGACCTGTTCGAAGTCACCACCGACTGCGTGACGCGGTGCGTGGAGAACGCGACCGGCACCGGCCTGCCGCTCGAGCTGCCCACCGGGAGCGGGTTCCAGTCGCTGCAGCCCGGCGTGACCTGGTTGTACGCGTCCGACCCGGTCGTGTTCTTCGGAAGCTTCAGCTACCTGCATAACTTCGAGCGCAGCAATGTCTCGCGCACCGTGCTTACCGGCGCACCGGAAGGTAATCCGCAGACCACCACGGAGCCGCTGGGCAACATCAAGGCCGGCGACATCCTGGGCTTCAACGTGGGCCTGGGCCTGGCGCTCAACGAGAAGGCCGCGATCTCGATCGGTTACGACCACTCGATTGTCGATCGCACCGAGCAGAACGGCGAGCCGCTGCCGGGCTCGGTGCGCGTCATGCTAGGCACGCTGCTGCTGGGTGCGTCGTATCGCCTGAACGAGCACATGAGCCTGAACGTGTCGCTGGGAGTGGGCGTCACCCGCGATACGCCCGACTCCACCATCATGGTGCGCCTGCCGATTACGTTCTGACGGGCGCCGCCCATGTCGCCTCGGGCGCGGCCCGCCCGGCCTAACGGGCGCAAACGTCGCCGATGCGTTGTAATCGCGGTCCCGACCGGCCCGTGGACCCGCCCTGATGACCGAGCACGAAACGCACGAGCTGGACGGCCTGCGCATCGGCGTCTTCGGGATGGGGTACGTGGGGCTTCCGTTGGCGCTCGAGCTGGGGCGCCACTTCGACACAATCGGCTTCGACATCGACGGCGGCCGCGTGCGCGCGCTGCGGGACGGGCGTGACGACAACGGCGAGTCGTCGGTCGAGGAATTCGCCGGCGCGGCGCGGCTCTCGTTCGCGGACGACCTTGATGCCCTCGCCGATCGCAACGTCTACATCGTCACGGTCCCCACGCCGGTCGACGGCGACAAGCGCCCGGACTTCCGTCCGCTGATCGCGGCCAGCCGCATGATCGGCAAAATGCTGGGCCCCGGAGACACGGTGATCTACGAGTCGACCGTCTATCCGGGCGCCACCGAAGAAATCTGCGTGCCTGAGCTGGAGAGGTGCTCGGGTCTGCGTTTCAACCGGGACTTCACCGTCGGCTACAGCCCCGAACGCATCAACCCAGGCGACCGCCAGCGCCGCCTGAAGGACATTCCGAAAGTAACCTCGGGTTCGACGCCGGCGGCCGCGGACTTCGTCGACGCGCTGTACGCGCGTATCGTCACCGCCGGCACGCATCGCGCGTCGAGCCTGCGCGTGGCCGAAGCATCCAAGGTGATCGAGAACACCCAGCGTGACGTCAACATCGCGCTGATCAACGAGTTCGCGCTGATCTTCCACCGCCTCGGCATCGATACCACCGAGGTGCTCGAAGCGGCCGGCACGAAGTGGAACTTCCTGCCGTTCCGCCCGGGACTGGTCGGCGGGCACTGCATCGGCGTCGACCCCTACTACCTGATCCAGCGCGCGCAGGCGGCCGGTTACTACCCGGACATCGTGCTCGGCTGCCGACGCATCAACGACGCCATGGGTGCGCACATCGCGGCGCAGGTCATCAAGCAGATGATCCAGCGCGGCACACGCGTGTCCGGCGCGCGCGTGCTGATGCTGGGTATCACGTTCAAGGAGAACTGCGCGGACCTGCGCAATACCCGCGTGGTCGAGCTTGCGCGCGAACTGGAGGAATACGGCGCGCACGTCGACTTCCATGATCCCTGGGCGACCGCGGCGGACGCAAAAGCCGCCTACGGGGTCGACCTAGTGCCGGCGCCCGAGGCGGGCGTGTACGACGCGGTGATCCTAGCCGTGGCCCACAGGCAGTTCGCGGAAATGGGCCCGGAACGCGCACGCGCATTCGGTCGGCCGGGCGCGCTGCTCTACGACATCAAAAGCGTCTACCCACGCGAGTCGGTCGACGCGCGACTCTAGTCGCGCAGGAACCGCCCCAGCACGGCAGCCACCTGCGCGGGAATCTCCATGTGCAGGTGGTGTCCGCCCTCCACGCCGACCACGTCCACCTGGCGCAGGCAGGCGGCGCGTTCGTCGCGCACATCGGCGGGAAAGAAGCGGAACGCCGGTACGGCATGTAGCAACCGCACGGGGCATTCGATCGCGCGGATCAGGTCGCGCACCTGGCCTTCTGTCATGCGCACGGCGGTGGGCCGGGTCAGGCGCGCGTCGCTGCGCCAGGCAAAGCCGCCGCCTGCCGCCGGTGCGAGGCTGCGCTCCACGATCAGCCGCGCGGCACCCTCCTCCAGTCCGCCCTCAACGTCACCTCGAACAACAT
>NZ_VTRV01000222.1 GCF_008274655.1 Cognatilysobacter lacus | reverse complement strand
CAGCGGCGCTGCCGCACAGGGGCGAGCCCAGGCAGACCACCCGCAGCACCGGAAGATCCGGCTCGCGCTCGAGCGCCGTCAGCGTCACCAGCCCCCCGAGGCTGTGCGCGACGACGTGGCAGGGCGCGCTGCGCATCTCGCGTTGCAGCTCGCGGATCGCGAATTCCGGATTGCCGCGCACGCTGGCGTAGCCGATCCGTTCGGGCGCGAAGCCCGCGCGCGCCAGTCGCGAGGCGAGCAGTGCCATCGACGCCGGGCGCATCCACAGGCCATGCAGCAGGAGGACGCGAGAGGTCATGCAACGGACTCCGCCCGCCGTCGCGACACCGACATCCCCTCAGTGCCCGCGCTGCGCGTCGCGTGCGGGATCGAGCGCACCGGCGCGCGTGGGAGTCATGCGAACGCCGCGTTCGTCGCTTGCTGGATCGCGCGGAGACCCACGCATCACGCGAGCGCCGGGCGGCGCAGGATGAATTCCAGATCGATCACGCGGCCGACCGGGAAGTCGTACGTACCTACTTTCGTGAAGCCGTAACGCGCATAGAAGCGCTGCGCACCCGGGTTCTCGCTCCATACGCCGATCCACAGGGTGCGCGGGCCGTCCTCGAGCAACCATGCTTCCGCGGTCTCGAACAGTTTCGAGCCCCAGCCCCCGTTCTGGAACTCCCGCAACACGTAGAGGCGCTTGAGCTCGCCATCGCCGGGCTGCACGTCGACATGCGGAAGCCCGCACGGGCCGGCAGCGCAGTGACCGACCGCCCGACCGTCGGCTTCGAGAAACCAGACCGCGTAATCGGGGTGCCCGAGGATCACCGCCTGCTTCGCTTCGGCGTAGGCGTCGTCGAGGAACGCCTGCAGGTCCTCAGGCGGATAGAGATGCCCGAACGCCTCGACGAACGTCGCGCCAGCGAGCGACGACAGCGTCGCCGCATCGTCCACCGTCGCGCGGCGGATCGTCGGGCTCACTGCACCTTGGCCTCGCGCGGTCGCACGGCGACGTGCACTTCCGCCAGCTGCGCCTCGGGAATCGGCGAGGGCGCGCCCGTCATCAGGCACTGCGCACCGGTGGTCTTCGGGAACGGGATCACGTCACGAATGGATTCGGTCCCTGCCATGAGCGCGGCGATGCGGTCGATGCCGAAGGCGATGCCGCCATGCGGCGGCGCGCCGTAGCGCAGCGCCTCGAGCAGGAAGCCGAACTTGAGTTCCGCCTCGTCCTTGCCGATGCCGAGCAGGTCGAACACGGCCGACTGCATCGAGGATCGATGGATGCGGATCGATCCGCCGCCGATCTCGTTGCCGTTGAGCACCATGTCGTAGCCACGCGACACGGCGATCGCCGCATTGGCGCGAAGGTCGGCCTCGTCGTCGACGCTCGGGGCGGTGAACGGGTGATGCAGCGCGACGAAGCGCTGCGCTTCCTCGTCCCACTCGAACATCGGGAAGTCCGTCACCCACAACGGGCGCCAGGCGTTCTCGACCAGGCCGAGGTCCCGGCCGAGCTTCAGGCGCAGCGCGCCCATGAAGTCGGACGCGCTCTTGTAGGTGGCCGCGCCGAAGAAGATGGCGTCGCCGGTGTTGGCATGCGTTGCGCGCAGGACGGCGTCGAGCGTGGCGTCGTCGAGGAACTTGGCGATCGGCGAGTTGATGCCGTCACGACCCTTCGTCGCGTCCTCGACCTTCATCCATGCGAGCCCCTTCGCGCCGTATTTCGCGGCGTGCGCCGCGAGTTCGTCGATCTGCTTGCGCGAGAACTTGGCGCCGCCGGGCGCACGCAGCGCGACCACGCGGCCGTCGGCATGGTTGGCCCAGTCGGTGAAAACCTTGAACTCGCAGTCCTTCACGAGCTCCGCGACGTCGGTGAACTCCATCGCGATGCGCAGGTCCGGCTTGTCCGAGCCGTAGCGACGCATCGCCTCGGCGTAGGTCATGCGCGGGAATTCGGCGTCGAGTTCAACGTCGATCACCTCGCGGAACACGAGGCGGATCATGTCCTCGACGGTGTCCTGCACCTCGCGCTCGGTGACCCACGCGAATTCCATGTCGAGCTGGGTGAATTCGAGCTGGCGATCGGCGCGCAGGGCTTCGTCGCGGAAGCAGCGCGCGATCTGGTAGTAGCGGTCGAAGCCCGCCATCATCAGGATCTGCTTGAACAGCTGCGGGCTCTGCGGCAACGCGTAGAACTCGCCTTCGTGCATGCGCGCCGGCACCAGGAAGTCGCGCGCGCCCTCGGGCGTGGCCTTGGTCAGGATCGGCGTCTCGATGTCCTGGAAACCGCGCTCGTCGAGGTAGCGACGCAGCGACTGCACCAGCTTGATACGCGTACGCATCATCTTCTGCATCTCGGGGCGGCGCAGGTCGAGGTAGCGGTACTTGAGCCGGATGTCCTCGCCCGCGTTCTCGTGCGCGTGGAACGGCAGCGGCTCGGCCTTGTTCATCACTTCGATCTTCGTCGCGACGACTTCGACCTTGCCGGTGGCGATGCGATCGTTGACCGAGTGCCGCGCTCGCACCGTGCCGGTGATGCGCAGGCAGTCCTCGTAGCCGACCTTCGACGCGGCGGCGATGACATCCGCATTGCCTTCGGCGCCGGACGGCTCGGCGACGACCTGCACGATGCCTTCGTGGTCGCGCAGGTCGATGAAGCAGACGCCGCCGAGATCGCGGGCGACGTCGGCCCAGCCGCACAGGGTGACGGTCTGGCCGATCAGGCGCTCATCGACGAGGCCGCAGAAATGGGTACGCATGGAAGCTCCGGCTCGTGCCCGAGGCGGGCGCGGATTCAGCCGGATAGTTTAGCGCCGCGACCGGGCGGGCGCCGATGCGGGAACGTTCCGACGCGGCTGCACGGGGGCCGTCGCGCCGGCCTGCACGAACATGGCGGCCCCGGCTTGCGCGCATCCGGGCGAGCGCACTTCGCCCGATCCGGCTCCATG
>NZ_VTRV01000221.1 GCF_008274655.1 Cognatilysobacter lacus | reverse complement strand
GCCGACGCGCACGGTCGTGGCCTCGGCGACCGCCAGCGGCACCATGAAGCACAGGCTGGCGACGTTGATCGCGATCTGGTGCGCGGCGGCGGGCACGGGGCCGAGCCGCCCGATCAGCAGCGCGGTGCCGATGAACAGCCCGCCCTCCATCAGCACGGTGACGCCGATCGGCAGGCCGGTAAGCAGCAGCTCGCCGATGACACGCGGTCGCGGCGGATCGAAGCGCCCGAACACGCGCAGCGGCCGCATGCGCGACGAGCGTGCATGCACCGCGGCGAAGCTGAGCGCCTGCAGCCACATCATCACCGCCGAGGCGATGCCGAGCCCGCCGGCGCCCATCTCGGGCAGGCCGAATGCGCCGAAGGTGAGCACGTAGCCGAGCGGCACCAGCACGAGCAGGCCGCCACCGCCGAGCAGCATCGTCGGCAGCGTCCAGTGCAGGCCTTCGGCGAGGTAGCGCATCGCGAGGTAGCAGGTGAGCGCGGGTACGCCCCAGCGGATGCCATGCAGGAACGCGGTCGCGCCCGGCACGATGCCCGGCACGATCCCGAACGGTGCCAGCGCCAGCGGGACGAAGGTCAGGAACAGGAACATCAGCAGGCCGAGCCCGAACGCCAGCCACAGCGACTGACGGAACAGCGGGCCGATCTCGTCGCGGCGCCCGGCGCCATCGAGGTTCGACACGGCCGGCGGCATCGCCATCAGCGTGCCCATGGGCACCATCATCGGCAGCCAGAAAAGCGCGGTACCGATCGACACCGCGGCCAGCGTGCCGGTGCCGTGCTGGCCCGCGATCGAGCTGTCGACGAAGCCGATCAATCCGGTCGACACGTGCCCGGCCACCAAAGGCGCGGCCAGCGTGGCGGTTCGGCGGATCTCGTGCGGGAGGCGGGCGGTCGTCGACACGGCGGCCTGGGCGTTTGGCGCGCCATCGTAGCGGGTCGGCTGCACGCGATCGTCGCGACGTGCTGCAATGGCCGCCGACGACGACGCGAAGGGGACGCGATGCACGCCGCCGAGATACCGGCCACCTGCGAGAACTGCGGCACGATGCTGCAGGGCGAGTTCTGCCATGCCTGCGGCCAGGGCGCGCACAACCCGCTGCACGACGTGCGCCACGCGCTCGAGGAAGTCTTCGAGTCGTTCTGGCATCTCGACGGCCGCGCCTTCCGCACCCTGCGCGACCTGCTGGTGCCCGGCCGCGTCGCCTGCAACTACCTGGCCGGCCAGCGCGCGCGGTACATCCCGCCGCTGCGGCTGTTCCTGGTGCTCACGGTGCTGACGTTCTTCGTCGGGCAGTTCATCGCGGGCGATATCGACGACGCCCGCACCGGGAACGCGCCGATCCAGATCAACCTGCACAACGAAGGCGGGCAGGCGACGTCCTTCAGCGAGGCCCGCACCGACGCCGAAGTGCAGGCAACGCTCGAGCGCGAACTGGCATCCGTGGCGAAAGCGCGTCGGCAAACGGCGGGGGTGCCGCTGGCGGGAGCGGCGATGGACGACGCGGAAAAGCAATTGCGGGAGCAGGCGCGGGTGCGTCGCGCGCAGCTCGGCGTGCGGACCGTCGCTGCACCCGTGCCGGCGGCGGCCAAGCCAGCGTCCGCTTCCATTGCAACCAGAAGCCCATCCACGCCGGTCGGGCCGCAAACCAGGCTCGGAAAGACCGGCGCGGAAGTCGCGGATACGGTGATCCGCAAGATCGGCCGCGCACACCTGCGCGACCCCAAGCACCCGTGGGAACCAACGAGCAACCCCGTTCGAATCGACGGACTGCCCGCACTCGGCGATCACTGGGTCAACCATCGCATCGCGAATGTCGCCGACAACATCGATCGCATGACCAAGGGCGGCAAATCGGTGTTCTTCGAGCTGATGCTCGCTGCGGTGCCGTCCGCGCTGTTCGTGCTGGTCCCGGTATTCGCGTTGCTGCTGCGCGTGTTCTACCTCTTCAGCGGGCGCAGCTACCTGGAACACCTCGTGATCGCGCTTTACAGCCACGCGTTCCTGCTGCTCACGTTGTTCGCGACGTTCGTTCTGATGATGCTGCCACTGCCCAAGGCGGTGAGCGGATGGGTCATCGGCCTCGCATGGATATGGGCGGCCGTGTACGTGCTGCTCATGCAGCGCCGCGTGTACCGCCAGCACTGGTTCCTGACCACCGTGAAGTACTTCGCGATCGGCTTCCTCTACCAGTTCCTTCTCTTCGGAGGCTTGCTCTACGCGGTCTTCGCCGGCCTCAGCAGCGGGCACTGAGCATGGTCGTGTACGAGGTGAACGTCGACGTCGACATCGGGATCCGCGGGCAGTACCTGCACTGGCTGCAGGCGCATGTCGCGGAGATCCTCGCCCTGCCCGGCTTCACCGGCGCCGATGTGTTCGAAGTGCTCGACGACGCCGACACGGACGTGCTGCACATCTGCATGCAGTACCGGTTGGTCGACGAGCCCGCGCTCGACGCCTACCTGCGCGACCACGCGCCGCGGCTTCGCGCCGAGGGGCTCGCGCGATTCGGTGATCGCATGCGCGCGCGACGGCGGGTGATGCGGCCGCTGCGCGACTACCGCTAGCGTTCTAGCTGCAGTTCGAGCCAGCCGCTTCGGTTGGCGTCGGACGTCGACATCAGCGCGCGCCGCAGGGCCTCGCGGGCCTGCGGCGGCGTGCGTTGCACGAGCACGGCGAGACGGTCGCGATCCGGCGCCGTCATGGCGCGGAGCACCTGCAGCAGCGGTTGCTGTTCGTCGGGCGGAACCTGCGCCAGCAACGGCTGCAGGCGCGGGTAATCGATGCCGAGCGTCGGGCCCAGCCGCCATCCGTGCCGCGTGCTGGCATCGAGCGCCTCGAACTGCGCGCGCAGCGCGGTGCGCGACGCCGGGTCGAGCGACGCGTAGGTCGCGGCGGCGGCACGCAGCCGCGACTGTTCGTCCTGCGGCAGCGAACGAGATCA
>NZ_VTRV01000220.1 GCF_008274655.1 Cognatilysobacter lacus | reverse complement strand
TGGCGGCCGGCGCGCTGCATGCGCTCGACCACAACGTCACGCGCCTCGCCGACGACCATCGCCGCGCGGCCACGCTCGCTCGCGAGCTGGCGGCGTTCGGTGTACCCGCAGCCGCGCACACCAACATGGTGTTCGTCGACACGCCGGTGGAAGAGCAGGCGCGGCTGAAGGCGGTACTGGGCGAGCGCGGCGTTGCGATCGCCACCGGCTACCTGCCGACGATCCGCCTCGTCATGCACCTGGATGTCGACGACGACGGCGTCGCGCGCACGCTGGAAGGCTTCCGAGCGTTCGGCGTGTAGCGCACGGCGCTAGCGCGCGAGCCAGCGGATCACGCGGTCGATGCGCGAATACGGCGGGCGCAGCATGTCGGTTACCGCGAAGCGTCGCTGCCGGAATACCGGCAGCAGCTTGCTGAAGGTGTCGAACCCGGCCTTGCCGTGGATCGCACCCATGCCGCTGGGCCCGATACCGCCGAACGGCAGCCCCTGCGCGCCGAAGTGCAGCAGCGTGTCGTTGATGGTGACGCCGCCGGCGAGCGTGCCGTCGACCAGCCGGTCGACGTTCGCGCGCGAATGGCTGAAGGGATACATGGCGAGCGGCCGCTCAAGCGCGGCGATGCAGGCGATCGCATCGTCGAGGCTGCCGTATGACAGCACGGGGAGCACCGGGCCGAAGATCTCCTCGTGCATCAGGCGCAGCGATGGCGGCGGATCGATCACCAGCACCGGTGGCAGCAACCGCGTTGCCGCATCCCCGTCGCCGAACGGTGCGATCACGGTTGCCCCCGCGACGCGCGCTTGCGCGACGTAACCGGCCAACCGCGCGAACTGCGCGTCGTTGATGATGCGCGTGTAGTCCGGATTGCCCTTGATGTCGCCGTAGCGCGCGTGCAGCTGCCGGACGATCTCGGCGACGAAGGCGTCGCGACGCGCGCGGTCGACGAGCGCATAGTCCACGCCGATGCACGTCTGCCCGGCGTTGAACCATTTGCCGGTGGTGATGCGCGATGCGGCGGTGTCGAGTTCGTAGTCCGGGCACACGATCGCGGGCGCCTTGCCGCCGAGTTCGAGCGTGACCGGCGTGAGGTTCGGCGCCGCGGCGGCCATCACCCTGCGGCCGATCGCGGTGGAGCCGGTGAACAGCAGGTGGTCGAACGGCAGCGACGCGAATGCGGCGCCCACGTCCGCGCCGCCCAGCGCGACGGCGACGCGATCTTCGGGGAACACGTCCGCCAGCAGGTCGCGCAACCACTCGCTGGTGCGCGGCGTATGTTCGGACGGCTTGAGGAACACGTGGTTGCCCGCCGCCACTGCGCTCACCAGCGGCACCAGCGCGAGGTTCACCGGGTAATTCCACGGCGCGATGATCCCGACCACCCCTACCGGCATCGGCCGCAGCTTCGCGCTCGCAGGCCACAGCCGCCAACCCACCGCCGCACCCCGGGGGCGGGACCAGCGACGCAGGTGGGCAAGCGCGTGGTCGATCTCGGCGAGCACGATCAGCGTCTCGGCGATCAGGTTCTCGTGCGTCGAGCGATGCCCGAAGTCGGCGGCGATCGCGGCGTCCATCGCCGACTGCCGCGCGCGGAAGGCGGCGCGCAGGCGCTGCAGGTCGGCGCGGCGCTGCGCGAGGTCGGGCTTGAGCACGCGCCACGCCGCCTGCAGGCGCGCATGCGTGTCGACGAGGTCGGGGTTCAGCGTATTCATGCGGTCGGCCGGGGCAGCGATGCGCACAGCCTACAATCGCGGCATGGCGATCCGACCTTACCTGCAGCAGTTTCCCGTCCTTGGCGCGCGTGCGTATGTGGACGAGGCCGCCACCGTGATCGGCGACGTCGTGCTCGGCGAAGACAGCTCGGTGTGGCCGGGCACGGTCATCCGCGGCGACGTCAACTTCATCCGCATCGGCGACCGCACCAACGTGCAGGACGGCACGGTGATCCACGTCAGCCACGACGGCCCGCACGCCAAGCTCGGCGGCTTCGCCACGCGCATCGGCGACGACGTCACCATCGGCCACAAGGCGATCATCCACGCCTGCACGATCGAGGATGCGGTGCTGATCGGCATGGGCGCGATCGTGCTCGACGGCGCGGTGGTCAAGAAGCACGGCTTCGTCGGCGCCGGTGCGGTGGTACCGCCGGGCAAGGTGGTCGGCGAGGGCGAGCTGTGGCTCGGCAACCCGGCGCGAAGGGTGCGCGTGCTCGGCGAGGCCGAGATCGAAGCCCTGTACTACTCGGCGCAGCACTACGTGCGGCTCAAGGATCGGTATCTCGAAGGTGGCTGATCGTGCGTGCCGAAGGTAGAGTCGCCGCGGGGACGACGGGGATGGTTCGATGACGCAGCAGGATGCAGGCCGGCATGTTCGGCGCGGCCGTGGGTCGGTTGTGCCCGGCGCGCGCGATCACCGCGACTTCGCGATCGCCGCGCGCCGCGTCGCCTGACGCCCGCGACGTCCACGTGCTGCTCGACACCCACCATGAAGTCGTGACGCCCGAGGGCGTCGCGCTGCACCTGCCGGTCGCCGGCCCGGTGCCGCGCGCGCTCGCCTGGCTGGTCGACTTCGCCGTGCGCATGGCCATCGTCATCGCGGCCTCGATTGTGCTCGGGCTGCTCGGTGGCGCCGGAGCGGGCGTGATGGGCGTACTGGTGTTCGCGATGTTCTGGTTCTACCCGGTGCTGTTCGAGGTCATGTTCGACGGCCGCACGCCCGGCAAGCGCGCACTCGGCCTCAAGGTGGTCGCCGCCGACGGCGCGCCGTTGGGCTGGCGTGCCTCGTTCACCCGCAACCTGTTGCGAACGGTCGACATGCTGCCGTTCGGCTATGCCGCCGGGCTGGTCGCCTGCCTCGTGGATCCTGCCGCGCGCCGGCTGGGCGACATGGTGGCGCGCACGCTGGTGGTGCACATGCCGGCCGATCTCGACGGTGCGGCAGCGCCGATCGTTGGCGCGCATCCGCCGCGGCTGGCGCTTCGGCCGGATGAGCAG
>NZ_VTRV01000022.1 GCF_008274655.1 Cognatilysobacter lacus | reverse complement strand
AGCAGCGCCGGTGACGACAGCTCGCCGAGCGCGGCGAGTGCGACCGCCGCCGCCAGGGGATTCCCGCCGAACGTGGTGCCGTGCGCACCGAACTGCAGCGTGGACGCCGCCGCCGGGCCGGCGAGCATCGCGCCGATCGGAAAGCCGCTGCCGAGCGCCTTGGCGAGCGTCACCACGTCGGGGCGCACGTCGACGCCCTGCCACGCAAACAGGGAACCGGTGCGCGACATCCCGCACTGGATCTCGTCGAACATCAGCAGCGCGCCGTGGCGGTCGCAGAGGTCGCGCAAACCGGCGAGGAATGCGTGCGTCGCCGGTGTGACGCCGCCCTCGCCCTGCACCGGTTCGACCAGCACCGCACACACATCGCCCGCTGCCATCGCGTGTTCGGCGGCAGCCAGGTCGTTGAACGGCGCATAGCGGAAACCCGCCGGCAACGGCTCGAAGCCCTCGTGGTATTTCGGCTGCGCGGTGGCGGTGACGGTTGCCAGCGTGCGGCCGTGGAAGCTGCCTTCGAAGGTCAGGATCACGCGGCGCTCGGGCGGCCGTCCCTGCGCGGTGGCGTATTTGCGTGCGAGCTTGATCGCCGCTTCGTTGGCTTCGGCGCCCGAGTTGCACAGGAACACGCGCTCGGCGAATCCCGATGCTTCGACGAGCGCCTCCGCAAGCCGCATCGGCGGCTCCGAGACGAACACGTTGCTCGTGTGCCAGAGCTTGGCGGCCTGCGCGGTGAGCGCTTCGATGAGCACCGGCGGCGCGTGGCCGAGCGCGTTGACGGCGATGCCGGCGCCGAAGTCCACGTACTCGCGCCCGTCGCGATCCCACACGCGCGCGCCACGGCCGTGGTCGAGCACGATGCGGCGCGGCCGGTACACGGGAACGTAGTAGCGCTCGGAAAGCGCGAACAGCGAATCAGAGTCGGACACTCACCATTCCCCCGTGTTTGCCATCGACGCCCAGGGCTCGCGCGGCGACAGCGGCGCGCCGTGCTGCAGCAGCTCCACCGAGATCAGGTCAGGCGAGCGCACGAACGCCATGTGGCCATCACGCGGCGGCCGGTTGATCGTGTAGCCCATCGACTGCAGCCGCTCGCAGCTTGCGTAGATGTCGTCGACCGCGAAGGCGAGGTGGCCGAAATTCCGCGCCGTGCCGTAGTCCTCCGCGTCGTAGTTCCAGGTCAGCTCGACTTCGGATTCCGGGTTCGCCGGCGCGCCGAGGTAGACCAGCGTGAAGCGGCCCTGTGGATAGTCTCGACGCCGGTTCTCCACCAGGCCTAGGCCGTCGCACCAGAAGCGCAGCGAAGCGTCGAGGTCGCGAACGCGAACCATCGCGTGCAGGTATTTCATGCGTCGGGCTCCAGGAACAGGTCGGGTAGCAGGGGACGCGAAGGATCGACGGCGTAGTGCGAGAAATCGGTGACGCCGGTTTCGCGCAGCACGTCCTCGTCGATGAAGAAGCGACCCGTGCCTTCGCTTGCCGCGCGGGTCAGGATCGCGTGCGCGGCGTCGGCGACGATTTCGGGGCGGCGGCACTGCGCGGCGTCGACACCCGGGATCATCTTGATTGCGTCGGTGGCGATGATGGTGCGTGGCCACAGCGCATCGATCGCGATGCCGTGCGCCGCGAACTCGGCAGCCAGCCCGAGCGTGACGTGGCTCATGCCCATCTTCGCGAGCGTGTACGCCGTATGGGGCGCCCACCATTTCGGATCGAGGCTCGGCGGCGGCGCGAGCGTGAGCACATGCGGGTTCGGCGCCTGCAGGAGCCACGGCAGGCAGGCCTGTGTGACCAGGAACGTGCCGCGCGAGTTGACCTGCTGCATCAGGTCGAAGCGCTTCATCGGTGTGTCGAGGGTGCCGCGCAGCCAGATCGCGCTGGCGTTGTTCACGAGGATGTCGATGCCACCGAACGTGTCGGCCGTCGCGGCCACTGCTGCGCGGACGTCGTCCTCCTCGCGGATATCGCAGCGCAGCGCGAGCGGCGTGCCTCCGGCGAGCGCGACGTCTTCGGCCACGCTGTGGATGGTGCCCGGCAGTTTGGGATTGGCGACGCCCGACTTCGCGACGATCGCGACGTTGGCGCCGTCACGCGCCACGCGCAACGCAATGGCGCGGCCGATGCCGCGGGAGGCGCCGGTGATGAAGACGGTCTTGCCGGACAGTGCCATGGTCGGTTGCAGGTGGTGCGGGTTCGCTAGCGTAGCCGGTGCCGGCGCGTCGTTCGTTCGGGACGCTTCACGGCCGGATGCCGGCGGAGGTCCGGAGAGCCCCCGACCGCACGGCGGTGCACATGATTCGCGGCGCGTCGCGCAGCGCTTTTGCTTGATCCGTCGGCGGCGCACTGGCCGCCACCCACGCGGCTCAGGGCTTCGGCCCCTGCCCCTCGTTGTCTTCCCAATGCAGGACGCGACGCGTGATGAAACGGTAGGCGTGCTTGCCGGTTGCGAACCACAGCTGCCGCACCCAGGACCGCCGCTTCAGCACCCGCCGCTCCACGGGCGTGAGTGCTTCCGGGCAGTACGTGCGCTTGTGCTTGAGCAGATGGCGCAGGTCCTCGCGCGCGAGCAACCGCATCCACGGCGAGCGCGCATTGCCGCGGCTGGCGAGCTGGAAGTCGATCACCGCGGGCGAGCCGTCGTCGAGCACCAGCCAGTTCGCTTCCTTCGCGAGGTCGTTGTGCGCGAGGCCGCGGCGATGCAGCCGCTGCAGCAGGCGCCGCGCCGCGCGGAAATAGGCGAGCTCGCCATGCGGCGGGCGCTGGTACATGGCCGCGCCGCTCATGTAGCTGCGATCCAGCCGACGGCCGTCCCAACGCAGCAGTTGCGGCACCGCGTCCAGGCCGTGGACGGCCTTCAGGCCCAGCGCCTCGCGCCGCGCCAGCCACCACGCAGGCAACCGCAGCCACAACGGAACGTGCACGAGATCGCGCCTCACGAACAGGCCGTCGCCGTCACGCATGAGCGCGATGCGTCCGAAGCTGTCCGCCTTGAGCGCGCTGACCTCGACGGCCGCGTTGGCGTCCGGAACCGATCTCATCGCCGTGCCTGCCGCGCGACCTCAGCCGCCCGCCGGCAACACGCCCTTGGTGTCCAGCAACTCGACAAACCGGCGCGGTGCGCCGTCGAAGCCGCCATTGGACATGAAGACCACATGGTCGCCGGGATGCACGCGATTGCGGAGCTCGGTCAGCATCGCGTCGACGTCGGAAACCGCAAGGGCGTCGCCACGGATCGCTTCGATGACTTTCGTCGCGTCCCATGACAATTCCGGGCGAGCCAGGAAGACCACGATGTCGGCCTGCGCCAGCGACGGCGCCAACGCTTCGGCGTGCGCGCCCAGCCGCATCGAGTTGCTGCGCGGCTCCATCGCGACCGCGATGCGCGCGTCGCCGACCCGGCTACGCAGGCCTTCGAGCGTCGTCTCGATCGCCGTCGGGTGGTGCGCGAAGTCGTCGTACACGGCCACGTCGCCGACATCGCCGACGATTTCCATGCGCCGCTTCACACTCTTGAAGCCCTTCAACGACGGGATGACCTTCGCCGGCTCGACGCCGACCGCGTTCGCCGCCGCAAGCGCCGCGAGCCCGTTCAGCACGTTGTGGCGACCCAGCAACGACCACTTCACCTCGCCAACCTCGTTGCCGCCGTACAGCACGACGAAGCGCGAGCCATCGGGTTCGACCAGCCGCGCCGTCCAGTCGAACGGCGTCTCGTTGACGTCGGCATCGGCAAGGCCGAAGGTCTCGACCGGCGTCCAGCAACCCATCTCCAGCACTTCGGCGATGCGTGCATCGGCGCCGTTGACGATCAACCGGCCGCGACGCGGCACCGTGCGCACCAGATGGTGGAACTGGCGCTGGATCGCGGCGACGTCGGGGAAAATGTCCGCGTGGTCGAACTCGAGGTTGTTGAGGATCGCCACCGTCGGCCGGTAGTGCACGAACTTGCTGCGCTTGTCGAAGAACGCGGTGTCGTATTCGTCCGCCTCGACCACGAATTCGTCGCCACTTCCGAGCCGCGCGGACACGCCGAAGTTCTCCGCCACGCCGCCGATCAGGAAGCCCGGATCGCGGCGGGCCGCTTCAAGCAGGTACGCCAGGATCGAGGTCGTCGTCGTCTTGCCATGCGTTCCGGCCACCGCGATCGTCTCGCGACCGGGCAGCACGTTCTCGGCGAGCCATTGCGCGCCGGAGGTGTAGTCCATCTGCGTGTCGAGCACGTGCTCGACTGCCTCGTTGCCGCGCGAGAGCGCGTTGCCGATCACCACCTGGTCGCAGTCGGCGTCGATCCATTCGGCCGAATAGCCATGGCCGAGGTTGATGCCCATCTGTTCGAGCTGGGTCGACATCGGCGGGTAGATCGCCTGATCGCTGCCCTGCACGTCGTGGCCGAGCTCGCGCGCGAGCGCCGCGACGCCACCCATGAACGTTCCCGCGATGCCGAGGATGTGGAGCTTCATTGGGAATCCGGAATTCGGTTCCCGGCGATGCGGGAACGGGTCAAGGCGAGGACAGGCGGCTGTTTCGGCAACCCGAACTCACGCATTCGCGAACGCGGTCCTGCAGGAAACGCGTGCGCTCGATGGTGGTGCGCGTGGCGCAACGGAGGTCGACGTAGAACCCGTCGCCCTTGCGCATCGAGCACTGTTCGTTGCGCTGGCGCATCCACGCCAGCTGCCCCTGCCTGAGCGCGGTGTGGCCAGCGCTGTCGAGCTTGCCACCGAGCGCCTTGAAGGCCGCGTTGAGATCGGTGTCGGCCTGCTGGTACACCTTGTTGAGGCAATACAGGCCGTCGAAATCGTTGTTGACACGGTCGCAGGCGGAGTTGGCGAATGCCGCGCCGGACACGGCGATCAGCGCGAGGGCGATGAGGGCTTTCACGGGGCTTCCTTGCAGGGCTGGGGGATCAACCGACTTCCTTGACTGGCGCGATCGTCTCGAGGATGCGATTGAAGACGTCGTCGAGCGAACCGACGCCGTCGACGACCTTGAGCTGGCCGTGCTGTCGGTAGTAGTCGACAACTGGAGAGGTCGAGTCGTTGTAGATCTGCAGGCGCTTGCGCACCGATTCCGGGCTGTCGTCGGCGCGGCCCTCGGCCTTGGCCCGGCCGGCGATGCGTTCGACGAGCAGTTCCGTCGGCACGTCGAGGCAGACGGCATGGTCCATCGGCTGGCCCATGCGCTCGAGAAGCGTGCCCATGGCGTCGGCCTGCGCGAGGTTGCGCGGGTAGCCGTCGAGGATGAAGCCGTTGCGGGTGTCCGGCCGCGAGAAGCGGTCTTCGAGCATGCCCAGCAGGATCGCGTCGCTGACGAGCTCGCCCCGCGCCATGATCTCCTTGGCTTCGATCCCGAGTGGGCTGCCGGCGGCCACTTCGGCACGCAGCAGGTCGCCGGTCGAGATGTGCGGTACCTGCAAATGGTCCCGGAGCCGCGCGGCCTGCGTGCCCTTGCCCGAGCCCGGGGCTCCCAGAAGTACCAATCGCATTCGTCGCTCCTGCTGCACGGAAAACCGGCACGTTGGCGGGCGCTGCATGCCCGGCGCCGCCGTTGCCGTCATGATGTCGGCAGCTTACCGCATACCGTCCCGAATCCTGGAATCCCCATGGCCGCCGCAACCCTGCTCTACGCCCAGTCGGGCGGCGTCACCGCCGTCATCAACGCGACCGCCGCTGCCGTCATCGAGACCGGCCGGCGCCACGGCCTGCGCGTGCTGGCCGCGCGCGACGGCATCCTCGGCGTGCTCCGCGAGGAGCTGATCGACACGACCCCGCTGCCGGCCTCCACGGTGACGGCCCTCGGGCGCACGCCGGGCGGCGCATTCGGCTCTTGCCGTTACAAACTAGGCTCGCTCGACGCCGATCGTGCGAAGTACCAGCGGCTGATCGACGTGTTCCGGGCGCACGACGTGCGCTACTTCCTCTACAACGGCGGCAACGACTCGGCCGACACCGCGCTCAAGGTGTCGCGGCTGGCCGCGGAGTTCGACTACCCGCTCGCGTGCATCGGCGTTCCCAAGACGGTCGACAATGACCTTGCCGTGACGGACACCTGCCCCGGCTTCGGCTCGGCGGCGAAGTACACGGCGGTGTCGGTACGCGAGGCCGCGCTCGACGTGGCCGCGATGGCGTCGACATCGACCAAGGTGTTCGTCTACGAGGCGATGGGCCGACACGCCGGCTGGCTCGCGGCTGCGGCCGGGCTGGCGGGCCGCACGGCCGACGACGCGCCGCACGTGATCCTCTTCCCCGAGCGCGCATTCGACGAGCCTGCGTTCCTCGCGAAGGTGCGCGAGGTAGTCGAGCGCGTCGGGCACTGCGTGGTCGTCGCGAGCGAAGGCATCCGCGCCGCGGACGGCACGTTCGTCGCCGATGCCGGCGGCGGCAAGGACGCCTTCGGCCACAGCCAGCTGGGCGGCGTTGCGCCGCTGCTCGCGGCGCGGGTCAAGGATTCGCTCGGCTACAAGGTGCACTGGACGGTGCCGGACTACCTGCAGCGCTCGGCCCGACACCTGGCTTCGGAAACCGATCTGGAGCAGGCCGTTGCGGTCGGGCGGGCGGCCGTCGACTACGCCGTCAAGGGCCGCAATGCGGTGATGCCGGTGATCGTGCGCACCAGGGATCGCCCGTACCGTTGGAAGATCGAACCCGCGCCGCTCGAAGACATCGCCAACCACGAACGCACGATGCCGGATGACTTCATCCGCGAGGACGGCTACGGCATCACCGATGCAGCGCGCCGTTACCTGGAGCCGCTGATTCGCGGGGAGGCACCACCGAAGTACGGGCGTGATGGGCTGCCGAAGTACGTGAGGATCCCGCTCCCGTGCATCGAGAAACGCTTGCCCGCGTTCGAGGCGTGACCGGCTGCGCATTCGTCTACTCTGCGCGTGAGGTGCGCTGGGGAGCGCGCCCTTACAGGGAGGCGTATATGAAAAAGACTTTAGTGATGGCCGCGACGTTGGCCGCTGCGGGCTCGGCCCACGCCAGGGACCAGGTGATCAAACTGGGCGCCGACGACGCTGCACAACTCCAGGGAAGGTCGGTGGCGGTGACGTCGCATGAGCGTCCGAGCTTCGTCGCGATGACGGCAGGCAAGGCGTCATTCGGCTTGTTCGGCGCGGCTGCGATGGTCGGCGCCGGCAACAAGCTGGTCGACGAAAACCATGTGGAGGACCCGGCCATCCTCGTGCGGGAACAGCTCGCCACGGCGTTGTCGAGTGCCTTCGGCGCCAGGCTCGCGCCGGCCGACACGCAGCCGACAAAGGCGCAGAAGCCCAGGGACCTCGCCGCACTGCATCCGGAATCGGACTACGTGCTCGACGTGCGATCGGGTGGGTGGAACTTCGCCTACTACCCGACCAAGTGGGCGACCTACTGGGTGGGCTATAGCGTGCAGGTGCAGCTGATCGATGCGAAGACAGGGCGGCAGGTAGCCAATGCCGCCTGCAACGCGAACACCCGCGAAAACGTGAACCCGCCCAGCAACGATGAGCTTGTCTCGAACGGCGCGCAGCTGCTGAAGGACGTAACCGCAGGCCTCGGCTGGACGTGCGTGCAGCTTCTCGCACGCGAGGAGTTCAACATGCCGGCTGACAGGGTCGCGGCGACGCCGGTGGCGCTCGTCGATCCGCTCGCCGCGCGAAAGCAGCCGACGACGACCCTGCCTGCGGCGGCCCCCTCGGCGAACGCCGCGGGCGGAACTGGCGCCACGCCCGCTCCGGACGCTCCTGGTACGGCCGCCACGTCAGCTGGCGGCTGAGCGCACCTGGGGCGGACACGGAAAACGGGCCGTCGGGCCCGTTTTCTTTTGCACACCCTGAGCGAACTACAAACGCCCGGGTCTCAAAGGTCTCGTGGTTGACCCGGGCTAGAACGGGCCGACGCGACGCATCCCCACTCCGATCACCCGCAAGGCTTGCCCTCAAGTGCCACCTTCGCCGTGTACGCGGCCGGTGCGCTCTGTGATGCGTTGTGCGCATCCTTCAGATAGATCCGTGCGCGGCCCTGTGCGTCGAGCTGCGGCGCCGAGGCGGTCGTGGGCTTGCGCCAGACCTCCACCACCGCCTGCAGGCCCGGGCAATCCTTCGACGGCACGCGGATGAGGTCGTTGAGCTTCCAGCCCTTCGCTTCGGAGGGCTGCGCTTTCGACGGGTCCAACAGCCGCGCGCGCGCCTGGCAACTCGGACTGCTGCGCACCGGCTGGAACCGGTACGGCGACGCCGCGTTGCCGGTGAACGTGCCTTCGAGCCACGCGCACGCTTCCGGAATGCCGCGCACCAGATGCGTCACGCCGTTGGCCTGCGGCGTTCCGACGGCGCGTTCGATTTCCGGCGTCGCGGCAAGCGACGCGGTCGTGGTGAGGGCAAGAGCGAAAAGGAATACGGCAGGTCGCATGGGCTGAAGCTCCGATCAGGACGCGGCGAGACTCGCATGCAGGCGCTGAACCCGGGGTTCACCGGGTATCGGAGGCCTCGCAGTCGATCTCGCAGCGCAGCATCGCCGGCGTTAACGCGTGTGCCATAGTCCGGCGGTCCGCGCGGCAGCGCCGCCGACGCTTCAAAACACGGTTTTCCGATGTCCAACTTCGTTTGGGGGAGGGGTTCATGCTGGAGCAACACGGGTTGACGCTGGCGGTGGTCTGCGCCGTCATAGCGATCCTTTACGGGATCATCTCGGCGCGCTGGATCACTGCACAGCCCGCCGGAAATGCGCGGATGCAGGAGATCGCGGGTGCGATCCAGGAAGGCGCGCGCGCCTACCTCAACCGCCAGTACACGACGATCGCGATCGCCGGCGTCGTGCTGCTGCTGCTGATCGGCTTCTTCCTAAACTGGCCGACCGCAATCGGCTTCCTGGTCGGCGCGGTGCTCTCGGGCGCGGCCGGCTACATCGGCATGAACGTTTCGGTGCGCGCCAACGTGCGCACCGCCGAAGCGGCGCGTCGCGGCATCGGCCCGGCGATGAACGTCGCGTTCCGCGGCGGCGCGATCACCGGCATGCTCGTCGTCGGCCTCGGGCTCCTTGGCGTCGCCGGCTACTTCGCGATCCTGCATCTGCACATGGGCTACAGCGAGCACGATTCGCTGCACGCGCTCGTCGGCCTCGCGTTCGGCAGCTCGCTGATCTCGATCTTCGCGCGACTGGGCGGCGGCATCTTCACCAAGGGCGCCGACGTCGGCGCCGACCTGGTGGGCAAGGTCGAAGCCGGGATCCCCGAGGACGACCCGCGTAACCCCGCCGTCATCGCCGACAACGTGGGCGACAACGTCGGCGACTGCGCCGGCATGGCGGCCGACCTGTTCGAGACCTACGCGGTCACCATCATCGCGACGATGCTGCTGGGCGGGCTGGTCGCCGCAGAAGCCGGCCGCAATGCGGTGCTGTATCCGCTGGTGCTCGGTGGCGTGTCGATCATCGCCTCGATCCTCGGCACGTTCGTGGTCAAGGTGAAGGAAGGCGGCTCGATCATGGGCGCGCTGTATCGCGGCGTCATCGTCTCGGCGGTGCTCGCGGCGATCGCGTTCTTCTTCGTGACGCAGCAGATGATGAGCGACTCCAAGTACGGCGCGATGAGCCTGTATTACTGCGCATTGATCGGCCTGGCGCTCACGGGCGCGATCGTCTGGATCACCGAGTACTACACCGGCACGCAATACGGCCCGGTGCGGCACGTCGCGCAGTCATCGACCACCGGCCACGGCACCAACATCATCGCGGGCCTCGGCGTGTCGATGAAGTCCACGGCGATGCCGGTGATCGCGGTGTGCGCCGCGATCTGGGGCGCGTTCCATTTCGGTGGCCTGTACGGCATCGCGATCGCGGCGACCGCGATGCTGTCGATGGCCGGCATGATCGTGGCGCTCGACGCCTATGGCCCGATCACCGACAACGCCGGCGGCATCGCCGAGATGTCGGACCTGCCGCCCGAGGTACGCAACGTCACCGATCCGCTCGACGCGGTCGGCAACACGACCAAGGCGGTGACCAAGGGCTATGCGATCGGCTCGGCCGCGCTCGCCGCGCTCGTGCTGTTCGCGGACTACACGCACAACCTCGACGTGGCCAACCTCGCGCGCGCGGCGAAGACGGGCATAGCGGCAGTGCCGATGACGTTCGACCTCTCCGACCACTACGTGATCATCGGCCTGCTGATCGGCGGTCTCATCCCCTACCTGTTCGGCGCGATGGCGATGGAAGCGGTCGGGCGCGCCGCCGGCGCGGTGGTGGAGGAAGTGCGTCGGCAGTTCCGCGACATCCCCGGCATCATGGAAGGCACCGGAAAGCCGCAGTACGACCGCGCTGTCGACATGCTGACGAAGTCGGCGATCAAGGAAATGATCATCCCCTCGCTGCTGCCGGTGGCGGTACCGATCGTGGTCGGCCTGGTGCTGGGTCCAAAGGCGCTGGGCGGCCTGCTGATCGGCACGATCGTGACCGGCATCTTCGTGGCGATCTCGATGACCACGGGCGGCGGTGCGTGGGACAACGCGAAGAAGTACATCGAGGACGGCCACTTCGGCGGTAAAGGTTCCGAAGCGCACAAGGCCGCGGTGACCGGCGACACCGTTGGTGATCCCTACAAGGACACTGCGGGCCCCGCGATCAACCCGCTGATCAAGATCATCAACATCGTCGCGCTTCTGCTGGTGCCGCTGCTGGGCCAGTAATCATTCGGACGTGCTCGACCCGAAGGGCGGCCATGGCCGCCCTTCTTCGTTTGCGATGCTGTTCCACGACGTGATCTTGATGCATGCGGCGCTACGGTCAGCGGCTGACGTCGCGGCCCGCGGCGCGCAGATGGAGATCCGACCGTGCCCGAGCGTCCTTGGCAAGACTCGCTGCAAAACTCGCTCGGCGTGTACCTGCCGAGCATCCTCGGTGGCGTGGCGATCCTGCTGGTCGGCTGGATCATCGCGCTGATCGCCGCCAATGCCACGCGCCGCGCGCTGGCGTCGATCGGCACCAACCAGCGCCTCGGTGCGCATACGCAGACCAGCGTCGACTTCCAGGACATCGCCGGGCGCGTGGTGTTCTGGGTGATCATGCTGCTGGCACTGCTGGGCATGTTCAGCGTGTTGCAGGTGCAGGGCGTGTCCGGCCCGCTCAGCACGCTCGCCACGTCGGTCATGGTGTTCCTGCCGCGGCTGCTGCTCGCGGTCGGGCTCGCCGTGGTTGCATGGCTGGTCGCGACCGTCGTGCGCACGCTGGTCAATCGCACGCTCTCGAAGACGCGGATGGACGAGCGGCTGGCGCAAGGCGCGGACCTGAAGCCGATCTCGCAGTCGATGGGCAACGTGGCGTACTGGCTGGTGCTGCTGCTGTTCCTGCCCGCCATCGTCGGTGCGCTGCAGATCGAAGGCCTGATGACGCCGCTCACCGGCATGACGTCAAGCCTGCTGGGCATGCTGCCGAACATCTTCGCGGCCGTGATCATCGGCGGCGTCGGCTGGCTGATCGCCAAGGCGGTGCGCGGGCTGGTCAGCAACCTGCTGGCAGCCACGGGCATCGACCGCTGGAGCGAGCGGCACCCCGATACGCGCGGCCTGAAACTGTCCGACCTCGGCGGCACGCTCGCGTTCGTGATGGTGATCGTGCCGGCACTGATCGCCGCGCTCGACGCGCTCAGGATCACCGCGATCTCCGCCCCGCTGACGCGGATGCTGTCGATCTTCTTCGACGCGATCCCGAACCTGCTGGCGGCCGCGGCGATCCTGATCCTTGCGTGGTTCATCGGCCGCTTCGTGGCAAGCCTGGTCGAGCGCCTGCTGTCCGACCTCGGCTTCGACCGGCTGCCGTCGCGGCTCGGCCTCGGCCACGCCTTCCGCGATCCCGACGTGGTGCCACCCTCCGAACGCACCGGCTCGGACGCGTTGATGGCGACCACCACCCTCGAGCGCGCGGCCGAATCGCAGGGCGCGTTCCAACCCGTCGACGCGATGGCGCAACCGCCGGTTGGCGTGACCACCACCGCTGCATCGGCTGACGTGCGCAGCGGCGGCACGCTGTCGGCGTTCGCCGGCAAGCTCGCGCTGTTCTTCGTGATGTTGTTCGCCACCGTCGAGGCGGCCTCGCTGCTCGGCTTCGCCGGGATCAATGCGCTGCTGCAGCAGTTCATCGACTTCGGCGCAGCCGTGCTGCTGGGCCTCGTCATCCTCGGCGTCGGCTGGTGGCTGGCGGACGTCGCCGGTCGCGCGGTCGAGCGGGCGAACCCGCAGAGCCGCGGCCTCGCGCGGCTGGCCCGGTTCTCGATCCTGGGCCTGGTCACCGCGATGGGCCTGCGCGCAATGGGTGTCGCCGACGACATCGTCAACCTTGCCTTCGGGTTGGTGCTGGGTGCAATCGCGGTTGCGGTCGCGCTCGCCTTCGGGCTCGGCGGTCGCGACGCCGCCGGCAAGGTCACGCAGCGTTGGGCGGATGAGTACCTGCGCCGGCGCCCGCCGAGCGAGCCCTGACAGCGGCGCTGGCGGATGGAGCTTCCTCGTCGACTCCATCCGCCAGCCAAAGGCCGTTGCTGCAGCGCAACACGCGGGCCTATAGAATCCGCACCCCGCGCCCGCCGACCGGCGGGCGCCCGTTATCTGGAGCAGTCATGGGCCTGGGCCACGTTTCCACCGGACGGAATCCGCCGGACGAGATCAACGTCATCATCGAGATCCCGAAGGATTCCGAGCCGGTGAAGTACGAGGTGGACAAGGAGTCGGGCGCGATCTTCGTCGACCGCATCCTCTCCACCCCGATGCGCTACCCGTGCAACTACGGCTACGTCCCCGACACCGTCTGCGGCGACGGCGATCCGGCCGACGTGCTGGTCATCCTGCCGCTGCCGCTGATTCCCGGCTCCGTGATCCGCTGCCGCCCCGTCGGCGTACTCAAGATGTCGGACGAGGCCGGCTCGGACGAGAAGATCCTCGCGGTGCCGATCGACAAGGTGTTCAACGGCTACTCGCACATCCAGGACATCCACCAGGTGTCGCCGCACTGGTGCGAGCGCATCGGCCATTTCTTCGAGCACTACAAGGATCTAGAGAAGGGCAAGTGGGTGAAGCTCGACGGCTGGGGCGATGCAGAGGAGGCACGCAGGATCCTGCGCGAAGCGATGAGCAGTTACGAGGGCGCGAGCGACAAGCCCAAGTACTGATGCCGCTATGCCGAGCAAAAGGAAGGCCGCCCCGGGGCGGCCTTTTCCTCATTGGTGATCACCCTGCCGGCGCGCCAGCAGAACGCAGGTCGCCAGCGGCATACCTCGCGATCAGCGTCAGCATCGCCGAGTACCAGCTGATCTCATTCGTCAGCACGACACCGTGCGCCAGTGGGCGGGCCTCGACGACGAACGCGCGCAGGGCGGGCTGGTAATGCGGACGAGCGCCAATGGAGTCACCGTGCGCAAACCACAGCCCGCGCCACGTGTTGATGAATCGGCCCACGGCAACTTTGAGGCGCGCCAGCGCGGGGTGAGTCACCGTATCCTCGAAGAGCAGCTGAAAGTACCCGGCCATCTCCCACGGACTCATGACCGTCGGTACGTTGACCCGTTCGCAAAGGATCGTCGGCATCGCGGCGGAAGGCGCGACCAGCTGCGATGCCCATCCGTGAACAACCTGCCCCACCGGCCGGCCGGCGGCCACGAGATCCCAAAAACGACCGCCGCCAACCGTGTCGACAACGAGGTGGATGCGATCCTGATTGGCGTCGTTGATCACGCGATGCTGTCGCCAGGTGTCGAAGATCCAGCACTCGCCTGCCGCCATGTTGATGGCGTCGCCGCCACACTCGAAACGCACTGTCGGCTGGGTGACGATCGGAACGTGCACGCGAACCCGCTCGGCCCAGTAATAGCCCTGGTCAACGTGGCGGGTCACCTCGGCCTGTCCTGACAGGCGCATCAGTCGGCTGCGCCCTACCGTTGCCCGCAGGCTGGCGAAAACCTGCAGCATGTAGGGACACGCCCGGAGCGCCGGCGTGGGTGCCATGATGCCTTCGAACGCCTCGTTCGCCGGGTCCCCGCCGACCGATACCAGCGGCAACATCGAATTGCCCGCGAAGCCCTGCGGGTGCGGACGCCACGGCGCTTCGCCGAGTCGAGCCACCTCCGCTTCGAGTCGCGCGGCGTCCACGTGCAGCGGAAGCTGGATGAAAGGCGCGGCGAGCTTCATTGCGAGGCTCCGAGTTGTGTCGACGGATTGTCAGGCGCGGGGGTAGCGAAGAACCGCTCGACGCGATCGATCGTCCCGGTGATGAGGGGCAGCACCCGCTCCAGTTCGGCTTCGTGGCGACGCCATTTGTCAGGATCAGGCGGCGTCAGCGTGTAGCGCGAAAGCGGAAGCTGTTGCACCGGCAGGTCCCATCCCAGCCCGGCGAAGGCACAGACGCGCTCCAGTTCCGCGCGCGACGATTCCAGCAACGTGTCGTAGCGCACCCGGGCAACAGGGACGTCGGTGGGCAACCCATCGAGGTCGTCGAGCAGTATGTCCATCGTCGTCGCCCACTGACACGCAACGATTTCTTCGAGCGTGCGGCCCACGAGGTCGCGCCAGCCGGGCACCAGCAGCAAAGACCAGGGCAGTCCGCGCCAACCAGGCAACTGCGGATACGTGCGGAATCGTCCCGAGCGCCAGGCGTCGATCATGCTGGCCAACACATCGCGCGGCTTGCGGTACAGCACGACGAAATGCGCATCGGGAAACACCGCACGCAGGAAAGGCACTCTCAGGCTGTTCTTGGGCGTCTTTTCCAGCAGCCGGACCGGCCACGCCGACGGCGGGCGTCCCTCGCGGTCGCGCAATGCGGCCAACAGGTTGTCGCGCAGTGCCTGCACGGTTGCTGGGTCGGCGTTGGCCTCGGTCAGCCGATTTGAATCGAAACCGTGCGAGGCCGGATGCAGCGCACGCAGGCTCTCGAACGCGCGGTGGCTCTCGCCTCCGATCGTGTAGAGCGCCGGGGCACGCGCCATGGCCTCGAACAGCATCGTCGAGCCCGAGCGCGGTGCGCTGAGCACGATGACCGGACGATCGAACGGATCAGCCGCGCCCTGCAGTGGCGCGCTTACACGGGTAGCAGAGAACGCATCGCCCATCTTCACGCCTTCCGATAGACCTCGGCACCCAACGCACGGAACTCGGCCGACTTCTCCGCCATGCCCTTCTCGATGTCGATGAGCGACTCCGGGTGTTCCTTGGCGTAGTCGCGCACGTCCTGCGTGATCTTCATCGAGCAGAAATGCGGGCCGCACATCGAGCAGAAGTGCGCGCTCTTGTGCGCGTCCTTCGGCAGCGTTTCGTCGTGGTACTCGCGGGCGCGTTCCGGATCGAGGCCGAGGTTGAACTGGTCTTCCCAGCGGAACTCGAAGCGCGCCTTGCTCATCGCGTTGTCGCGCGCCTGCGCGCCAGGGTGGCCCTTGGCGAGGTCGGCGGCATGCGCTGCGATCTTGTAGGCCATCAGGCCTTCGCGCACGTCCTGCTTGTTCGGCAGGCCGAGGTGCTCCTTGGGCGTGACGTAGCAGAGCATCGCGGTGCCGAACCAGCCGATCATCGCGGCACCGATCGCCGACGTGATGTGGTCGTAGCCGGGCGCGATGTCGGTGGTCAGCGGCCCGAGCGTGTAGAACGGCGCCTCGCCGCACTCGGCGAGCTGCTTGTCCATGTTCTCCTTGATCATGTGCATCGGCACGTGGCCGGGACCTTCAATCATGGTCTGCACGTCGTGCTTCCACGCGATCTTGGTGAGCTCGCCGAGCGTTTCGAGTTCGCCGAACTGCGCGGCATCGTTGGCATCAGCAATCGAGCCCGGCCGCAGGCCGTCGCCGAGCGAGAAGGCGACGTCGTACGCCTTCATGATTTCGCAGATGTCCTCGAAATGCGTGTAGAGGAAGTTTTCCTTGTGGTGCGCGAGGCACCACTTCGCCATGATCGAACCGCCTCGCGAAACGATGCCGGTCACGCGACCGGCAGTCAGCGGCACGTAGCGCAGCAGCACGCCGGCGTGGATGGTGAAGTAGTCGACGCCCTGCTCCGCCTGTTCGATCAGCGTGTCGCGGAATATCTCCCAGTTGAGCTCTTCCGCGCGGCCGTCGACCTTCTCCAGCGCCTGGTAGATCGGCACCGTGCCGATCGGCACCGGCGAATTGCGGATGATCCACTCGCGCGTCTCGTGGATGTGCTTGCCAGTGGACAGGTCCATCACCGTGTCGGCGCCCCAGCGCATCGACCAGACGAGCTTCTCCACTTCCTCGGCAATGCCCGACGACACCGCGCTGTTGCCGATGTTCGCGTTGACCTTGGTCAGGAAGTTGCGGCCGATGATCATCGGCTCGCTTTCGGGATGATTGATGTTGTTGGGGATGATCGCGCGGCCGCGGGCGACTTCGTCGCGCACGAACTCGGGCGTGATGATCTTCTGGATGCTCGCGCCGAAGTTCTCACCCGGATGCTGGCGCAGCAGGTGCGCCTCGCGGATCGATTCGATGCGCTGGTTCTCGCGGATCGCGATGAACTCCATCTCGGGCGTAACGATGCCCTTGCGTGCGTAGTGCATCTGGGTGACGTTCGCGCCACCGATCGCCCGGCGCGGCAGCACGCGATTGCCGAAGCGGATGTGCGCTAGCTTCGCATCGTGTTCGCGCGCGCGGCCGAATTCCGACGTCAGGCCATGCAGCGCTTCGGTGTCGCCGCGCTCTTCGATCCACCGCGCGCGCAGCGGCGCCAGCCCGGTCGACAGGTCGATCGTCGCGGTCTCGTCGGTGTACGGGCCAGTGCAGTCGTAGACGGCGAGCGCCGCGTTCTCCTCGCCGCCGAAGAGCGTCGGGGTGCGTGCGAGCGCGATTTCGCGCATCGGCACGCGGATGTCGGGGCGCGAGCCTTCGACGTGGATCTTGCGCGAGCCCGGAATGGGTCGAACGACGTCGGCCGAAAGCTTTTCGGCCTGCTGGAGGAGTTCGGTGGCGACTGCGTTCATCGGTTCGTCCGCTGCATGCGCCCCGCGCGGCGGGGCAGAGTCCGGACGCGTTGTCCGGCATGGGTCACTGAGCGGGCGGCGCGCGGACGCAGGGCGGCCGGCGAAGCTTCCCTACGGCGGTCTCAACCGCGTCAGGTTCGAAGGGACTCTCTCAACCGGACTGGCCGGTACCCCCGCTTCTCGCGGCATTTGACCACGGGCGCACCCGAGGGACCAGCGGCCGTGCCCGATAATGCGGGCTCGACCCGCCGGAGGCGCGATGTCCCCATCCACTGACCGCTGCGAGGCCACCGCCACCGCGCCCGCCGGCGTCGGCAACATCGGCGTGGGCTTCGACCTGCTTGGTCACACGATTTTCGGCCTGCAGGACCGTGCCACGGTGCGCCGTGTCGATGCGCCCGGCGTGCGGATCCTCGCGGTGCGCGGCGACGGCGACGCGGTCGCGCGCATCCCGCTGGATCCGGCGCGCAATACCGCCGGGCTCGCCGTGCGTGCGCTGGTGACGGGCCTCGGGCTCGGCAACGGCTTCGAGATCGAACTGGACAAGGGCATTCCGATCGGCGCCGGCCTCGGGGGCTCGGCGGCGTCCTGCGTCGCCGCGCTGGTTGCCGCGAACGCGCTGCTCGACGCCCCCTTGGCCCGCGAAGCGCTGTACCCGTACGCCATCGAGGGGGAATTCGCGTCTAGCCAGAGCCGGCAGGGCGACAACGTCGGCCCGATGCTGCTCGGCGGCATCACGCTGGCCACGCTCACGCGCCTGCTGCCGCTGCCGGTGCCGGATTGGCTGCATTGCGTCGTCGTGCATCCGGACCAGGTGCTGGAAACGCAGCGCTCCCGCGAGGTGCTGAAGGACCCGTATCCGTTGTCCACTGTCGTTCGCCATGGCGCGCATCTCGCGCTGTTCGTCACGGGGCTCGAACGCGGCGATGTCGAGCTGATCCGCGAGGGACTGCAGGACGTGCTGGCCGAGCCGCGACGCGCGGCGCTCGTTCCCGGCTTCGATGTGGTCAAGCATGCGGCGATGGCGCACGGCGCGATCGGTGCGAGCCTGTCCGGCGCGGGGCCAAGCGTGTTCGCCTGGTTCGCGTCGCGCGATGCCGCGGAGGCTGCGGCGCCTGCGATGCAGCAGGCATTCCGCGAGGCTGGCTTCGAGTCGCGCGCGTGGGTGTCGCCGGTGGCGGGGCCGCGCGCCGAACTCGTGTCGGCCGCGGGATAAGGCGCCCGGAGGATCGCGCCGGCTACCATGGCGCAGGCATTGGCGACGGGGAGGTCGCGCGATGACGAAGCATCTGACCGGCTGGACGCGCCGCGCCGGGCGTCTGCGCCGCCGCGACTTTCTTGCGAGGCTGACCGCCGCCACCCTCGTATTCGTCGTGCTGTTCGTGTTTCTCGAGCGCGTGGTCGGCTTCGACAGCACGCTCGCGTTGTATCCGCCGTACTTCGCCGTGCTCGCGTCCCTGTTCACCCGGCGACTGCACGACCAGGCGCGCTCGGCGTGGTGGCTGCTGGTGCCGATCATTCCTGTGCTGGGGCCGGTGGTCCTCGCCTGGCGCCTGCTCCTGACCCGCGGCACGCACGGCGCCAACCAGTACGGCGACGATCCGCGCCTGCGTGGCTACGACTACCTGCAGGTGGCGATCCATGAACCGGCCTGAATCGCCTGCCGGCCACGCCGGCATCCTCGTCAACGACGTCACGCGACTGAACCCCGTGCGCGTCTGGGCCGTCGCGACGCCGACGTCGACCGTCGAGGTCGTCGATGCGGTCCGTCGCAGCGAAGGCGCGATCTGCGTGGGCGGCGGCCACTTCAGCATGGGCGGCCAGACTGCGAGCCCGGATAGCCTGCATCTGGATATGCGGCGCATGAACCGCGTGCTGCGCTTCGACCCGCAGGCGCGCACGATCCGGGTGGAAGCCGGCATCCGCTGGTGCGACATCCAGCGCTTTGTCGACCCGCACGACCTGTCCGTTCGCATCATGCAGACCTACGCCAACTTCACCGTCGGCGGCTCGCTCAGCGTCAACGTGCACGGGCGCTACGTCGGGCTCGGCCCGCTGATCCTGTCGGTGCGGTCGATCCGGATCGTGCTGGCCGACGGCTCGATCGTCGATGCGAGCCCCGACCGGGAGGCCGAGCTGTTCTACGGCGCGATCGGCGGCTACGGCGGGCTCGGCGTGATCGTCGAGGCGGAGCTCTCGCTCGATGCCAACGTGCGCGTGGAGCGCACGCATGCCTGCATGCCGACATCGCGCTACGCCGATTGGTTTCGCGAACACGTGCGCAACGACCGCGAGACCGTCTTCCACAACGCCGACCTGTATCCCCCGCATTACCGTCGCGCCCGCGCAGTGACATGGCGGCGCACGCAGCGGGCGGCGACGGTCGCCGACCGGCTGCAACCGCTGCGCCGGCATTTCCCGCTGCACCGTTACTTCATGTGGGCGTTCACCGAGACGCGTGGCGGCAAGTTCCGACGCGAACGCCTGCTCGACCCGCTGCTGTATCTCTCGAAACCCGTGCACTGGCGCAACTACGAGGCCGGCTACGACGTGGCCGAACTCGAACCCGCGTCGCGTCGCAAATCGACGTACGTGCTGCAGGAATACTTCGTCCCGGTCGACCGGTTCGACGAGTTCGTGCCGCGCATGGCGGAGATCCTCGCGCGGCATCGGGTCAATGCGGTCAATGTGTCGGTGCGGCATGCATTCGCCGACCCCGGCTCGCTGATGGCCTGGGCGCGCGGGGAGACATTCGCGTTCGTGCTGTACCACAAGCAGCGCACGCGCGAGAACGCAAAGGCGCGTGTCTCGGTGTGGACGCGGGAGCTCATCGACGCCGCACTCGACTGTGGCGGCACCTACTACCTGCCCTACCAGCCGCACGCCACGCGCGAACAGTTCCACCGTGCCTACCCACGCGCGCAGGAAATGTTCGCCCTGAAGACACGGCTCGACCCGGACTTCCGCTGGCGCAACGTCCTGTGGGACACCTACTACGCGCCCCAACTCCACGAGGACCGCATGGACATCGCCACGCCCGCTTCGCCGCCCGGCGACTTCCATGCCGTGTACGGCGACACGCGCGGCAGCGATGCGTTCTACCGCTTCCTGCAGAACATCTACCGGCTCTATCCGGAGGATCGCTTCCACACACTCATCCGCGACACCGTGCGCGTGCACGCCGACGACGAATCCATCTACCGCGCGCTGCAGGCCAAGCTTCCGACGATCAAGCCCTTTCTTTCGGAGCTGACGCACGCGGTGCCTTCGCTGTCGAAGCAGAAGAAGGAGATGTCGCGGCAGATGCTGCAGCTGCTCGGCGATCGCCGCCGCTTCGACGGCCACATGGAAATCGGCAGCACCGGCCGCTATGCGAGCGACCTCCGCAAGCACGTGCAGTTGCGCGGTGACCTGGTGTTCCTGCACGACACGGCACCGACCTACTCGCCGGTCGACATCGTCGAGCGCGGCGGGCTACGCAGGATCGGCCGGTTCGTGCCGCTCGACGATTACGCACCGGTCGCGCGCGAGGCCGTTCCCGACGAAAGCCTCGACCTCGTCACCTGCCTGATCGGACTGCACCATATCCCGCTGGATCGGCTCGACACGTTCATCGCCTCCCTGCAGCGCGTCTTGCGCAAGGGCGGCGTGCTGATCCTGCGCGACCACGACGTCACCGACGCCGACACGAACGCGTTGGTGAGCCTGGCACACACGGTGTTCAACGCGGGCCTGGGCGTTTCGTGGGAAACGAACGCCAAGGAGTTGCGCCATTTCCGCACGATCGCCGACTGGGTCGCGATCCTCGGCCGCCATGGCTTCGAACCGATGGGCGACGGCGTCCTGCAGGCGCACGATCCGACGCTCAACACACTGCTGGCATTTCGACGCACGTGAGACGTCTCCTGCCCGCGGTGCTCACCGTCGCGCTGGCGGCGATGCTCTCGCAAAACGCCGCGTCCGCCGTGCCGCCGCGCACGATGGCTGCGACCGAGGCGCAGCCGGCATCGCTTGCGATCCCCGCGACCGAGCGCCGCACGGGCGACCAGACGTTCCTGACGTTCCCCGAGTGGTTCCTGGTCTTCAGTCCGGACGAATACGCGGACATGCTCGCGGCCGGACAGGCGCCGTGCCGGTTTCCCTACTTCGCGCACATCGCGCAGTTCTGGCACGCCTACGGACGCGTGAACGATGCGGTGCGCGGGCGCTGGGCGTTCAACGGCGAATACCACACGATGATCGTGGTCATCGGCGCCAGCACGACAGTCGAATACGCCATCAAGGGTGCGTATGAAACGCTGATCGGTCGGCTCGGCGAACTGGGCGCGCCGCCCCTGTCGACGCCGGAAGATCGTCTGGCGGCGCAGGAAGCGCGCGACTACGTCGACTTCATCCGCGTGCGGCCCTGGTACGAGTTCGATTTCATCGCGCCGCTCAAAGCGCTGTGGAAGGCACCCGCGACGGGGCCGCACCTGGTGCGCAAATGGGAGCGGCGCTACCTGCTGACGAGCGAATGGCTGATCAAGGCGGGTTACGCCGCGCTCATCGAGAAGGCGACCCACTCGGCGTTCGAAGTCGCGAAGCCGACCACGTCGACGCTGGTCGCCCACCTGCCTACGAACGCGCCGCAGCCGCTGCGGGCGGTGCGCCTCGTCGCGCGTTCGGGCGACACCGCGCGCGTGGAGATGCCGCGCTACCAGGCGTTCACACCGGCGGCCACGGCGCTTGCTCGCGCGGGCGGCTCCTTCGTCGAGATCGCGGGCAATCGCGGCGACGTGCTGGTCACCGTGGTCATGCCCGAAACATCGGCGGCGCCAAACGGCACGCGGCTGCTGTTTCGCCAGCCCATCCTGACCCGGCCGGGCTACGAGCGGCGTGCGCTGGTCACCCGCGTACACGACCTCGCGCGTCTGCTGGTCGCGCGCAACGCCGCGGGTGACGACGTCGAGCACGTGTTCGACTTCTGAGTCGAGCGCTCGTCCTGCGTGCAGGCTGACGACGTCACTGGCGCTGTCATGCCGGCGCCGCGACTGCGTCCGCGGCGTCGTCGGGCGACCGCTCGTCACCGGGCACCTTTACCCGGAACCAGGCCGCGTACAGCGCCGGCAGGAACAGCAGCGTCAGGAATGTCGCGACCAGCAACCCGCCCATGATCGCCACCGCCATCGGCCCGAAGAACGCGCTGCGCGACAACGGGATCATCGCGAGGATCGCCGCGAGCGCGGTCAGCACGATCGGGCGGAAGCGGCGCACCGTGGCTTCGACGATGGCGTCCCAGGCTTCGCGGCCGTCGAGCCGGTCCTGTTCGATCTGGTCCACCAGGATCACCGAGTTGCGCATGATCATGCCGGCCAGTGCGATGGTGCCCAACATCGCCACGAAGCCGAACGGCACGCGGAACACCAGCAGGAACAGCGTGACGCCGATCAGCCCGAGCGGCGCCGTCAGGAACACCATGACGCTGCGCGACACGCTGCGCAGCTGCAGCATCAGCAGCGTGAACACGACGAAGACGAACAGCGGCATGCCGGCCTTGATCGAATCCTGCCCGCGGGCGGAGTCTTCCACGGTACCGCCGACGTCGATCGCATAGCCGTCGGGCAACTGCGCGCGCAGCGCTGCGACCGCGGGCATCAATTGTTCGACGACGGTGGGCGGCGTCAGCGCGTCGCGGATGTCCGCGCGCACGGTGACGGTCGGCAAACGGTCGCGGTGCCAGATGATGCCGTCCTCGAACCCGTAGTCGAGCCGCGCGACCTGCGTGAGCGGTACTGCACGACCGTTCGACGTCGGGATCATCAGCGAGCCGAGTGCCCCAGGGTCGACGCGATCACGCGCCGCGCCGCGCACGTCGATGCCGATCAGCTCGTTGCCCTCCCGATAGGTGCCCACGTTGCTACCCGACAGCGCACCCGCGAGCGTCTGCGACAACTGCGATGAGGTCACGCCGAGCGCGCGTGCGCGCGTCTGGTCGATCACGAGGCGGACCACCTTGCTCGGCTCGTCCCAGTCGAGGTTGACGTTGGCGACGTGCGGATTGGCGAGCACCTTCTCGCGCACCTGCGCGGCAATTCGCCGCACGTCCTCGATGTGTTCGCCGGAAACCCGCAGCTGGATCGGATATCCGACCGGCGGGCCGTTCTCGAGCCGCGTGACGCGCAATTGCAGGTCGGGAAAGCGCGGGAAGACCTCGCGGATCAGCCACGTGCGCAACGCTTCCCGCGCGGCGATGTCCCTGGGCACCAGCACGAACTGCGCGAAGTTGGAGGCCGGCAGCTGCTGGTCGAGCGGTAGGTAAAAGCGCGGCGAGCCGGTGCCCACGTAGTCCACGTAGTTCGCCAGGTCCTTGCGGGTGGCGAGGATCGTCTCGAGCGCTTCGGCACGCGCCGCGGTCTGCTTCACCGAGCTGCCTTCGGCGAGCTCCATGTCGATCATCAGCTCGGGGCGAACCGAGTCCGGGAAGAACTGCTGCGGCACGAAACGGAACAGCAGGATCGACGCGACGAAAGCCGCCGCGGTGATCACGAGCACGGTCTTGCGGCGGCGCACGCACCACAGCACCCAGCCGCGGAACCGGCGGTAGAACGCGGTTCCGTACGGGTCATGGACATGCCCGTCGCCCGCCGCCGGCGGCGGGGCCAGCACGCGCGCGAACGCAGGGGAACGATCGGCCGCGCGCTGCCGCATCGCGTGCCAGCGCGCCGCGAGCGAACCGGGCTTCGGCGCGGCATGGCCGTGGTCGGGCAAGAGGCGATCGCCGAGGTACGGAATGAACACCACCGCCGCGAGCCAGGAAACCAGCAACGCGATCGTCACCACCTGGAACAGCGAGCGCGTGTATTCGCCGGTACTCGACTGTGCCATCGCGATCGGCAGGAAACCGGCGGCCGTGATCAGCGTGCCCGTCAGCATCGGGAATGCGGTCGATTCCCACGCGAACGCCGCGGCTTTCATGCGACTGAAACCCTGCTCCATCTTGATCGCCATCATTTCCACGGCAATGATCGCGTCGTCGACCAGCAGGCCCAGCGCGAGCACCAGCGCGCCCAGCGAAATCTTGTGCAGGCCGACGCCGAAGTACTGCATCACGGCGAACGTCATCGCGAGCACCAGCGGTATCGACAGCGCCACCACCAGGCCGGTGCGCAGGCCCAGCGAGAAGAAACTCACCAGCAGCACGATCGCCACGGCCTC
The DNA here is from genome assembly GCF_008274655.1 of Cognatilysobacter lacus. Classification (GTDB taxonomy): domain Bacteria; phylum Pseudomonadota; class Gammaproteobacteria; order Xanthomonadales; family Xanthomonadaceae; genus Cognatilysobacter; species Cognatilysobacter lacus. The sequence goes on along the minus strand of NZ_VTRV01000022.1, from coordinate 1,278 downwards.
GGCCAGCACGCGCACGAATTCGCCGACCGACTCCTCCACCGCGGCCGGCTGGTCCGACACCTTGCGCAACTCCATGCCCGCCGGCAGCGTCTTCTGCAGGCGATCGAACTCGGCCTGCAGTGTGCGGCCGAGCACCAGGATATCGCCGCCGTCCTTCATCGCCACGCCGATCCCGATCGCGTCCTCGCCCATGAAGCGCATGCGTGGCGCGGGCGGATCGCCGAAGCCGCGATGCACCGTCGCCACGTCCGCGAGCCGGAAGGTGCGGTCGCCCGCGCGCACCGGGAAGTCGCGGATCGCGTCGACCGATTCGAAGCGCCCGTCGACGCGCAACGCGATGCGGCTGGTCGGGGTCTCGAAGACACCGGACGGCGCCACGGCGTTCTGCGCGTTCAGTGCGTCGAACACCGCCTGTACCGGCACGCCGAGCGTGGCCAGCTTGGTGTTGTCGAGCTCGACCCACACCTTCTCGTCCTGCACGCCGAACAGTTCGATCTTGCCGACGTCCTTCTGCTTCTGCAGTTGCAGTTGCACGCGCTCGGCGTAGTGCTTGAGCACGGCGTAATCGAAACCCTTTCCGGTCAGCGCGTAGATGTTGCCGAACGTATCGCCGAACTCGTCGTTGAAATACGGGCCCTGCACGTCGCGCGGCAACGCGGGCTTGATGTCCCCCACCTTCTTGCGCACCTGGTACCAGAGCTGCGGGATTTCCTCCGACGGCATCGAGTCCTTGGCGACGAACATGACCTGCGATTCGCCCGGCCGCGAATACGAGCGGATGAACTCGTAGCGCCCGGTCTCCATCAGCTTCTTCTCTATGCGTTCGGTCACCTGCGAGGCGACCTCGTCGGCCGTCGCACCGGGCCACAGCGTGCGCACCACCATCACCTTGAAGGTGAAGCGCGGGTCCTCGCTGCGGCCGAGCCTTAGATACGCAAGCGCACCGGCGATCGCCAGCACCACCATCGCGTAGACGACGAGGCTGCGATGGCGCAGCGCCCATTCGGAAAGATTGAAGCGCATGGAGATGGCTCGACAGGGCCGACGCGTGCCGGCGTGGAATCAGGGGCTGACGGTGCGGTTGTCGCGGTCGACCGGCGAGACTTTCTGGCCGTCGCGCAGCAGGTGTCCGCCGGCGCTGACGATCCAGTCGCTCGCGCGGATACCCGCGAGCACGGGCACGGCGTCGGCGACGTATGCGCCGATGCGGACCGGTCGCAGGCGCGCGGTGCCGCTCGCGTCGACCACGAAGACCGCAGGGGCGCCGTGCGCATCGCG
>NZ_VTRV01000219.1 GCF_008274655.1 Cognatilysobacter lacus | reverse complement strand
TGCGGCGCGCGAGCACCTCGTGCGCGCCGGGCTCGAGCCGGTTGCGGCGAACGCGGGTTACCGCGTCGGCGAACTCGACCTGGTGATGCGTGACGGCGCGACGCTCGTGTTCGTCGAAGTGCGCTATCGCGCGAACGATCGCTTCGGCGGCGGCGCGCAGTCGGTCACGGCCGCCAAGCGACGCAAGCTCGTGCGCGCGGCGAGCCTGTTCCTGGCAACGCACCGGCGCTGGGCGGACGCACCGTGCCGCTTCGACGTGGTGGAAGCGAGCGGCGATATCGACAGCCCTCAACTCACGTGGCTGCGCGACGCGTTCCGCGCGGACGACGTCTGATGCGCGCCCTCGGCGTCGATTCGGCGCCCCGGCTTCGCTTCGCAGCGGGATTCGGATCGACGGAATTCGCGGCGCCCGCGCGTGCGCCCGCGAGCGAGCTCGCATGAGCCCGCGGCCCGCGTTCGACGCGGAACTCGCCGCGGTACTGGGCGATGCCTGGCGCACCGATCCCGCCGAGTGCCTGGTCTACGGCTACGACAATTCGCGCATGCAGGCGATGCCCGTCGGCGTCGCACTGCCGCAGGATCGCGAACAGGTGGTAGCCATCGTGCGTGCCTGTCGCAAGCATCGCCTGCCGATCGTCCCGCGCGGGCGCGGCACCAATACGACCGGCGCAACGGTGCCAATCGCGGGCGGCATCGTCGTTTCGTTCGAGCGGATGGATCGCATCGTCGACATCCGATCCGGCGACCGGTGCGCGGTGGTCGAGCCCGGCGTACTCAACGGCGACCTGCAGGCCGCGCTGGCGCCGCATGGCCTTTTCTGGCCGCCGGATCCCACCAGCGCCGCCTTCAGCAGCGTCGGCGGCAACCTCGCCTGCAACGCCGGCGGTCCGCACGCAGTCAAGTACGGCGCGAGCCGCGACAACGTACTGGCGCTGACGGCGGTTACCGGCGCGGGCGAACTCATCGTCTGCGGTGCCTCGACCACCAAGGGTGCAACCGGATACGACCTGCAGCGTCTGCTCGTGGGCAGCGAGGGCACGCTCGCCCTGATCGTCGAGGCCACCTTGCGGCTCGTACCTGCGCCGCCGGGGCGCAGTGCGCTGCGCGCGATTTACCGTGACGCCACCAGCGCGGCAGCCGCCGTTGCGCGCCTCATGTCGCAGCCGGTCACGCCGTCGATGCTCGAATTCATGGACGCGCACGCGGTGCGACTGGCGCGCGATGTCGGCGGCGCGGACCTGCCTGCCGACGCCGGTGCGCTGCTCATGATCGAGGCAGACGGTGCGTTGCACGAACTGGACGCCACGATTGGCGCGCTATCAAAGGCTGCGGCTGGCGAAGGCCTTGTCGTTATCGACGCCGCGCGCGACGAAGCGGCGCGCGAGCGACTGTGGGCCGCGCGCAAGGCGTTGTCGCCGTCACTGCGCACGCTGGCCGCCGGCAAGATCAACGAGGATGTCGTGGTGCCGGTGTCGCGAATCCCGGCGCTGGTGGACGGCGTGCAAGGGATCGCGCGCGACGCCGCGTTGCCGATTGTCTGCTTCGGCCATGCCGGCAACGGCAACCTGCACGTCAATATCCTGTTCGATCCCACCGACGCCGGGCAGTGCGCACGCGCCGACGCTGCGTTGGCCAAGGTGTTTGAACTCACGATTTCCCTGGGCGGCACCCTCTCGGGCGAACATGGCATCGGCCTGGCCAAGCGTGATTTCATGCCACAGGCAGTGACGCCCGCCACGCTCGCTTTGATGCGCGCGATCAAGGGCGTGTTCGACCCGGATGGGATCCTCAATCCGGGCAAACTGTTGCCGCCTGCCTGACCGATGCGACCGCTCGACGACCTGTTGCATCGCATACGCGCCTGTCGGCTTTGCGAAGCGCACCTGCCGCTCGGGCCGCGGCCGGTGCTGCGCGCATCGGCCACGTCGCGCTTGCTGGTCGTCGGCCAAGCGCCCGGTACGCGCGTGCATGCCAGTGGCGTGCCCTGGGACGACGCGAGCGGTCGTCGCCTGCGCGACTGGCTGCAACTGGACCCGTCGACGTTCTACGACGAATCCCGCGTCGCCATCGTGCCGATGGGCTTCTGCTACCCCGGCCGCGCGGGAGGCGGGGATGCGCCGCCCCGCGCCGAATGCCGGGCGACGTGGCATGGCCAGTTGCTGCCGATGCTGCCGGACATCGGCATGACGCTGCTCATCGGCCAGTACGCGCAGGCGTATTTCCTGGGTGCGCGGCGCAAGGCCACGCTGACGGACACCGTGCGCGCGTGGCGCGGGTACGCGCCGAACATCGTGCCATTGCCGCATCCAAGCCCGCGGAACGTCGCCTGGTTCAAGGCAAATCCGTGGTTCGATGCCGAGGTGCTGCCGCATCTGCGGGCGGGGGTCGACGACCTGTTCGGCGGCAGCCGCGGACCGGGGCCGGTCTAGCTGGTGGGGTTTCCGGAAATCGCGAGGCCGGGGATACGGGCCGGACGGCTACGGCTGCGGAAGCTCGTATGCGCCCAAGAGCGCTCGCGGCAACAGCCGTTGCGGTCGCGGTTTTCGTCGCAGTCGCGGTTGCAGCGGCAGATCGACGTTCATCGACCCGCGCTCGCTATGACAACTCGTGCCGCGAACCGTCGACGCCGAAATGCTGGTAGCCCGCGCGGCCCGCAACCCACTTGCGCCCGTCGCCATCCACCACGAGCACGCCTGCCCCGGCCTCCACAACGCCGACACGCGTGACGGCAACGTCCGCCGCGGCCGCAATTTCCCGCACCCGCTCAGCCGAACCGTGCTGCGCGGTGAAGCACAGTTCGTAATCGTCGCCGCCGGACGCCTGCGCGCTGCGGCGCTGTTCGACATCGAGCGTGTCGAGCAGCTCGGCTGACGCCGGCAAGCGGTCGACATCGACGCGCGCGCCCACGCCACTTGCGCGCAACACATGGCCGAGGTCGGCCAGCAATCCGTCGGAGACATCGATGCACGCGCTCGCGACGCCGGCCAGCCG
>NZ_VTRV01000218.1 GCF_008274655.1 Cognatilysobacter lacus | reverse complement strand
CAGTGTGGCCGGCCTCGGGGATCGCCATCGCGGTGCTGGTGCTCGGCGGCGTGCGCTTCTGGCCCGGCATCGCGCTTGGCTACCTCGCCGCGGCGGCACTCAACCATTCGCCGCAGCCCGCCTGGATGATCGCGGTGATCGCCGCCGCCAACACGCTGGCGGCCGTGGCAGGCCAGCAGCTGCTGTTGCGCGCCCGCTTCAACGTGGCATTCGAGACGGCCCGGGACTTCTTCGTGTTCGTCCTCGCCGCATGCGTGATGGCGGTGACGGCGGCCACGCTCGGCACCGCCGCGGTCTCGGCTACCCATGTGCACGACATCGTTTGGCTCTGGGTGCACTGGAGCCACTGGTTCCTCGGCGATTTCACCGGCGTCCTGGTGGTCGGCACCTGCGTGCTCGCGTGGGCGCGCCGCGGCGTGCCGAGGCCCGTGCGGTGGTGGCTCGAACTCGGCGGCTGCCTGGCGCTGCTGACGTTCGTTGCGATGTTCGTGTTCCTCGGCGATGGCATCCGCGCCTACACCTTCCTCACGTTCTGCCCGCTGATCTGGGCGGGGCTGTCGCTGCGCCTGCGCGGCGCCACGCTCGCGTGCCTGCTGCTATCGGCGGTCGGTGTCTGGGGGACCACGCTCGGCATCGGCCGGTTCGGCGCGCTGCCCGTGCACGCGCGCTATCTCGACTTGCAGCTGTTCATCACCGTGAGCACGATCTCCACGCTCGTGCTGGCCGTGGTGGCCGACGAGCGCCGCTCGCAGCGCGCGCTGGTGATGAGCGAAGCCCGCCTGCGCCTCGCGCTCGAGGCGTCGAACACGGGCCTCTGGAAGGTGGACCTGCGCAGCGGCGCGATGACGTTCTCGCCGGAATGCGCGCAGATCACCGGGCTCGGCGCCGGCGACGTCGAGCCGACGCGCGCCGGCATCGTCGACCTGCTGCACCCGGAGGACCAGCCGCGGGTGCGGGGCGCGTTCCGCGATGCGCTCGAGCGCCACGGATTGTTCGAGAGCGAATTCCGCATCCGCCGTCCCGACGCGAGCGTGGTCTGGATGGAAGTACGTGGCCGCGGCGTGTTCGACGCGGAGGGGCGGCCGGCATCGATGCTCGGCACCATCACCGACATCACCGAACGCCGCCGCGACGAGCGTCGTCTGGCCGAGCAGGCGCGGCTGCTCGACCTCACCAGCGACGCCATCCTGATCCGCGACCTCGACGGCACCATCCAGTACTGGAACGACGGCTCCGAACGCCTGTACGGCTACACGCGCGAAGAAGCCATCGGTCGCAACACATCGGCCCTGCTCGCCACGCGGTTTCCCGGGCCGCTGCCCGACATCGCGCGCGAGCTGCTGGCCACCGATCACTGGGAAGGCGACGTCGTGCACCGCCGCAAGGACGGCGAATGGCGCGACGTCCGCGCACGCTGGGTGCTCACGCGCGACGCGGCCGGCGAACCGCAGTCGGTGATGCAGACGCATACGGACATAACCGCGCAGCGCCGAGCGTTGCTGGCTTCCACGTTCCTGTCCGAACTCGATCGACGCATCGCGCATACGTCGGGCGCGGACGAAGTCGCCGAGACCGGGCTTCACCTGCTCGGCGAATACCTGGGCGTGCTGCGCTGCACGTTGAGCGATATCGACCTGGAACAGGGCCGCATCCGCACGCTGTACGAATGGACCGACGGCGCGCCGCGCGTCTCGGGTTCGTACGACGCACGCGAATTCTTCACCAGCGGGTTCGGCATCGCGCTCGCATCCGGCAACGCCGTGGCAGTCGACGACTTGCGCTCGGACCCGCTCACGGCGCCGTTTGCCGGCAACTACCTGCCCTACGGCACGCGGTCGCTCGCGGCGGTGTCGTACGTGCTCGAGGGTCGGCTGGCGGGCACGCTCACGGTTGCCGGCGGCGAGGCGCGGCGGTGGCGCGCGGACGAAACGCAGTTGCTGCGCGAGGTGGTCGCGCGCCTGTGGCCCGCGATCGAACGCGCGAAGTCCATCTCGGCGTTGCGCGAATCCGAGGCGCGCTTCCGCCAGCTCGCCGACACGGCGCCGATGATGATCTGGGTGGGCGAAGCCGACGGGCGCTGCAGTTACGTCAGCCGCCGCTGGACGGAATTCACCGGGCGCATGGCGCAGGCGGAACTGGACGCCGGTTGGAAGGACGTCGTGCATCCCGACGACCTCGTCGACTACGCCGCCAACTTCGAGGACGCGGCTTCCGGCCAACAGACGTTCGTGGCCGAATACCGCGCGTTGCGCTGGGACGGCGCGTGGCGCTGGCTGCACGTCACCGCGCATCCGCGCTTTGGCGCGGGCAGCGAGTTCCTCGGCTACATCGGCGCGCTGATGGATGTCACCGAGCGCCGCCAGGCCGAGGAGGCATTGCGCGAGGCCGACCGCCGCAAGGACGAATTCCTCGCCACCCTCGCACACGAGTTGCGTAACCCGCTCTCGCCGGTGCGCACGGGGCTGCACGTCCTGGACCTTACCGACGACGTGGAAACCGCCCGTGGCACGCGCCGGATGATGGAACGCCAGTTGGGCCACATGGTGCGGCTGATCGACGACCTGCTCGATGTCTCGCGCATCACCAGCGGCAAGGTGGTGCTGCAGCGCGGCCGTATCGCCGTGCAGGATGCCGCGCGCGCCGCGATCGAATCTGCCCGCCCACAGCTCGAGGCCGCACGCCACCGCTTGCATGCCGTGCTGCCCGACGTGGCGCTGTGGGTGGACGCCGACGCCACGCGCATCGCGCAGGTAATCGGCAACCTGCTCACCAACGCGGCCAAGTACACCCCCGACGGCGGTGACATCACGCTGCGCGTCGAAGCGCGCGACGCGATGGCCTGCGTCGTCGTCGCCGATACCGGGCTCGGCATCCCGCCCGAGGCGCTCGGCGAAGTGTTCGGAATGTTCGCGCAGGTGAATCGCACGCTCGATCGGTCGCAGGGTGGCTTGGGCATCGGCCTGGCGCTGGCGCGTCGGCTGGTCGAAATGCACGGCGGCAGCGTGGAGGCCGCGAGCGATGGCCTCGGTCGCGGCAGCACCTTCACCGTGTGGCTGCCGCTGTCCGTCGAAGGCGAGCCCGCCGCGCTCCCGCAGGTGGACGCCGC
>NZ_VTRV01000217.1 GCF_008274655.1 Cognatilysobacter lacus | reverse complement strand
TGCCGCGCCTCAAGCAGGCGCTGGCGTGGTTGCCCGGCGACCGTCGCACGCTGTCGGCCCTGCTGACCGCGTGGCAGCTCGGCGACGACCGCGAGGATGCAAGGAGCACGCTCGACGCCGCTCTCGCCACGCACGCGCAGTCGCCGGACCTGTGGCTCGCGCGGCTGGGCGTCGAGCCCTTCGCCGGTGACGAGGCACGCGCGGTGATCGATCGTTGGCTGGTCGCGATGCCGGACCACGTGCCCGCGCTGGTGGCGCGCATGACGCTGCTCGACACGGTCGGGGACGCGCCGGGCGCCGAGCTCGCGGCGCAGCGGATCGTCGCGCTCGATCCCGGCCACACGCAGGCGGAAATGCGCCTGCTCGATGCGCTGATGACGCGGGAGCCGGAAGCGGCCATCACGCGCCTGGGTTCGCTGATCGACCAGGCGACGGACCCGCAGGTCGCGCGCAGCCTGCGCCATCTGCTGGCCTTCGCGCTCGATCGCGCGGACCGCACGAGCGAGGCGCTTGCCGTCTGGCTCGCGCTGCATCAGGACGCTGCCATCAGCCGCTTCGAGCCACCGGCCGCCACGGGTTTTGCCGGGCCGTGGCCCGAGCTTGCGCCGCTGCCCGACGACGCGCCCGGCGTACTGCTGGTCTGGGGCGCGCAGGGCTCGCTGGTGGAACGCGTGGCCGGCACGTTCGATCTCGGGGGCGCGCCCATGCTGACCGACCGATTCGGCATGCAGCCGCCGGACGACCCCCTGCAGCGGTTCGAGACGCCGCAGGCGCTGGCCGACGGCACGGTCGACGGCGCGTTCCTCGTCGCCCAGTGGCGCGCGGCATTGCCGTTGCGCGGGATCGCCGATCGCAACGTCTTCGACTGGCTGCTGCACTGGGACAACGCGCTGCTGCTGGCCCTGCGGCCGCACCTGCCGGAAGCCGTGCTGATGTTCGTGCTGCGCGATCCGCGCGACATGCTCCTGGACTGGATCGCGTTCGGCGGCCCCGTTCCGCTGCGCCTCGACACGCCGGTTGCTGCCGCGACCTGGCTCGCCGCCGCGCTGGAGCAGGTGGCCGACGTCCACGACCAGGATCTGTTCCCGCACCGCATCGTCCGGCTGGACGGCATCGAGGACGATCAGGTCGGCGTGGCCCAGGCGCTCGCCGATGCCCTCGGCATCGAAGTCCCGGTGGCACCCGCGCAGGCCTACGGTCCCGGCCGCCTGCCGTCGGGCCACTGGCAGCGCTTCGCGAGCGTGCTCGACGAAGCCTTCGCCGTGCTCGGGCCGGTCGCGGCGCGCCTGGGCTACACCGCCTGATGTCCAAACGGAGATCGCCATGCGACTGACCAGCGACAGCTTCGAGCACCGCGGGCGCCTGCCCGGCGAATTCGCCGCCGGTGTGCGCACCGAAACCGGCGCCGGCTTCGGCCCGAATCGAAACCCGCAGCTGCGCTGGGACGACGTGCCGCCCGGCACCAGGTCGTTCGCGCTGCTGCTCATTGATCCCGACGCGCCGACCGTCCCGGGGATGGCCGGCAAGGCAGGCGTCGAGATCCCGGTCGACCAGCCGCGCTGCGAATTCACGCACTGGGCGATGGTCGACATTCCCGCCGACATTCGCGAGATCGCCGCCGGTAGCTGCAGCGACGGTGTTGTCGCGCATGGAAAGCGGGAGCCGGCCGGCCCGGCCGGCACCCGCCAGGGGCTGAACGACTACACGGGCTGGTTCGCGGCCGATGTCGCGATGCGCGGCGACTGGCTCGGCTACGACGGCCCGTTCCCGCCGCCCAACGACCTGCGCCTGCACCGCTATTTCTTCCGCCTGTTCGCACTCGACGTCGCGCGGCTGGAACTGCCGGCGCGCTTCACCTCCGCGGACGTCCTTCGCGCGATGCACGGGCATGTCCTTGGCGAGGCGACCATCCACGCCACGTACTCGCTGCACCCGGGCGTCAAGGGCTGATCGCCCCGGCCGTTAGACTCGACATGGCGGCCCAGCGCGCGTTCATGCCCGGGCCGGCAGCATCGGATGAAGTGGCGGTAGCGGGAGGTGGACGGTGCGGTTGGCAAGTGTGACGGCGGAACGGTGCCTCGCGGGTGTGCTCGCACTCGTCCTTGCGGGCTGCAGCGCGCCTGCGCCGCCCGTGGCACGCGCGCCGGTCACGCTGGGCGACAAGGCACTGACCAGCGCCCCCGCCAGCGACGAGCCGCAGCCGCACCCCGCCGACGATCTCGCCGGCACGCGATGGCCCGATGCACGGGTCGGCGGTGGCGTCGCCGAGGTCAGCTGCGAGCGCGACGACACCGACGACCCGCCGCGCCGCCTCCAGTCGCTCGGCTTCTATCCTCTGTTCGATGCCATGGCGGCCTGCGAATCCACGGGGCTGGTGCGCCTGTCCTACAGCGGTCGCATCGACGGCGGTTTCACCGAGCTGGTGCGCCGCGTATCGGCGATGGCGCAGCGCATGGACCTGCCCGAACACCTGCTCGACATCGACTCGGCGGGCGGCAATGTCGAGGAAGCGATCCGCGCTGGCGATGCGATGGCCGACGCCGCCTGGACCGTGCGCGTGCAAAGGGATGCGAACTGCCTGTCCGCATGCGTGCTGGTGCTGGCCGCGGCCGACGATCGCGTGGTGCACGGCAACGTCGGCGTGCATCGCCTGATGCGCGATCGATCCAACGCGACCTCCCGCGCGGAACTCAATGACGAGCTGCGCAACGTCAATGCGACCGTGCGCGACTACTTCGAACGCCATGGCGTCGCGCTCGCGGTCGCCGACCTCATGATGACCGTGCCCAATCGCCGGCTGCGCCTGCTCACGGCGGGCGAGCTGGACGAATACGGGCTGGTCGGACGCAATGCCGCGCAGGACGATCTCGAGCGCATCGTGATCCGCCGCAAGTGCGGCGAAGGTTTCATGCGTCGTCGGGACGCGTTCCAACGCCAGTTCGAAGCGCGCTGCGGCGTCGACGAGCGCCCGTGGGAAGACGTGACGCGCTGCGGCCTCGAGCTTCGCCCCGCGTACGGTTTCCCGGATACGCGATGCGTCGACGAGACGCCGCTGGCCGATGCGGAGCGCCGACTGCGGCTCGAGGACGCGCGGCAGGCGCAGCTCGCGGCCGATGCGGCCGCGTCCACCGACGGCTCGACGCAG
>NZ_VTRV01000216.1 GCF_008274655.1 Cognatilysobacter lacus | reverse complement strand
CGACCGCCGTCGACGACAGCGCCAGCGCCAGGCCGACGACCGCCGCCGCGGTCCACGGTAATCCGGCTGCATGCGCAGCCACCGCCAGCGCCAGCCCGCACAGCGCCATCTGCGCGCCGCCGGCGCCGAACACCGGGCGCCGCATCAATGAAAGCCGCGACGGCGAGAGTTCCAGCCCGAGCACGAACAGCAGCATCACCACGCCGATCTCGGAGGCGGCCAGCACCGGTCCCGCGTCGGGCACCACGCGCAAGCCCTGGGGCCCGAGCAGCACGCCCGCGGCGAGGTAGCCGAGCACCGCGCCGAGCCCGAGGCGCCGGAACATCGGCGCCACCAGGACGGCGGCGAGCAGGAAGACGAGGGCGAGCTCGAGGCCACTGCCATGCATGGCGGCTGTCCGTGCGGGTGCAGCCTGCATGCTATTCCGGCGCCGCGGCCGGCGGCACCCGCTCACGGGACGCAGCGTGTGGCCCGGCGTACGCTTGATCGGGCGGCGTGGCCGCTGGGCCAGATCGATCCGGTACGAGGGACACCGCCATGTCGAGGGAACGCCTCCGCACGGACTTCCAGTTCGCCGTGCTGGTGCTGTTCTGCACCGTGGCACTGGCGGGCGTCACGCCCTTCGTCATCTACCGGTATGTCGTCGGGGACGTGGTCCTGGGCGTGATCGACACCGCGATCGTCGCCGCGCTCGCCGGCACGCTGCTGTACGTGTGGCGCGGGGGCGATGCCGCGCCCGCGAGTCTCTTCATCGTCGTCACGACCACGATCGGTTGCCTGGTGGTCGCCCGCATGGTCGGGATGTCGGGCGCGCTGTGGTCGTATCCGGCGATCGCCGCCGGTTTCCTGTTGATACGCCGCACGCGCGCGCTTCTCGCGGCGTCGCTGCTGATCCTGCTGCTCGCACTCGATGGCGGCGCGTTCCCCAGCGAGTTGGCCCGATTGATGTATTTCTCGAGCGCGTCGGTGACATGCCTGCTCGCCTTCGTGTTCGCGCGGCACACGGCGCTGCAGCGCGCGCAACTCGAGGCGCTGGCATCGCGCGATCCGCTGACAGGTGCGGCCAACCGTCGTGCCATGGCGCGCGAGCTGCACATCGCCGCGGAGACGGCCCGTCGCCACCGCGCGCCGGTCGGGTTGCTCGTCATGGACCTCGACCACTTCAAGCGCGTCAACGACGCGCTCGGCCACGAAGCCGGCGACAGCGTGCTGGTCGACTTCGCGCGCCTTGTGCAGTCGCACTGCCGCGCCGGCGACCGCCTGTTCCGCTACGGCGGCGAGGAGTTCGTGCTGCTCGTGCCGGGCAGCGATGCCAACGACCTGAGGCCGCTCGCTGACAGCCTGCGCCGCGCGGTCTCTGCCGCGCTGCGCAGTCCGTGCGGCCCGATCACCGTCTCGGTCGGCGGCGCCGTGCTGCGCGCCGATGAGGACAACCAGCAATGGCTCGCCCGCGCCGACGCGGCGATGTACGAGGCCAAGCACCAGGGGCGGGACAGGGTGGTGGTTGACGGGTAGGGAGCGCGACACGCGGCTGCCGCCGCGGCCGGTGCGCGAAACGCCGAGGGACGACGCGGCGGGAATTTCTACGTGCCACACCGCTCCTCGACGCGCCGACGGCGTTTCCGGCCGCGGCTTCTGCGCCAAGCGAATTGAGCGCAGCGGCGGGTCGGCCGAACCGGAGAAGCAGGCCCGGGGCGGCGCAGATCGCGCTCCCTTGGCCGCCCACACGCGGCACCGGCTCGCGGAGCACGACGGAGTGCGACCCCGCAACGACGGAAACAAAAAAGCCCCGCCGAAGCGGGGCTTTTTCGTTCGCGCCAGATCCTCAGCGCTTCATCGATCCGAAGAACTCGTCGTTGGACTTGGTGTTCTTCATCTTGTCGAGCAGGAACTCCATCGCGCCGATCTCGTCCATGCCGTGCAGCAGCTTGCGCAGGATCCAGATCTTCTGCAGCAGTTCCGGCTCGATGAGGTAGTCCTCGCGACGCGTGCCTGAGCGGTTGATGTCGATCGCGGGGTAGACGCGCTTTTCGGCGATGCGGCGATTGAGGTGGATTTCCGAGTTGCCGGTGCCCTTGAACTCCTCGTAGATCACCTCGTCCATCTTCGAGCCGGTGTCGATCAGCGCGGTGGCGATGATGGTCAGCGAACCGCCTTCCTCGACGTTTCGCGCCGCGCCGAAGAACCGTTTCGGGCGGTGCAGCGCATTGGCGTCGACGCCGCCGGACAGGATCTTGCCGGAGCTCGGCAGCACGTTGTTGTACGCGCGCGCCAGGCGCGTGATCGAGTCGAGCAGGATCACGACGTCCTTCTTGTGCTCGACCAGGCGCTTGGCGCGTTCGATCACCATCTCGGCGACCTGCACGTGGCGGCCGGCCGGTTCGTCGAACGTCGAGCTGATCACCTCGCCGCGCACGGTGCGCTGCATGTCGGTGACTTCCTCGGGCCGCTCGTCGATGAGCAGCACGATCAGGTGCACGTCGGGGTGGTTGTGGCTTATCGCCGTGGCGACCTGCTGCATGAGCATGGTCTTGCCGGCCTTGGGCGGCGAGACGATCAGCGCGCGCTGGCCTTTGCCCTGCGGCGCCATCAGGTCGAGGATGCGGCCGGTGATGTCCTCGGTGGAGCCGTCGCCGCGCTCGAGTCGGAACTTGCGACGCGGGAACAGCGCCGTGAGGTTCTCGAACAGCGCCTTGTTCTTCGACGCCTCGATCGGCTCGCCGTTGATCGTGTCGACCACGCTGAGCGCGAAGTAGCGTTCGCCGTCCTTCGGCCAGCGGATGCGACCGGAAAGATGATCGCCGGTGCGCAGGTTGAAGCGGCGGATCTGGCTCGGCGAGATGTAGGTGTCGTCCGGGCCGGCGAGGTAGCTGGCCTCGGCCGCGCGCAGGAAGCCGAAGCCGTCAGGCAGGATTTCCAGCACGCCATCAGCGGCGACGCCCTCGCCGTGGCGCGTGAGCACCTTCAGCAGCGCGAAGATGACGTCCTGCTTGCGGGCGCGGGCGACGCCTTCCTGGATGTTCAGCTGGTCGGCGATCTCAAGCAGCTTGGCCGCAGGCATGCGCTTGAAGTCGCCCAGGGAGTAGCTGGGGAAGCCTTCCGGCACCTGCGGGTGGGCGCGGGGCACGAAGGCCTCGTTGCCGCCGTCGTCGGGCATGCCGCCGTCGCGCTGGCGTTCGCGCTGGCGTTCGCGCCGGTTCTTGAAGCGTTCGCGGCGGTTGTTGCGGCCGCCTTCGCCCTGCGGGCCGCCATTCTGGCCGCCGTC
>NZ_VTRV01000215.1 GCF_008274655.1 Cognatilysobacter lacus | reverse complement strand
CTTGGCGCGGCAGGCGGACGCCCTGCGCGCCGGGCTGGACGCGGTCGATCGCGAGCTGGGGCTCTTCAGCGAAGTGCGCGGTCGCGGGCTCATGCTCGGCGCGCAGCTGCGGCCGATGTTCGCAGGACGCGCCGGCGAAATACTCGACCGCTGCGTCGAACACGGCCTGTTGCTGCTGCAGGCCGGGCCCGACGTCCTGCGCTTCGTGCCTGCACTCAACATCAGCGACGAGGACGTCGCCGAGGGTCTTGCTCGGCTGGGGGCAGCACTGCGCGAGGTAGTGGTCGCCTAGGGCTCTCCCACAAGGTTCGCCGGCGGCACGCGGGCCGATCATCGCGGCGCGGAGTCGGCGCCGCGATCGTCCACGCGGCGAATCGGCGGGCTACAGCAGTGCGAACGCCTCGCGCGCCGCGGCGATCGTCGCGGTGATTTCCGCGTCGGAATGCGCGCTCGACATGAAACCGGCTTCGAAGGCCGACGGTGCGAAATAGACGCCTCGCTCCAGCATCGCGTGGAAGAAGCGGTTGAAGCGCGTCGTGTCCGACGCCTTGGCGTCGTCGAAGGTCTCCACGAGCCCTTCGCGGAAATACAGGCCGAACATGCCGGGTGCCCGCGTGGTGTGGAACGCGATTCCCGCGTCGCGTGCCGCCGATTCGAGCCCGTCGCACAGCGCGTGCGTGCTGCGCTCGAGTGCGTCATGGAAGCCCGGCGTCTGGATCAGCTCGAGCGTCGCGAGCCCCGCGGCCATCGCGACCGGATTGCCGCTCAGGGTGCCGGCCTGGTAGATCGGGCCAGCCGGCGCGATCTGTTGCATCAGGTCGCGACGCCCGCCGTAGCAACCGACCGGCATGCCTCCGCCGATGATCTTCCCGAACGTCGACAGATCCGGTACGACGCCGTAGCGCTGCTGCGCGCCGCCGAGCGCGACGCGAAAACCCGTCATCACCTCGTCGAAGATCAGGATCGTGCCGTGCTGCGTGCATAGCGCCCGCAGGTGCTGAAGGTAGCCGTCACGCGGCAGGATGCAGTTCGCATTGCCGACGATGGGTTCGATGATCATGGCTGCGATCTCCGCGCCCATGTCGTCGAACAGGGCGGTGGCCGCGTCGAAATCGTTGTACGGCAGTGTCAATGTGAGATCGGCGAGCGCGGCCGGAACGCCGGGTGAATTCGGCAGCCCGAGCGTCATGACGCCACTGCCCGCCTTCACCAGGAAGCTGTCGCCGTGACCGTGATAGCAGCCTTCGAACTTGACGATGCGGGTGCGACCGGTGGCGCCGCGTGCAAGCCGGATCGCCGACAGCGTGGCCTCGGTGCCCGAGTTCACCATGCGCACCATTTCGCAGCTCGGCACGATTCGGGTAATCGCCTCGGCCATGGCGACTTCGAGCGCGTTCGGCACGCCGAAGCTCAGGCCATCGACCATGGTCCGTGCCACGGCGTCGAGCACGTTCGGATGCGCGTGGCCGGCGATCATTGGCCCCCACGAACCGACGTAATCGATGTAGGTATTGCCATCGACGTCGTGCAGGTAGGCCCCTTCGGCGCGTTTCGCGAAGAACGGCGTGCCGCCGACCGAGCGGAACGCGCGGACCGGCGAGTTGACCCCGCCGGGGAGCAGCTCGCTCGCGCGCGAAAAAAGCCGCTCGGAAATCGTGTGGTTCATGCGTCGTGATCCTTGAAACAGGCGAGATAGGCGAGGGCGGCGGCGTGCGGATCGGGTGCATCGAACAGCCCGCCGACGACAGCGATTAGGTCCGCGCCGGCATCGATGAGCGAGGGCGCGTTCGAGGGCGTGATGCCGCCGATGGCGACTTGCGGCAGGTTCAACGACGCGCTCGCGGTCAGCAGCGGTAGATGCGCACGTCGCGCGCCGGGCTTGGTCAATGACGGGAAGAACGCGCCGAAGGCGACGTAACTCGCCCCGGCATCTGCAGCCAGTCGCGCGCGGTCGATCGAGTCGTAGCAGGAGGCACCGATGATCGCCGCGGCCCCGAGCGCCTTGCGGGCCTGGCGAAGGTCGCCGTCGTCGCTTCCTAGGTGGGCGCCGTCCGCGCCTACCGTCGCCGCGAGGCGCCAGTCGTCGTTGATGATCAGCAGTACGCCACGCGCGCGACAGAGTGGCAGCAGGGCGCTCGCCTGTTCGGCGCGCAGGGCGCTGTCGGCCCGCTTGTTCCGGTACTGCAGCAGCGCGGGACCCGCGTCCAGCACGGGACGCACGCGGGCAAGCAGCCGAACGCTGTCGGGCTCGTCGGGCGTGATCGCGTAGAGGCCGCGGCGCGGCCAGGACGGCGTGTCAGGGGGCATGCTTTCCGCGGGCAGGAGCGAATGGGACAATGCGGTCCCGAACCGGAAGCATTATCCGCCCATGTCGACTGCTGCAGAGACCGCCCCCTTCCGCACGTGGATGTGCGTCGTCTGCGGCTACATCTACGACGAAGCGAAGGGCCTTCCCGAGGAAGGCATCGCGCCCGGCACGCGTTGGGCCGACGTACCGGACACCTGGACGTGCCCGGATTGTGGCGTCACCAAGGATGACTTCGAAATGGTCGAGGCCTGACCGCCTACTTCAGCGGCGTGATGCCCGGTCCGAGCTTGAGTTCCGTGCCCTTGGCGAGCTTCAGCTGCTCGGCTTGCCCGGCATTGAGTTCGAGCACGTAGCGCGCGGGCGCGTCGCTCGGATAGGGCGGGCACTGGTCGCCGAGCGTGCAGGGCGGCACATCGCGCCGCTGCGCCACCAGGTGCCGGCCGGTGTCGAAGTACAGGATGTCGAGCGGGATCTTCGTGTTCTTCATCCAGTAGGCGAGCGGCTCCTCGCGATCGTGCAGGAAAAGCATGCCGTGGTCCGCGGCCATCTCCTCGCGGAACATCAGGCCGCGCTCGCGCGACGCGTCGTCGGCGGCGATCTCGACCGAATAGCGCTTCCCGCTCAGCTCGACCCAAGCCCCGCGGCCGCTCGCACAGCCGGTGATGAGTAGCAGCGCCAGCGGCAGTAGCCATCGCGTTTTCATGACTCGTCCTTTCAGAAAGTGCGGCTGACATTCCGACACGACGGCACGCCGGTCAAGCCTCACTGAACGGCGGAATGCGGCCGCGAAGCCGCCCCTTCCAAAACATCGCGGGCATGTGCACAATGCGCGCCCCGCTGACGAGAACGCGCTGCAACCGCAGCCGGACGAAGAACGCGGGCCAGCAAAATTTCCGCTCACGAGGTGTTGACAGTGATCGGAAATGCCCTAAAATGGGCGGCTCACTTGGACGAACTGA
>NZ_VTRV01000214.1 GCF_008274655.1 Cognatilysobacter lacus | reverse complement strand
AGCGGCCCGGTGCGCGTGGAAGTCCGCGCGCTCGGCACGGACGACGCCGTTCGCTGGTTGCTCGATGGCCGGCTCGTGGCGTCCTCGCAGGGCTCGGCGCCGACGCGCCTGGCCCTGGACGAACCCGGCCCGCATGCGCTGACCGCGATCGCGGAGTCCGGTGCGTGGGCCCGTATCGGGTTCCGGGTGCTGTCCAGGTGATTCCCGGCGCCCGGACGCGCTGAGTTCCAGCGACGGGTAGCACGTGGCCGCACGGACCGTCCGCAACGGGTCGAGTAGCCCTCCCGGGAGTGTTCGACGAAGGCACTCGAGGCGCCTGACCCGACGTCGCTACTGTCTCTTCAGCCACAAAAAAGCCCGCAAATTCGCGGGCTTAAGTGTGGTGGCTATGGGTGGACTCGAACCACCGACCCCAGCATTATGAGTGCTGTGCTCTAACCGGCTGAGCTACATAGCCATCGGGTGAACAGCGAATTCTTCCGGTTCGCCCGGCGGCTGTCAATCGCGGGTTCCGCAAACCGCCCGCCTGCTTCGCTTGTTGTCGACGGGACCGCGTGGCAGAGTCGGGACAAGTGGCCCTGCGCCTGTAGATCGAGGTCCGCATCGTGATCGATCCGGACGGTTACCGCCCCAACGTGGGCATCGTCCTCATGAACACCGATGGCCGGGTGTTCTGGGCAAGGCGCGTCCATCGCGACGGCTGGCAGTTCCCGCAGGGCGGGATGAACACCGACGAGACGCCGGTCGAGGCGATGTACCGCGAGTTGCAAGAGGAAACCGGCCTGCTGCCGGAGCACGTCGAGGTCCTCGCGGCCACGCCTGGCTGGCTGCGCTACCGCTTGCCGCAGCGCGCGGTGCGCCGGCGCGATCGGCTGGTCTGCATCGGGCAGAAGCAGGTGTGGTTCCTGCTGCAGCTCAAGGGGGCTGAATCCGACGTGCGTCTGGACGCCACCGACAAGCCCGAGTTCGACCACTGGCGCTGGGTGGATTTCTGGTATCCGCTGGAACACGTGGTGACGTTCAAGCGCGGCGTGTATTCGCGCGCCCTGCAGCATCTGGCGCCCACCGCCCGCCACATCGCGGGCCCGGGCGCCGTGCCGCAACCGGTGCTCGACATGCACGACAGCCGCAACCGGACCTATCGCCAGCGACCGCGCGTGTCCGTTGGTAATGGCGCCGGCGGTCAGGCTGACGCCGCTTCGTAGCGACGCGTCAGAGCGGGAAGCGGCGGGCGAGGGCAACGCGCCGCGAACGTCGTCACGTAGCGCGCGGTTTGGCTCCGCCGCGAAGCACCGTGCGGACGCGTCGCCACAGCCAGGCCACCGCCAGCGCGACCAGCACGCTGAGCAGGATCACCAACGCCAGCGCAGCCACCGGATGCGCGATCAGCAGTGCGAGGATGCCTAGCGATGCCGCGTCCTCGCCGGCCGACGCCGTCCAGTTCGACACCGGCTCCGGCGACGTGTTGATCAGCGCACGGGTGCCGGCTTTCAGGCCGTGGCTCGCGAAGGCGATCCCCGCGCCCGCTGCCAATGCGCCCGCGCCGAGATGCCCATCCGGCGACAACGCAGCCGCGGCGAGGAACGCGCCGGCAGGCACGCGCAGCAATGTATGGACGAGGTCCCACGCCGAATCGACGCCCGGGATCTTGTCGGCGAAGAACTCGACGACGGCCAGCGCACCCGCGACGCCGAGTACCCACGGCGACTGCGTTACCTGCAGCGCGGGCGGCAGGTCCATCCAGCCCAGCGCGCCGGCCAGACCGATGCCGAACACCGTGAGGTACACGCGTACGCCCGCCAACCAGGCGAGCACGAGGCCGAGGGCGAACAGGGGCGCTGCGGGCATGGCGGACTCCGACGGCCGTAGCTTCGATGCAACCGCGCCGGTCGTGCAGGCGGCGTCGGCATACTGGCATACCGCCGCCTGATCGGAATCCCGCATGCCGACACCCCCGACGCCGCCCCACGCCGCCCGCGCCGGCGTCGGTCTGGTGGCCGCGCTGCTGGTCTTCCTGATCGCGTTGCTTTTCGGCGCATGGGGCGTCTGGCAGGTGGCCAGCGGCACCCGGCCCGCGCCTTGCGACGCCAGCACGAACGGCGAACTCGCGCAGCGCATCGCCACGCTTTCGCGGTCCGACCAGGTCAGTCGCGACGCCAACGGCCGGCTCCAGGCCACGCTCGCCGACCGCGAGGAACAGATCGCGCAGCTCAAGGCCGATGTCGACTTCTACGAGCGCCTGGTCGGCGCGACCGGCCAGCGCCACGGCCTCGCGGTGCACGCGCTGCGCATGGCCCGCCAACCCGGAGGCGCCTGGCACTTCACGACCGTGCTGACGCAGAACCTGGACCGCGGCGGCATCAGCAGTGGCGATGTCGAGCTCGCCGTCGAAGGCAGCGCGCAGGGCCAGCTGCGCACGCTGGACTGGGGGACACTGCGCCAGCAACCGCATGCCGCGGGCGTGCCGTACTCGTTCCGCTACTTCGAGGAAGTGCAGGGCGACGTCTTCCTGCCCGCGGGCTTCTCCCCAGTGCGGGTGATCGTCCGGCTCCGGCCGCACGGCGGGGCGCCGGTCGAGCATGCGGTCACCTGGGCCGAAGCGGTCGCCGCTCCGTCGCCTTGACGACCGCGGGAAACAGCGTCGCGCCGCATTGGCCGGGCGTTCGGCGACGCGCTGCTATCCTGCCCGCATGGAAATCATCGACCTTCCGACGGCCCCGGGTTACCAATCGCTCGACCGGCCGCTGGTGTTCACGCCGGCCGCCGCGGGCAAGGTGCGCCAGCTGATCGACGAGGAAGGCAATGCCGCGCTCAAGCTGCGCGTCTACATCCAGGGCGGCGGCTGCTCGGGGTTCCAGTACGGTTTCGAATTCGACGAGGAACGCGGCGAGGACGACCTGGCGGTCGAAACCGACGGCGTCACGCTGGTGGTCGATCCGCTCAGCCTGCAATACCTGATGGGCGCCGAAGTCGATTACACCGAGAGCCTGCACGGCGCCCAGTTCGTCATTCGCAATCCGAATGCGAAGACCACCTGCGGTTGCGGGTCCTCGTTCTCGGCATGACCTCCGTGGCCGGCGCGCCGTACTCGCTGGTCGGCCCCGATCCCTGCCTTGCGGCGCTCGACCGCGCTGACACGCTGCGCGTCGATCCCGATGCGCTCGCCGCCGCCTGGGCCACCGCTTGGGTACTGCGCATCGACAGCGACGGCCGCGCCGCGGGCGATGACCACGGCCGTCCGGCGCTCGTGCGCG
>NZ_VTRV01000213.1 GCF_008274655.1 Cognatilysobacter lacus | reverse complement strand
AGTCGACGGCGGCGCGTGGACAGTCACGGGCGCGGGTGCCGGCGTGCGGACAGGCGCATCAGCGCCGCCGGGCGTTCCCGTGCGCGTGCAGCCGATGGCGAGCCCAAGCAGGGCGAGGGGTGCGAGCAGACGGATGCGCATGGAACCTCCACGGTCGGGTGAACAGCGTGCGCGAAGCGCCGTGCCCGGAGTGTCGTTCTCGGGGAAATGGGGTCAGGATGCATTTCACCAGGGGTTGCTGGCGTCGACGCATCCCGCGCCAACGTGCAGGCAGCGCCCCTCACACCCGGCGGCGGCACCATGACTGCAGACCGACCCAGTGCTCCCGCAAGACGCTCGACGCTGCGCCTGTCGTGGGTGCTCGCGGCAGTCGCGATGATCGCCGGCTGCGCGCCCGTGCCGACGCGACCAACGACGCCGCCGGGGCCCGTGGTCGCGCCGCCGACCGGGCCCTCGGACTTCACCATTCCCGCCGGCGAGCTCGAAACCTGGAACGCCGTCGGACAGCTGCTCGTGCGCCTGCCGGGCGTCACGTATGAAGGCCGGTCGCAGAAGCTGGGCCTTTACGCGGTCGACTACCAGGGCGAGCAGTTCCTGGTCCTGACGCGGGCGCTGCTGGCCAGCGATGAAGTTCGCACGTTGACCACGCGCGTGCGCGTGGCGCTGCAGGACGGAACCCCCGACCGCAGCGCTGCGTCGACCGAACTCCTCGCGGTTCTGCAGGCACGCCTGCCGGACGAACTGATACGCATCGCGGCGTTGCCGAAACCGGCGCCTGCGAAGACGAAGGTGGTAGCGAGGAAGCGGG
The DNA here is from genome assembly GCF_008274655.1 of Cognatilysobacter lacus. Classification (GTDB taxonomy): domain Bacteria; phylum Pseudomonadota; class Gammaproteobacteria; order Xanthomonadales; family Xanthomonadaceae; genus Cognatilysobacter; species Cognatilysobacter lacus. Next base: position 2,476 of record NZ_VTRV01000213.1, on the reverse strand, counting down.
CTGTCAAGCGCGCGGCTCGGCGTTAGGCGCGGCTTCGGCGGCGTCGTGCGCGCGTTTGGCGGCATGCGTGCAATGCGGTTGCGGGGCGTGCAACGAACGACGTGCGAACCAAAATCACAGGGTTGCCGACACGCGGCAGCCGCAGGGATACATCGGTTCCGCACCAGGATGGCGCCGCGAATGGAAGGAGCGTGCTTCCCGACGCCCCGACGACTGGCCCTCCCGCCACTCGGAACGCCGCCATGGTTCGCACCACACTCTCCGTTTGTCTTCGTCTGCTCGCAGGCTGCAGCGCCGCGACGCCTCCAGCGCAGGAGTGCAACGCAACACGCTAGCGTCGCCGAAGCGATCGATCACTATGCCTGCAAAACTGATCGGCCGAGCTCTACGCGTCCTCGTTCTCGCTGCCTGCCAAGGCCGGCGTAATGCGCGGCTTCGATCGCCGGGCGGAGCGCGCGGCCACCCGCGCTGAGCGGCCTCCGCAGCCGACAAGTTGCACGGCGTCTTGCACCCTCCGCGCGCAAGAAATCCGTCCCCCGGCCGTAATCGACTCGCGCTGCCCGCCACCGGGTAGCCACGCGTACGTACGGCGTGGGTCACTGCGCATCCCGCGCGAACATCGTCGATGAGTACCAGAGGAATCCGTCAATGAAGCGCAGCACCGCACTCGGCCTCGGAATCGCGGCTGCCCTCGCCGTCGCCTACGTGGCGGCGTCGCCGTATCTGGCGGTTCGCGCGATACGCGATGCGGCCGTCGCCGGCGATGCGCCGCGCGTCGCAGAGCACGTCGACTTTCCCGCGCTGAAGGAAAGCCTGAACGCGCATCTGGCGGCGTCGATGATGCAGTCGGCAGCGGAGCGTGGCTCGGAGAATCCGATGGCCGGCGCCGGTGCGATGTTCGCGATGGCGCTCATGGGGCCGATGATCGATGCGGTGGCTACGCCGGAGGGGCTCGCCGCGCTGATGACGCACGGCGCGTTGCCGAAGCTGGGGATGTCCGACGCCCGCGCGGGTGAGGCAACAGCACAGCCGGGTACGCAGGTCGATGCGCAGATGCGCTATCGCGACTTCGATACCTTCGTCGTCACGCTAAGCGGAAGCTCGAGCTCCGTTGCGCCATTGGGCCTCGTATTCCGTCGCCACCGGCTCATCGACTGGAAGCTCACGTCTATCGACATGTCGCAATGAGCCCGCCCGCCTTCGCACATGCGCACGCGCCGACGGCACCGCCGCGAACTCCCGTGCGCGCACTGTCGTCTCCCTGCACACGTGTCAACGCACTGTCCACTCCGAGGCATTCATGAAGCACGCTTTCGCCATCGCGGCCCTGTTCGCCAGCTTCACCGCCAGCGCCGCGTCATTCGACTGCCACGAGGCGGCAACTTTCGTGGAAAAGGAGATCTGCACGAACCTGGTGCTGAGCAAGCTAGACGACGCGCTCGCCGACAATTACAAGTTGATGCTGCTCGCCGAAGTAGGCGACGACACCCGCGTCGAACAGAAGGCGATCCAGAGGGCCTGGCTACGCGTTCGCAACGCGTGCACCGACTACGCTTGCATCGAGAAGAGCTACCGCAAGCGCGTCGACGCGATCTGCGACGTGCCCGTGCTCGAGGGCCCGCATCCGCCGTGCGCGATGGCGGAGAGCGTGGACTGGTAGGGCGGCGGACGGACGCACGGGCGGCGTCGACAGGTGCAGCTGAAGCGGACTGCGACCCGACCGAAATGCGAGGGGAATTCTCCCCGGGGACGGCGCGGGGGCGAACGGCCGCAGCCTGAGGCTTCCGCGGCGCAGTCAACTGACGAGCCCATGCCCGCTCCATGCGCCGGGACGCTGCCAATTGCGAGGGCAGCCGCGCGGGGTGAGGTCCGCTGCGATACTCCTGGGCAGTCCACGCGTCGTGCGAGTCCGATCGAACATGCCGGTGCCATCGCCATCGCCATCGCCATCGCCATCGCCATCGCCATCGCCATCGCGAGCGAGCACAGCGCGCCGCCGCTACGCCTGGCTCGTGCTCGCCGCCGTCGCTGCCGCAGCGTTGCTGTACGCCGATCCGGTGTATCGCGCGTTGCAGTCGGTACTGGGCTGGGCCGAACCGCTCATTCGCGCGCATCCGTTGGCCGGGATCGGGTTGTTCGTGCTACTGGCGGCGGCCTCCGCGATGCTCGCGTTCTTCTCGAGTGCGGCGCTCGTGCCGGCCGCGCTGCTGGCGTGGGGCGCGCTTCCGACCGCACTGCTGCTTTGGGCCGGCTGGTGGCTTGGGGGCACGCTCGCCTATGCGCTCGGTCGCATGCTCGGTCGGCCGCTTCTGCAGGGTCGCCGCGTCGCGCAGGTCGTGGCGGCTTACCGCAGGCGGCTGGAGGGGCGGCCCGGCGTCGGCCTCATCGTGCTGCTGCAACTCGCGCTGCCGTCGGAGGTGCCGGGCTACCTGTGCGGGTCGCTCGGCGTGCCGCTGCGCACGTACGCACTGGCGCT
>NZ_VTRV01000212.1 GCF_008274655.1 Cognatilysobacter lacus | reverse complement strand
CGAGTTCGAGTTCGCCAACCAGCCGGTGCAGCGCGGGGCTTGCGGAGCCGTCGTCCAGCATCGGCGCCAGCTCGTCGGCGGCTTCCGCCGGGCGGCCCTGCTGGCGCATGAGATCGGCTACCAGCGCGCGCAACGGCTGGCTGTCGGGCGTGGTCTGCAGCACGCCGCGGAACGCCTGCTCGGCGAACGCCAGGTGGCCTTTGGCCAGGTAGGCGAAGCCGAGCGCGTGGCGCAGCATCGGCTCGTCGGGCGCGAGGTCCGCGGCCTGGGAAAGCAGACCGAGCGCTTCGTCGGGGCGACCGCGACGCAAGGCGAGCATGCCTTCGACGGCGCTGATCTGCGGATGCTCGGGCGCGATGCGCGCTGCGGTGCGCACGAGGCGTTCGGCCTCGTCGAGGTCGCCGCGACCGAGCGCGAGCTGCGCCTGGATGATGTACGCGGGGAACTGGTTCGGATCGAGCCCGACGCTGCGCGCCAGTGCCGCCTGCGCGCGATCGAGGTCGCGCGCCTGCAGCAGCAGGCCGGCGCGTTCGAGGTGCAGGTCGGCATCCTCGGGCGCGAGGTCGAGTGCCCGGTCGAGCGTGGCGAGCGCGGCTTCGCCCTCGCCGGAAAGGCGCTGGGCGGCGGCGAGCAGGCGCAACGCGCCGATGTCGTCGGGCTGCTGCTCGACGAGCGTCTGGGCCGCGGGAAGCGCCTCGTCGGCGGCGCCCCGGCGGAGCGCGGCGAGGACGGTGTCGTACATGGAATATCCGGAGGTCGAAGCAATCGCCGATTGTAGCGGGCGCTAGCCGGAGGCCCGCGTGTCCAGCACCGCGGCGAGCCAGTGCTCGGCGAAGCCGTCGAGCCGCGCATCGCGCACGAAGCCGCAGTGGCCGCCGTGCGCGGTGACGGTGAGTCGTGTCGACGGGGCCAGCACGAGGCGCTCGAAATCGGCGACAGGGATCACCGGGTCGTCCGCGGCGGTCAGGATCTCGGCCGGCACGGACAGCGACGCCAGGCGGTCGCCAGCGATCGTGTAGCGGTCGAAGTAACCGTCGAGCGAGCCGTAGTCGGTATGGCCCTCGACCAGCGAGCGGGTGAGCTCGCGCAGGCGCTGCCCGAGCGTGCGGTCGTCGAGATATGCCAGGTGCGGGAACAGCGCGCGCTTGCGCTGCAGGGAGCTGCGCCACTTGCGCTCGAAATAGCGTCGATACACGCCGAGTCCGCGGTCCATCGCGTCCATCGTGCGTGCCGGGTCCAGGACCGGGCAGACCGCGGCGACGCGCTCGAGCTGCAAGCCCGCGGCAGGCGCATGCAGCGCGAGCCGCAAGGTGAAGTTGCCGCCAAGCGAATAGCCGGCAGCGACCATGCGCGGCGCCGGGAAACGTCGCGCGACTTCGACGGCCGCGCGCACCACTTCGTCGATGCGTCCGGAATGGAAGATGTCTTCGTTGAGGTGGTGGCTGTCGCCGTGGTCGCGGAAGTTGAGCCGGAACGTCGACCAGCCGCGCGCCAGCAATGCCGCGGCGCTCAGGCGCATGTAGCTGGAATCGACGCTGCCTTCCCAGCCGTGCAGCAGCAGCGCAAGGCCTTTCGACTCGCCGGCGGGTCCGTCGTGCAGGCCCGACAGGCGCACGCCCTCGCCGGCGTCGATGACGTGCGGTGTCGTCGTGACGCTGTTGGCGGCGAGGCGTGCGCTGCCGATGCGGCTGCGCAGCACGCTGGTGCCCAGCACCGTCTGCACATGCGCATTGCGCAGCCAGCGCGGCGGCGCGAAGTCCGTCGAACGCATCGGCTCAGGTGCCCATCGCGTCGACGATGCGCTGGCGCGCGAGCTCCGCGATGCGCCGCCGGCCTTCCTCGGTACCTGCCGGGATCGGCTCGAGGAAATGCACGGTGGCGCTTCGCGCGGGTTCGCCGAGCAGGCGCAGGAAGTTGGCGAAGAAGGTCTCGCCTTTCGCGAAGGCGACCGTGCGTTGCGCCGCGCCGTGCTCGCCGTAGACCAGGGCGACCGGCTGCACCGGCGCGCCGGCCTCCACCGCCGCGGTGAATATGCGCGCGTGGAACGGGCCGATCTCGCCGCCACCGCGCGTGCCGCCCTCGGGGAACACGCCGACCGAATGGCCGGCGCGCAGCTGGCGCACCATCTCGCTCATCACGCCACCCAGCGACTCGGCGTTGCCGCGGCGGTGGTAGATCGTCTGCGCACGCGCGGCCAGCGTGCCGATCAGCGGCCAACGCGCGATTTCGTCCTTCGCGACGAAACCCATCATCCGTTGCGTGTGCAGCATCGAGATGTCGACCCAGCCGACGTGGTTGGCGACGAACATCGTCGCGCCCGCAAGCGGCGTGCCGGCGCGACGCAGCCGGAACCCCACGATCCACATCAGCCCCCACTGCCACATGCGGATGGCGCGGTGCTGGAACAACTCGTCGCCCCAACGCCAGGCGCGGGTCGGCGGCGTGAGAAGCAAAAGGAGCAGCGGCAGGTGCACCAGCGCATGCCAGAGCAGCAGGGGCACGCGGATCAGGTAGCGCGGCACGCGCAGGACGACGCCGCCCGGCGATGCGGCGCCGTCGGGGGAGGTCGGCGCGATCATCGGCGAAAGCCTACCGGAGCGATGCGTCGACCGGGGCGCCGGTCACTGCGTGGTGCGCGGCACCACGGCGAGCGTCAGCCGCGAAACGCAGGCCAGGCGGCCGCGTGCGTCTTCGATGCGGATTTCCCACACGTGCGTGCTGGCGCCCAGGTGCAACGGCCGCGCGGTGCCCGTGACCACGCCGTCGCGCACGCCGCGCAGGTGGTTGGCGTTGATCTCGATACCGACGCAGATGCGGTCCTCGGGCACGCACAGGTTGCCGGCGGTCGAGCCGAGCGTCTCGGCCAGCAGCACCGAGGCGCCGCCGTGGAGCAGGCCATACGGCTGCCGCGTGCGTTCGTCGACCGGCATCGTGCCGCGCAGGAAATCGGGGCCGCGCTCGGTGAACACGATGCCCAGCGGCACCATCGCCGTCCCGGCGGACAGCGCGTTGAGGTCGGCGAGCGTGGCGGTGCTGCGGAAGGGGGAGGGGGAGGCGGCGTCGGTCATCGCGCCACGATACCGGCTCGACTACGGCGCGGTCTTCGGCGCTTCGGCGACCAGCTCGAGGTCCAGGCGGGCGCCCGGGCGTTCGATCGCGAGTCGCACGTGCTGGCCGGCATGCAGATCCTGCAGGCGTGCGGCAACGGGACGGGCGGCGGTGCCGCGGATCGTCTGGCCGTCGAGGCTGACGATGCGGTCGCCGACGTGCAGCCCGGCGCGGGCCGCGGGCGAACCGGGCGTCACGCGCGAGACGGTGACCTGCTCGAGCACGGGGCTCAGCAGGCCC